>JAGQWZ010000630.1 GCA_020436835.1 Saprospiraceae bacterium | reverse complement strand
CCTGTTTCTTAAAAACCCGGCTGAAATAATTAGGATCGCGAAATCCGACCTGAAAGGCGATGACTTTAATGGACTCGGTACTTTTCAACAGGAGTTCTTTTGCCTTAGTAATTCTGAAGTCAGTAAGAAATTCAGCCGTCGATTTATCCAGGTGTTTTTTTAATTTATAGTGCAAAGCCGATCGTGACATCCGGAGGTGTTCATGCAGATTCGTCGCTTTAAGTGCCTCATCCCGGTAGCAGGACTCAGTGACCTCATTCAGCTTCTGCAAAAAGTCTGACATCTTCTAACGGTAGTGTTTTGCTAAAGCTCAGAAGTTACAGCCAGATGCATTAGCACTATTGTCTTTAATGTCTGGACTATTGTCCCATCGACTCCGCTCGGGACGACACATCGACTCCGCTCGGGACAGTAGCGGGCGGACACCCTTTAGGGCCGGGGCAGGGAGCAGAGGGGAAATAGGCTTGAGCACGGAGCATTGAGCAGAGAGCGCCCTCTCACAAAGACTGAGCGAGCTCCTGAAGAAAATAGATCATTTGTCGTCGCAATGCTGAATGCTGAATACTGGGAACTGACTACTTGAAGGCAGAGGGGATGGAGACGGGAGTAGGATCAGGGAGCTTGAGCCAGAGCCCTGTGGAGAGCAGAGATCCCTGAGCCTTTTCGAGTGACGAATTTTTCGAGTGACGAATGACGAATGCAAAAAAGACGGGAGACGGAAGACGGGAGATTGAAGACGGAGGGGAAATAGGATTGAGCACGGAGCATTGAACAGAGAGCGATCTTAATAAAGACTGAATTGCCACCTGGAGAAAATAGAGGAGAATTTAGGAGCAGGCTTCAAAAAGAAGTAATATAAATCATTTGTCGTGGCAATGCTGAATGCTGAATACTGGGAACTGACTACTTGCTCATGGTACCCCTTACCTACCGGCCCCTGAATACTAAATACAATACTACTCCTTATTATTCTCTCGCATTCGCCTGGGACTGATCCCGAACTCTTTACTGAAAATACGCGAAAAGTAATTGGGATCATTAAAGCCTACACTATAAGCGATTTCTGCAATGGTTTGATCAGTCGTGAATAATAATTTGCGACCCTCTTCGAGCCTTATGGATCGAATAAAAATCGAGGCCGATTTTCCTGTTTCTCTCTTGATGATGTTATGAAGATGACTACGACTGACCCCCATTTCGGTGCAAAGCTGATCCAGTGAATAATCTTTTTGAAATTGACCGTAAATGAGATTTCTGAGTTGCTCGACAAGTGGGTGTGACGCAGGTCGGGGAAAATCCGTTGCTTTCTTTAATTGATCGAATTGCCATTTGTTCTTGTAATTGAAAGCAATCGTAAAGCATAGGATTTCGAGACAAATACCGATCCGGGTACTATACATGGGAATGTTCACACCAGACCGGTAAAATTCAAAAGAACGGATAAGCCCGTCTTTTGACATAAAACCTACGACGCCTTCACCCCAGTTGATAAAGGCGGTGAAGAGGGAAGGCAAGGCCACCAGAGAGGTGCCAACCAGCACAATGATGGCAAATGGAGAGCGGTCTTTGACCCATAAATAGATGATCAGGATTAAAGGAAGGGGAAAAAAGAATAATCTGATCAGATTATATAATTGGTGGCTTGTTTCGATATCAAATGAAATCTGGATGAACAGATCTGCCACGATGATCAGCTGAAAGAGAATTCCGTGAAATATAAACAGCTGCTTCAACCGGCAATTCTTGCTTTGAGAAAGATTGATAAAGTGATAAATGAAAAATATATAGCTGCTGAAGATAAAATACTGCAGCGGAGGTTCCAGGGCATACAGATATTTGCCATGGACTCCATGTGCGGTCAGATAAAGACTAATTGGATCATTGAGATTCCTGAGATATAAAAACACAATAGATACCAGATACAGCAGGTACCACCCGTATGCTTTTTCGCGATAATTTAAGTATTGGGTAAAAATGAGAATCAAACAGATGGCAATAATCCCGAAAAATGTGCCTTGAGTGATCAGGTGATCAAAAGCATAATCGGCCTGGTAATTTTTTATGCTTTCCTCCAGGCCTGCCCGGTTACTTATTGCTAACTCTATCGGTAATATGTTTCCCTTGGTTAAGGCAATTACCGCAATCAGAAAGGAAGATTTAATCGTCTGAGAATCGACTGCAATCACCTGTGGGTTCGCGGGAAAAGAGAGTTCTTTTTTAGAAAGCCAGTTACCCGCCTTGCCTGCCAGTTGAAGCTTATCATCGTAGAGTTCCAACTGGAAGTAAAAATCATGATTCCGGTAAATGTTCGTAATGATCAAATCATCTTCACGAGCGGTGGATGTATAATCTCTTGAGATATTTATCTTCAACCACAGTTTGGCACCCTGGCTAATGGGTAATTGAGGATTATGATCGTATGGTTGGAAATCCTTTTGTTTAAGTTCAAGAACAGTTACACCACCGGAGTGATCCAGGAAATATTCCTTCGGTACCCAGGTATGACCTGAAAGAAGGGCTTGACTATAGCTGATCTTGCAAAGAAGGATCACTATCCCAAGGATGAAGACGGTTTTTTGAGGTTGAGGCAACGACATTGCTGGATTATCGAAGTTTTAACAAGATAAAAATTCCAGGAACATCAATCAAATTAATGAATATGAGATTGGATATTCGGTGTGTATATAAACCATTAACTTCGAGATTCTAGTTTTCTTACATTGAGGTTACCCAAACTTAAATACAAAACTGCAATAGGCCATTCCATACCATTTCTGGCGATCGGTACGGCTGCATTAGCGTTTATTTTTGTAATTCATAACTTTTTGGGCTATCCCGTAGGTCACAGTCTTCGCTACAATCTATTCTGGCAGGAGCATTTTACCGAGCAATTATTTGCAGGCGAGATTTTGCCCCGATGGCTATTTAATTATCTCGATGATCTGGGGGCTCCGATATTCTATTTTTATGCCCCGCTTCCATTTTATGTAAATGCCTTTCTCAGCATATTATTCCGGGGCCTACTGGATGATATCGGATTATTATCCCTGGGACATACCGCAATTCTGTTCCTTTCAGGAATTAGTATTTATAGCCTTTTCAGGCTTTTTCACGGCCGGTACTGGTCTACTTTTTTTGCAATAGCCTACATGTTTATACCCTATCATTATATAGATCTCGAAGTACGGTCAGCCTGGGGTGAAACCATGGCCTATATTTGGTTGCCCCTGATCCTGAAAGGAATTCTTACTGCCGAGAGTGACAAGGCATACCTTATCAGGGTTGCATTACCTTATACGGCGCTCATTTTATCACACCTTCCCAGTGCTTTGTTAGCGATACCCGCTCTAATTATATTTCAGCTAGGCACTAGGAAGGACTCTCATTGGGCCAGGAATCTATTCCAATTGTTTTTGGCGGGCTGCCTCGCCGTTGCTTTATCGGCTTTTTACCTGGTGCCAGCTCTTTCCCTCCTTGATTTATTGCCGGTGAATGCCTGGGTCCTTGGTCAGGGGTCCGGCTATGAGGTGGAAAATTGGTTGCTTGGCAGACCAGGTGGCATTCCGGTATTTGGACATAGTGTTTATTTGGCACTATCCCTGATTTCAATGATTGCATTACTACTTATTTTATTTTATTTTTTTTCGAAAAATAGCATTCGTCAGAAATTATCCATTTCATTGATATCCATACTAAGTGCTTCGGGGATAAATCTGATCGTATATTGGTTTTTCATAACTAATTTATCTCGCCCGATTTGGCAATATATCGAAATACTGAATACAGTACAATTTCCCTATCGACTGGGAGTGGTGATTGATTTTTGTTGTATTTTAATTTTCGGACTTCTTGTTCCGGTGCTCTGGAACGTTCTGGTTAATTCCTTAATAAAAAATCAACTGTTACATCTCTTCCTTTTGAGATTATTTCCTGTAATGTTATTATTCGGGGCAATTGCTGCGGTAGTATGGGTGTATTTTCCTCCATCGATTTCTTCCTTTGAACAAATTGAGCCTCGAAATGCCTTGGAATACCGGCCAAAGTGGATGATTGAAAGTAAATACTATTTGGGAGATTATACCAAAGTTGATTTAAATGATCCTCTTTCGGCCTTCAAAATTCATCAGGAAGGCATCTCAAGCTGGATCTCTGTCACAGACTCGTTACCAGATATAGGGATCAATCGAAAAATGGATGGAGTTGAGAAGTTGCGAGTCGAAAAGGACACAAGGATCTGGCATCTTGAAGTATTTCTAACCTCCCCGGCCATCGTAACTGTAAAGACATTGTATTTTCCTCACTGGCTTCTTGAGGATCAGAGGACAAAAGAAGTTGTTACCCTGTATCCGGACCCGGAATCTGGTTTACTGCAGTTTTACCTGCCGGAGGGTCAGGGTCAATTCGAACTTACCAGGAAATTATTGAGGGAAGAGAAATTTGGAATGGTGATCTCAGGGATGGCGCTGGCACTTTTCATTCTTTTATATTATACCCACAATAACACATCTTATCAAAGAGGAAACTACCCAACATTAGGTATTAGAATCCTAAAATAAGTGATTGTATGAAGAGAGGATTATATTTAATCTTGTACTGTCATGGGATTAGTGTCAGAGAAACATTCTATAACAGAGACCGGTCAGATAGCAAATAAGCCTTCCGAAATGCTTGTTGAGCAGGGATGGTCCTGTAAAAACTATAAGAAAAAGTGCTGTAAGAAGTACAAGAAAGGCAATCAATGCAGACGTTGTCCCAAGTTGGCCGCCTTTGACCAGATGATTGAGCGGTACTATCTGGCCGCTGATCAGGATCTATAGTCCAATATCAAACAATTCCTGGCTAAAAGTGCTCATTCAGACGTTCCCGATGGCTTCCCATTCCTGTAAGTAGACCTCGATCCTTTTTTTGAAAGGTCCGGGTTTCTCAGCAAATAATTTAGCTCCCAATGCCAGGGCTTCCCGATGGCACCTCGATTTTCTGCGTTCCAGCACCGCCTTTGTTTGAGAATCCATCGAATTCTTATGAATTTTCTTCTGGTGTGATGAAAGGACAACAATATCATTAGCGTCACCAAGAAAGTCGGTCAACCGGTTTAATTCATTTTCCCAGGCGACCACCATTTTCGGCCACATATTTTTCAATATGGTCAGGTGATAACGAAGATATTTCACTTTTTTCCGGTATTCATGCATGCGCTCATCCGTGTTGTGCTGGCTGCATTTTTGCTGGTATTTATAAGCCTGCCGGTAAATCTTGCCCAGCCCCTTTAAAAGATTCCTGAAGTAATCTTCATCCCACTCCAGTTCTTCGTTGATCGGAGAGTGATCCTTCAGCAGGGAAGCGGAGTTCAAAATCAGCTTTTGATGTTCCTGCGTATAATTCTTTCGCGATGAGAGGATCTCGTCCTTGATTTGAATCAGTGAATTTTCCGTCGATTGCTTTCTCTTCGTCGAAGTAAGTTTGTCAATCGTTTCGGTCATGGCGGTGAGATCACGGGCCAATGAAAGCCGCCTGGCGACATCCCGGTAAAATTTATTTTCGCGGTTATATATTTTACCGGGGAGTTGAAATCGGATCAGCCTAAGAACTGCCCGCATCATTTTCATATTCTTACGAGCCTGATGAATGCTGCTATGGATGTCTTCCGGCTCTTCAAGCGATTCAATCACAGCAAAATGACACTCTTTTATGATTCGCTCAATGCCTTGTGGGTATCCTTCTTTGTTTTGAATAGAATGATTCAGTTCTTTTATTTTTGGTTCAAATTACATGAGGTACTCAACAAGTTGATAGTTCGATCGGAGTCCCCGTATATTAGTTGCTAATAGGCACTTCATGATATTCCAAAGCCCATTCCTGCATGAATTTCACCCTAATAGGCTTACACCGATATACAATCAATTCGGGATTATCAATATTTCCCAGATAATGTTTCAATAATGGATTTTTAGACCATATTTTTTCCAGTAATTCCCGGTCCTTTACGATTTCGGCAATCGCCGTAATACGGACCTGATTGTGATCTGCATCCAGATAACATAATTCAACCTGGTTATTTCTGGCGATCTCCTGCGTTTTGTGGTAAGAGCGTAAATTACCAATAAATACTTCAAAATCTCTGGTCAACAGTGGAGATACCGGTCTTACCCTCGGCTGATCTTGATCAATGGTTGCCAACATCGGGAATTTTACCTTTCGGACAATTTCCCGGGCAATCTCCGGAATTTCTTCCGGAAGTATCGATTGTGGTCTGGGTTTAGCCATTAAGGTGAATTTCTTTTATTGATGAATTTATTCTTTTTCATTCTGGCCCGGGATTCTACCTGAAGTCTACAATTAGGTTTACCGATGGCCAAAATCATGATCTGACGATTTTAGTTAAATTGAGTTCTCTATACCGGGTATAAATATAAGCATGAAACAGATTCTATTATTTTTTGGATTAACCATTCTGATCTTAATTCCATTTTTTATTTGGGGAGATGCCTGGGAGGAGCGATTTACTTTTGAGGGAGCGATTTCGTGGTTGAGTGGATATGGCAGCTGGGCCTGGCTGGCAGGAATGCTCTTGTTGATCCTGGACTTAATCTTGCCCATTCCGGGTAGTCTGGTCATGTCGGGATTGGGCTATGTGTATGGCATCTGGTTGGGCGGACTCATTGCCGGTTTAGGATCATTTGTGTCAGGATCAGTGGGCTATTGGTTATGCCGATCCCTGGGAGAAAGGGGGGCGATGAAAATATTAGGAAAGAGCGATTTCGAAAAAGGAGTGAAGACCTTCAACCAGGTAGGAGGATGGCTGGTCGTGTTATCCCGTTGGATGCCGGTTTTCCCGGAAGTAATCTCCTGTATGGCTGGATTAAACCGGATGTCAAAATTAAAGTATCATCTGGCCCTTTTGGCCAGTGCCTTGCCCATGGGTTTTGTCTTTGCCTATATTGGACATGCCGGAGTACAAAATCCGACAATGGCCGTCATTTTGAGTGCCTTGGTGCCTCCGGTTATTTGGCTGATTTTGACTCCTTTATTTAAACGGCAGGAAAATAAAGACTAATTTAATCGGCTTTACTTATTAATTGCAAATCTATTTCAATTATGGGACGCTTAATCCTTATTGTCATATTCGCCTGGACTTTGACTTCGCTGGGGGCTCAGCAAGACAATCGATTCCCCTGGCCGGAGGGTTACAAAGCGGCACTAAGTCTAAGCTTTGATGATGCCCGTTTGAGTAACGTGGATGTCGGCCTGGATCTCTTTCGGAAACATGATGTCCAGGTGACCTACTACGTGCTGCCGGGAGGAGTTAAGCAACGCCTGGACGGTTGGAAGCAAGCGGTGGCAGATGGTCATGAAATAGGCAATCATACCCTGGTACATCCATGTTCCGGAAATTTTCCCTGGGCCCGGAATAAAGCATTGGAGAACTACACACTGACCAGCATGAGGGCGGAATTGATTGAGTCAAACCGGCAGATCATGGAACTCTTGCAGGTGGAGCCGGTTAGTTTTGCCTATAGTTGTGGACAAACATTCGTGGGAAAAGGGAAAGATACACGGAGTTATGTACCGCTGGTGGATGAGCTCTTTACCTCTGGACGGGGATGGCTTGACGAAGCAGCCAACGATCCCTGGTTTCTTGATTTTGCGCAGTTACAGGGAATCGAGATGGATGGAAAGGAATTTGAAAAAGAGATTAAGCCCATATTGGAAAATGCCATAGAAAATGGATCATGGGTAGTGCTGGCCGGTCATGAAATCGGTGAGGGAGGAAATCAAACCACCAGGACCGGTATGCTCGAAGATTTAATCCGGTATGTAAAGGAAGAGCATCCCGAAATATGGTTTGCTACCGTAGGTGAAGTTGCCGGCTTCGTCAGGAACGGCAAGAATGCCTTTTTTCAGGAATTGACTGCTGATCTCCTCTTTTACAGCTCGTTTGATCAGGGGCCGACAGCGGATTTTTCACTTGGAGATGCTGTAATAAATACAGCGAGAAGCTATGATCAATCTCAAACCGGCAAACCGGGTATTCATGTCCCCGAAATAGAAATATCGACAGATGGAGGACGATTTGGGGGAGCACTGCATTTTAGAAATAAGACCCGGGAGGTTTTATATTACAATGCAAAGAATAATATATCCTATGGAGACTCTGGTATTTCCGGTACCATTTCATTTTGGCTTAGTCTTAATCCGGAAAAAGATTTAGAACCTGGATTTTGTGATCCAATTCAAATTACTGACTCGGGATATAATGATGGAGCTTATTGGGTGGATTTCTCCGATAAAAATCCCAGACTATTCCGAATGGGTGTCTTTGGGGATCTAAATGAATGGAATCCAGACAACATTTCTCCTGATGATAATCCGAAATTTACTGAACGACTGGTTGTTGCGAATGACCGGCCATTTGACCGTGGAGTCTGGACGCACGTAGCCATTGTCTTTGACGAGATAAATAACCCTCAGGCAAAAGCATCATTTTATGTAAATGGGATTTTTCAGGGTGAAAGACCCGTCAGTGAATCATTTACCTGGGATGTGGAACAGGCCCGCATTTATGTTGGACTAAATTATGTTGGTAAAATTGACGAATTAGCCATTTTTAAAAAGGCTCTAAATCAAGAAGAGATAAAACGCATTTATTTCCGTGAGAATGCGATTTCAGAGATGTTGAATAGGAGAAAAGACCCGTAAAAAAAAAAGCCCGGACATTTGTCCGGGCTTTAATATTGCAAGGTTAGAGTTTTATTTTACTCCGAGCGAAACGGGTACCATGGTATTTTCCCAGATAAACTGAATCGAGGCGCTATTGTCTCTCAATTCATCAACGTTAATCAAAAATGACTCTACGTTACAGTCAATTTTTACCGGCTCAACCATTACTTTTAAATCGGGTTCTTTTTCTACATAGGTATTAAATCCTGCTTCACCGAATTTGTAGAACATGACTCCCCAGCTATCCATTCCAGGCATCGTGAGGATGGCATAAGATCCGGCCATCAAGGACTTACCCTCGATAGTTACGTCATCGCTGAAGGTAATCTTGGTCGCCGTATTGGCTCCTGTACGCCATATACTGCCGTAAGGTACCAGCTCACCCATGATCTTTCTGTCTTTCATGGAAGGTCGGGAGTATTCGATAGTGACATCTGTCAATCCCACCTTTTGTTCTAATTTGGCTCCGGGAGATGGAGCACGACGTTCCTGTGCAGAGATTTCAGTGGTTGCAAAAGCAAAGACCAACAGTAGTCCAAAAAGTGCAATTTTTTTCATTCTGATAGATTTAGTTCGTTAAATTAGGGTGTATAGATAGCGATTTTCCGGTATATGTCAGTAATACACTAGTTAGATTAGCAGGAGATGAGCCAAATTTTAAGAGAATTTTAACCCATATCTTCTATGTTATCTGGAAAAAGCGTCACCTGATTGAGGTCTTTGATTTAATCAAAGTTCGTTTTTGGCAGCCAAATTTTATAAGACAATACTTTGCTTGAAATCCTTTTGCAGTAGTAGTATGAAATTGGTTCTTACGATTTCCCCCATACTTTGACACTTGGCAAATGCCTCGTTTTTATGGTGTTTGATCAGTTCGCGCTTCAGTTGTTCAATTTTATCCGGAAAGGATAATTTATCCTGGACCATGACCCGGAAAAGTTCGTTGAGGCGGCTCCGGGAATTTTTGACCCGGTGAGCGATGAGACTGCGCTCTTCCATCTGATATTGCTTGACTGCCTCGGCTTTCATGTGTTTGATTCCCAGAAAAATCAAGGGGTTATTGTCTTTGAAATACTGGGGAAGATAAAAGCTTTTTCTCCCCTCATAGGATTGCTGGTCAAAGTCGATGGCCCGGATCCGGAATTGGGAACCTTCAATATCCGGAGTAATGTCAACCACATAATTATAAGCGCGCATATCGCCCAGAAGCCGGACAAAACAGCGCTCATTAAACTTAATGAATTCTTTGGCCATCCGGATTTGATTAAAAGCATTGTCATCCAGATTTTTTTTCATGAAGTCGTCACCGGGAATTCCCGCAATGTGTTCTTCGATCAGGGTGGATCTGCTGATGAAATAGTCAAATCGATTGGGGGAAATCAAATTCTCCAGTTCCAAACCGTATACCCGGCTGGCATCCACTTTCTTGATGTAGAAATGATCGTAATTATCATTTAACCGGTTTATTATCCGGATACGGAATGGATGAGTGTTTCCAAATGTACAGAAGTCAATCCGGGCTATCGATAAGTGCTGCATGACCTCCACATCCCCATCGGTTTTAAGATAGGCATAGATCATTTTTAATTCCTTGCTAATCTCCTCGATATCATGCTCATTGTAAAACACACTGCGCCAAAGGGTATCGTTATGTTCCAGATCAAGGAGTGGAATGGATTCCTGATACCGGAGAAGGTCCTCATATTGCAGGGAAATATCAATAAGATTTCCATGCTTGGCCAGATACCTCTCCAGTTCATGTGATACAGGAAAGGCTATTTTCTTTTTTGAAGGAAGATCTCCTCTCATTATTTATTAATTTGGCCCAACGGCAAAGTTAGCTCGATTCTCACAAAATGAGTCACGATTCATTTACAGCCCTTGAGTGATTTAAGTCACTTTTATTGAATTAAATATTGATTATGATGCGCAATATATTTTTTATCCTAATTACGACTTGCTTTTTCTGCTCCGGTTTACGCGCTCAGAACTATGAAGCTAATTGGGAATCTCTGGATAGCAGGCCGATAGCCGGATGGTTTGAAGATGCTAAGTTTGGCATTTTTATTCACTGGGGCCCATATTCGGTACCTGCCTGGTCACCGAAAGGAACCTACAGTGAATGGTATCAATACTGGTTACAGAATAAGACACTCTTCGGAAATGGTCATTTCACCGGAAATGAAGTGGTTGAATATCACAATGCCAAGTATGGTGAAGGATTTCCCTACTACCAATTTGGTGACTTATTCAAAGCCGAGTTATTTGATCCCGATGCCTGGGCGGCACTCTTTAAAAAGTCCGGGGCGAAATATGTGGTGCTGACATCGAAACACCACGATGGATTTACTCTGTGGCCAAACAAAGAAGCCAACGACAGAGGTTTTGCGTGGAATAGTATGGAAGTGGGGGCTAAGCGTGATCTCCTTGGGGACCTTTCCCTCGCAGTTAAGGCGGAAGGAATTAAAATGGGTTTCTATTATTCGCTTTACGAATGGTTTCATCCCTGGTGGATCAATGACCGGGAGCGCTTCGTCGATGAACATTTCCTCCCCCAGGTGAAAGATCTGGTACAGCGATATGAACCGGATATTTTGTGGGGTGATGGTGAATGGGAAATGGAGGCGGAGAAGTGGAAGACTGCGGAATTGATGGCCTGGCTCTACAACGAATCCAAAGTGAAAGACAAGATTATCACCAACGATCGCTGGGGTAAGGGTGTACGTCACAAACATGGAGGATATTATACGTCCGAATACGAGTCTGGACTGGAAGTTAGCCATCCCTGGGAAGAGTGCCGCGGAATGGGTTTTTCATTCGGATACAATCGAAATGAAGACATCGAAGATTATAATTCGGCGCGTACATTAGTTCTACTTCTGGTCGATGTAGTAAGCCGTGGAGGCAACCTGCTTCTGGATATCGGACCCCGGGCTGATGGCAAAATACCACCGGTAATGCAGGAACGCTTGCTTCAGATGGGTAAATGGTTGTCAAGAAATGGCGAGGCAATTTAT
>JAGQWZ010000629.1 GCA_020436835.1 Saprospiraceae bacterium | reverse complement strand
TCCAGTGCATTGAAGTCTTCCGCCCATGAAAAACCACACATTACACCAGCTCATCGAGGATCATCCGCAAGTTCCTTTTTTCCTGAAGCCCAGCTGGATGGAGGTGGTCTGTCCAGGTGAATGGGATTTGATCGCCCAGGAGAAAGACGGTAAACTGCAGGCATTCATTCCCTTCCGTTTGCGTAATAAATGGGGATATCGCATCGTCACCACGCCCTATCTGACCCCGCATTCCGGACCCTGGATTGCTGAAGGGATGGATCCTAAGCTAAAGACTGAAGCATATAAAGCGATTGCAAAGAAAATATCGGAATACTCATACCTTAATTTGAAACTAGAAGCAGCGGAAGATTATTTTTTCGCATGGAGTTCCTCACGGGTAAAGATGTCATTGATTCCAACCTTTATCCTAAAAACGAATTCAATCAGCGAATACGAAAAGGGCATATCTAAAAGAAAGCTGCAAAAGATACGTGAGCTTCGTAATAAATTGAAATTGAGTCCATTTGACACTAATGACCTGATCAAGGCACTGAAGTCATCTTATGCTCATCAGGGTTCAAAGCTTCCATTTGCTGAAAAATTAATCCATGAAGTGGTTGATTTCATTTGTTTATACAATCATGGTGAGGTGCTGGGTATTAAGGATAATGACGGGAGTCCGATTTCTGGTATTTTGTACGTAGAAGATAATTGTAGTTATTACTCACTATTACGTGGTCAAAATTATGATTGCTCTAACCTGCCAGGGCTGCTATTCTTGCAGGATATGATTAATCAAAAAGCTGTTATCTCTAATCAAAAAATGGATTTTTGCGGTAGCCAAAATAAAGGCATTGCAATGTGGAACAGTCAATTTGGTCCCACCGTAAATTATTTCCTCTCCATTAGAAAGCCTATTCAAAACTATTTTTCGGAATTAAGTAAAACGCTATTGACCAGATTTAAAACTAATTGATCTAAATCGGGATTAGAGTTTATTCCTCGGACAAAGGACTCACTGGATGCATTAAAAATATAGTTCTTCCTAAGATTATCTTCTTTAATAACCATTTGTGCTCCACCGAATGCATTATTTCCCTGCGCTAGAAGCAGGAAATCAGTAGAATTAGGTCCAAGCTTATCCATTTCTGACCCCGAAGCTTCTCCACCAAATTCATCTATACTTTTGGGGTCTACCTTATTAAAAATCCAGTGATCTGGTTGTAATATCCGATAAGAAGCATAGGTATTGTATCCTGCCTCCGAATAGAAAGTACCGATAAGGGGTTCAATCAGTGAAGGATCAATAAATTGATTTTCAACCTGTAAGCCATAGAATGGAGTTTGCATTACTTCCCGATACATATTGTTTCCAGATAAAAAAGCGAAGCTCATACCCTGTCCATAGAGGTATCTCATTTTACCAATAGCCTGTCGTGACCAATATTCACTATGGTTGTGGAAAACAATCAATTTTTGTGCTTCGGAAGAGGACAGATTCTCAAAATCGGAATCTGAGATCACTTCATAATCGATGTTGTTTTTTGAAAGCAATCGTATCAACTGGTATTCAGCAGAAATTTCCCCGTTAAGTGTCCAGATGGACATTGGATCTTTCTTCAGGTCCAGATTTGTTATGGCTTCGGAATAAGGTCGATGAAATGGAAGATTGTTTTTAGGAGCTAAACCTGGATTCACCTTATACAGGAATCTAAACAAAAGTTGAAGGAACCGAGGAGTAACGAAATCACGGTAGTTGGATTTGCCACCAAACTGATTGTAGGCTTGCCAGGTATTTGTACTGGCAACAATAGTTATTGGTTTATCATTGGAAGATCGGACCAAAAGTGGGGTATTGTATACGGTAGTTGGTGATGTGATTAAGTATAAATGGATTAGATAGTAACCAGATTGCAGCTTATTCAAAGAAATTTTGACCGGATCATTCCAGACAAAACCTCTCCAGAGGGAATATTTACCGGATTGGATGATGGATTTATGGGTAGGATAGATGTCCAGGTGTTCTAAGTTCTCGCCAATGTGGTACAAGGTCATTCCAAAGGAATCTTCCGCATGCACAAATAATTTGAGATCATCTCCGGAACGATACGCTATTTGGTCGGTATAGGCACAGATTGAAGGCAATCCGACGGAGGTATATATTTCCTTCTCTAGGTAACGGTATAGCTGAACAAAGAGCAGGACTGCCGAAATTAGGATTAAGGTTAGGATAACAATTAACCAAGAAATCATTCTTGGCCTTCTTGGATGATGGTTCATTCTAGAGTAAATTCAAAGGTTAGTCCCATCGCTGCTTGGATTGAAAGAACATCCAGAATAAAATAACAAAATAGCTCATCAAGACTAATGGCTCTGTCCATATCCAAACATTTCGAGGGATACCCAGGTTGGTTGACAAGTTACGGCGTACAGGGAATAAAATTCCCGTATAGGTAATCCAAATCAAGGCAATTAACCAACTCCCATAAATACCGCCCAGAGAGAATAGTCCAGCGTAAAATAAAGCCATGGCGCCATGGAAGATTATTAGTTTAACTTTGATTATAGATGGATACTTCATTGAAGTCTGACTGTGGCGTGTTTTCCGTGTTATCCATGCTATAAAATGTTCAGGTGCAGATGTAAAAACCCAACAATCCGGATGAACACAGATTTCTACTCGTTTCGGATCAACGGCCTGCACCAGAAAATCGTCGTCGCCGCTGGCTATTTCCGGATGCAGATCCGCAGCGAGAGCAACCTCCCGGAGTATCAGCAGATTGCGGCCCACCCCCATGTAGGCTTCTCCCTTCCGGGCAAATCCCAGGTATTGCAGGGCCACCCAGGATGTCTCAAAGGCCATCCACCGGGAC
>JAGQWZ010000628.1 GCA_020436835.1 Saprospiraceae bacterium | reverse complement strand
TATGAAATTTTTTTTTTTATTTTTATTATTAAATCATGGAAACCGGCAACTTTAGAATTGAGATTAAAATGAAATCTAAAAAAATACTCCAGATGACGCGTAAACAAATGGGCGGTAAAAGTTCGTACTATCCTGGTGAGACATTTCAACGAGAAAATCCGGATAGACCATGAATAAGTTGGCAGACCTACACGATTTTATAAAAAACCAAGCTGTAATTAGTCTTGAATGCTCAATACTGTGAAATAGCTGGTGATCTTATCTAAATGATAGATCGAATTTCTATTACGAATTTCAATCTTAAAACTATAGTGAAAACACATTAATTATATTGGGATTACCTACCCGATCCTGACTTTCATTATAGCAAGAATATTGAATTATCTTCATCGCCCTAAAATCCTCATTACGGATTCGGATCTTTTGCCACATCCCAAAAGTCATTGAAAAAACTCTGATGATCTCAAATCAAAATCAGTCTGACTAAACCAGGATTTACTACATTTCCCCTTCCTGTGCGATTTATAACGGTGCTTGCAAATACCCATACTAAAGTAATTCTAACCTGCTATATCATTTGCTAAATATTTGTTAAAGATTTCAGGTCCCTTTTTCGAAATTTTCTCGTCGAGGATAATCCGATAAAGTGGTGAACCTGAATCCATTTTTTGAAAACATTTCTTAAATTACTGGTCAATCTATTTGCTAATCCTTAAAAATATATGCTGTATGCTAACGCCGTCTGATAAACTATTGCAGAAACTGGGAGTTGTTGATAAACCTGAACCGGAGGTACCCAAGGATGACACCCGGAGAGGTTTCTTCAAGAAAGCCGCCGGATTGGGTGGACTCTCACTCGGAGCATTTATGTTTAGTCCGATCGAAGACACCATCGCTCATTCGACCTCCAGGGTAAATCTTTATTCATCTCCCAGCGATCTCAAAATCACCGATATGCGTTTTGCCGTGGTGATGAACGGACATGCCCGGTGCCCGGTAATCCGTATTGATACCAACCAGGGTATTTACGGTCTGGGTGAAGTGCGTGATCAGGGTTCCTACCGGTACGCTATGTTTTTAAAGAGTCGCATCCTCGGAATGAATCCCTGCAGTGTTGACCTCATTTTCAAGCGGATCAAGCAGTTTGGGCATCATGGCCGGCAGGGCGGTGGAGTATGTGCCGTGGAGATGGCCCTCTGGGATCTCGCCGGCAAAGCCTATAATGTGCCCTCCTATCAGCTTCTGGGAGGAAAATTCCGGGATAAGGTCCGTTTATATGCCGATACCCCTATGGGCAGAGACGAAGCCGATTTCGAAGCCAGGGTAAGCAAGCGGATAGACGATGAAGGATTTACTTTCCTCAAAATGGATTTTGGAATCGAACTGGCTTACCGGAGAGATCCCGATTCGGTGACAAACAGTAATTTTTGGGAGGTCAATCGGCAATGGACGAATGATCCGGTCAGTTATGGGGCTACCCATCAGCTTACACAAGTACAAATTACGGATGAAGCCCTGGATATTATGCTGGAACGGGTGGAAAAGGTGCGAAATAAAATAGGCTATCAAATCCCACTGGCCTCCGATCATTACGGCCACTTTGATCATAACAATGCCATCCGTCTGGGACGGGCAGTGGAAAAATATCGCCTGGCCTGGCTTGAGGATCTGATACCATGGAAATATCTCGAACAGTGGAAGACGATCAGTGACGCCATTGAGACGCCTACGTCCACCGGAGAAGACATCTATCTCAAGGAGGAATTTATCAGATTGATTGATGCGCGCGCAGTAGATATTGTACATCCGGATCTCGCTACATCCGGAGGTCTTTTGGAGACTAAGAAAATAGGCGATTATGCCGAAGAGCGGGGTGTGTCAATGGCTCAACATTTTGCCGGTACTCCGATATCGTTTATGGCCAATGTGCATTGTGCCGCCGCAACCGAAAATTTTATGGCTCTCGAACACCATTCGGTAGATCTCGACTACTGGCAGGATCTCGTCACAGCCAAACATACGTTGATTGAAAAAGGATTTGCCAATGTACCGAATACTCCGGGTTTGGGTGTTGAATTAAACGAAGAGGTAGTAAAGCAACATCTTGATCCAGAAAATAATGGTTATTTCGAGCCAACAAAAGAATGGGATGTTGTCCGCTCGTGGGATCGTTTATGGAGTTAATTAACTGACAATCGCTGTTCAAATAATTGTAGAAAATAAGAGGCCGGAGTGTTTGGCCTCTTATTTTTTTTCTGCTCAGTTAGAAATTACCTCTCTCCCTTAAAAAACCTCTAAAAATCATTCCCTTTACTCATTCGATAATTTCCTTTATAAAATCAATGACGTAGCGGTCGACCTCTTTAAAATCAAGATCAGTGACAATAATTCTTGGACCGATATTACGTCTGTCGTACCCCGCTTCCATAATATAATAGTGACCATTTCCAAAAGCTACTCCTGCCGGATGCCAGAATTTCTCCGATTCATAAACGGCCTGGTAGGTACCATCCATACTGACTTTCTTCAGTTGGCGGTCCACATTATCTGCAATTAACGGATTACCATCCTGATCAAAGTTAATCCCATAAAATATCTGCACCTGCGGTTCTTCGAAGATTGGATTTTCAGGTTGTGGGGACAACAATCGATGGGCTACCTCCACAAGTCCTTCCCGCTGATTCCACCGGTATAAAGTACCGTTTTTCAATCTGGAATTAGTGATCCAAAGATTATCTGATTTATCAACGGCAAGTGAATTCACCCTTTCAAATTTATGATCTATTAATGACTTTGTTGGCCGGTTAAGATTCTTATCAAAAATCTTCTGATTTATGGTAAAATAATAATCACGATAATTATTGGATGCCGCGAAAGTCTGACCATGAAATTCATCCCAGTCATCCGTAAAAAGTAAGGTATCCAATTGCCCGGAGCTGGTGTTATATTTAAAAATATAATTGTGTCCTTCCCCTTCAATTTCACCTGTACGCCAAATAGCCACTCCCGCATAAATATTATTTTCCTCATCGATAAAGATCTCGTGGGCATGAAATCCCCTTAATATCGCTTGAACACTCCGATCGGTGGGATCAATCTTCCAGAGGGTACCGTCATCATGTAATACATCAACAAAATAAATACATCCGGAATTATCCACAACAATTCCCCAGGAAGGATGAGCCTGAAGAGTGACTGTGGTAAAAAAAAGCGTAACTGTTGTAATAAAATAAAAAAGAGATACTTTGTATTTGCTCAGCATAATCCTTAAAATATATGAATCTATTGAAGAAAGACAAACGGACCCAACCAATTTGAATAAAAATCAGTATTTATCCAATCATTTTTGCCCAGTTGGATCCAACACTAGACCAAGGGATCATAGACAGGGACAAGCTGTCATGGATCAGTCCAACTTGTTTTTGATCCTTGACCAATGCGATA
>JAGQWZ010000627.1 GCA_020436835.1 Saprospiraceae bacterium | reverse complement strand
TGGGTGTGGGTGTGTACTCCGGTGTGGGTGTGTACTGGGGTGTGAGTGTGTACTGGGGTGTGAGTGTGTACTGGGGTGTGAGTGTGTACTGGGGTGTGAGTGTGGGTGTGAGTGTGGGTGTGTACTGGGGTGTGAGTGTGTACTGGGGTGTGAGTGTGTACTGGGGTGTGGGTGTGTACTCTGGTGTGGGTGTGGGTGTGGGTATGCTGACACGAAACGCAGTGAAGTCGTCAGAGGAGGCCAAGAGGGTGGGACTGCTGACATCGAACCAAGAGAGATCGTCAGTAGAGTGTGGGGTTTTGCAATTCAACAATTCAACAGTTCTCCGATTCAACAATCATTTCAGTATCGGCAATAGAGCTTCCCGCATTTTAATATACCCGGTGGCATTCGGGTGTAAACCATCGGAAAATAAATGCTCATCGATCTTCTTATTTTCCTTCAGGAAAATATCACCGATGTATTGGTAATCGACATTTAGATTACCGGCTAAAATGGCTATTTTTTCATTTAAATTAAATATCCTTTCTTCATATTCACGCCGGGGTAATAAACCCATGAAAATAATTTCCGCTGCTGGTTGCCTGATTTTAATTCCGCGGATTAAAAGATCCAGGCCTTCCAGTATTTCGGGGTCGGTATTTAAGTGCAGGTTGTTGGTCCCGATCATGACCAATATTTTTTTTGGTTTAATGTCTTCCAGCTCTCCATGATAAATTCTCCATAAAACATTTTCGACGCGATCCCATCCATAGGCAAAATTTCTAACCCCCATTGGGGTAAAATAATCAGACCAACTTTCCTCCTCCACTCGTTTTTTAGTCTGGGGTAAGCCACCCCAAAAATGTATGATGGAATTAGCAAAAAAAACGATCTCCGGATTTTCTTGCCGATTTAAAAGAATGATGTCCCGGTGCCTTTCTTCCCAATCGTAATTATCCGGTTCACGATATTGGGTGCGGGGAATGCTGGTAACGCTGTTGCCGACCGGTTCGTGTAGAACTTTCCTCAGTTTTTCTACATAAGCGTCCGCGTAGTGCTGCATGCCCAGATCATTAGGATGGGTCCCATCGACCATATCGTCTATGGTCAGGTTCAGTTCGTCGTGGCTGAGATAGTGCAGGCCTGAGATTCCTTCCTGCAGTAGCCTGGAGTAAGTAGTCCTTTGCACATTATTCACTCTTTCAAATGCCTGTTGACGGCCTGGCATAATGGGGCCATCGGTATAGCCGGCATGTTCCACCAGCAGGATGGGAGTTTCGGGATGTTTTTGTTTCAAATATTTGACCGACTCCATAATTCTCCGGGCAATTTCCGGATCGGGATATAGCTCACTGCTGGTAAGATTGGGCAGGCAATCCAGGATATAGATTCGGGCATCGATTTCAGCGATGAGCTCGATCACTTCCTTCTCCAGTCTGCCATTGCCGGAAAAGGCCAGGTTGATCAGCGGATGATCAAGTGACCGGTCGACGATACTGGTCCATGCCATGCCGGGACGGGAAGCGCAACCTCCCTGGACGATGGAAGTGCCATAGACGACGATAGGCTTTTGAAGCCGTACCGGGAGCGGCTCAAAATAAGTCTCCTTCGCTACTCCAATTTCCAGCCAGGTCACTTTATTGTATAGCGGAAAGTACAGTCTGAATTCACTTCCGTATTTATGAAACGGTCCGTTGGGACTGAGGCCACGAAAATGATAGGTAATCGTATCGCCGAAGGAGCGTTGTCCCCGGCACCAGGACCAGGTGCCATCGTGATCAATGGCGTACATATCTACTCCACTGACACCGGTCGCCGGCATATGATTCATTTCCAGGTTACCTGCCACCTGATACCGTACCACGATTTCTTCGGCATTGGACCGGAATCGAACCATGATCCCCGCATTGTGTCCTGCCAAATTCCAGACGGCGTCCCGGACCTGACCTTCGGCACGCGAAGGCAGGCGATCGTATGGACTCTTTGCTTCTCCCGTCCAGGCCTGACCTTCTATCACCGGGACCGGGTGACCGGCAGGATTCCACCAGTCCATGGTATCCGGTTGAGAGATGACGATAGAAAAACTTAGAAGGAAATAAATCGTGGCGACGAGGGCTAAGTGAGTCTTGATCATGAAATCTTTATTTTGAAACAGCATTTGCCGGTTGCTGAAAATAACCAACTTATACTTGTTTATTAGATTTATACCTTCGAATTTTTAATCTGGATTAGAATATGAATTTTCCACCTTTTTACCACTTGTTGATTTTTATCACCGGACTGTTTTTCGCCTGTCAATCACCGGAACACCAGAATCAGACTGCCTCTGGAGACCTAGATCTTCCCAATATAGTCATCATTTATGCGGACGATTTAGGGTATGGGGATGTGGGGGCTTATGGCGCTACTGCACTCAAGACCCCGAATATGGATAAGCTTGCCCGGGAAGGAATGCGCTTTACCAATGGCTATGCTGCGGCGGCCACCTGCACCCCCAGTCGATATGCCCTGTTGACCGGAGTCTATCCCTGGAGGAACAAGGATGCCAAGATTTTACCCGGTACGGCTCCACTGCTGATCGACACGGTTCAGGTGACGATTCCTAGCTTACTACGGGAAGAGGGATATCACACCGGCATCGTGGGAAAATGGCATTTGGGGTTGGGAAATGGACAGGTAGACTGGAATCAACCAATTGCTCCGGGACCCAATGAAGTAGGATTTGACTATGCCTATATAATGGCAGCAACCCAGGACCGCGTGCCAACGGTGTATATTGAGGATGGTATGGTCGTCGGTCTCGATCCCGAAGATCCCATCGAAGTAAGTTATGAACATAATTTTCCGGGACAGCCTACCGGCAAGGACAACCCGGAAATGCTAAAGATGAAATGGCATCACGGTCATGATCAAACGATAGTTAACGGCATTTCCCGTATTGGCTATATGCAAGGAGGGACCGCCGCTCGGTGGGTAGATGAAAATATGGCAGATACCTTCCTGGTGAAAGCCCAGGAATATGTCAGGCAACACCGCGATGAACCCTTTTTCCTCTATTATGCTTTGCAGCAGCCCCATGTGCCCAGGACTCCACATTCGCGCTTTGTGGGACAAACTGGTATGGGTCCACGGGGAGATGCCATTGTGGAGGCAGACTGGTGCATCGGAGAATTCATGAAGACGCTGGAAAGTCTGGGATTATTGGAAAATACGCTGATCATTTTGTCCAGTGATAACGGACCGGTCGTCAATGACGGATATTATGACGATAGCGTGGAGAAGCTGGGTGATCACACACCGGCAGGCGTATTACGCGGGGGGAAATACAGTCTTTTTGAAGCGGGTACCAGAGTGCCTTTTATTACGTACTGGAGTGGAAAAATCGCTCCTGGTGTCTCCAATGCCATGATTTCACAGGTGGATTTACTCTCTTCCCTGGCCGGTCTGGCCGGAAGTCAGGTTACGACGCGGGATAGTAAAAATTTGCTTGATGTTCTGCTGGGTAAAAGCGAAGAAGGCCGGGATGAGCTGGTGTTGGAAGCAACCAGCCGTACTGCCATGCGAAAGGGAAATTGGGTCTTGATTCCTCCATATCCCGGTCCGGCGGTGAATACCTGGGTCAATATCGAGTTGGGAAATTCCGATAAATATCAACTTTATAATCTCGAAAATGATCTGCCTCAACAGAATAATCTGGCAGAATCCAATCCGGAAAAATTACAGGAAATGATTTCCGAATTCGAAAGATTAAGGGGAGATGCGAATGACGGAGTCGAGGATCTTGAATTAAAATAAAAAAGCCATCAAAGTACTTTGACGGCTTTAGATTTAAATGAAATGTATCGCTACATAAATTTTAATTTCTTTAAATACTTCGCATCAGCTTTTGCACTTTCCATCGGAGTGGAATTATCGTAACGTTCCTGCTCCACGATATAAAATCGCATACCGTGGTCGGCGGCTACTTTCAGAATTTTTGGATAGTCGATAAATCCGGTCCCCAAATCACAGGAAGCGTCCCGCTCGTCACCGGCATTTTTCTTCCGGTCTTTGACATGGCATAGTTTGAACCGTCCTGAATAACGGGTGAGAAAATCAACCGGATCTGCACCTCCGGTGACTACCCAATAAATATCCATCTGGTGATCTACCAAATCCGGATCCGTATTTTTCATCATGAATTCCTGAGGAATCATGCCGGAGAACGATTTAAAACTGTATTCGTGATTATGGTAGGCGAAACGTATTCCATTTTTCTTACAGATCTCACCGCAACTATTAAATAGGTCAGTCACTTCTTTCCATGCATCCACACTCTTCTGTGGTCCGATGTAGGGGCAGATCAGGTAAGACATACCTATTTCGGCTGCCTGAGCGGCTTTTTCTTCAAAATTTTCTCGGATGTTGCAGTGACTCGAAATCATGGTGAGCCCCAGGTCATCCAGAAACATTCTAAAGTCCTTGTGAGGCATATTCCAAAACATCCCTTGCTCACCTTCAAAACCCTCTATCTGCTTATATCCGTAGGAAGCAAGTTGCTTTATGGTCCCTTTCGGATCATCGGGTATGACATCTCTCAAGGTGTACAGCTGGATACCAAATTTATCCAGACTGGGTTTGCTGCCGGGGAAAAGTGGTTTACCCATAGCCATTCCCGGCAATACGATTGCTGCCCCAGCCATGGCGGTGGTTTTCTTAATAAAATCTCGTCTGTTCCTTCTCATTTTTATTAGTTATGACAGTTAGTAGACTTTAAAAATAGTGAAATGTATTGAGGGCACCCAAGGGTGAAGAGGCCTTAAGACAACATTAAGTAACAGTGGGGGTAAGAGAGCATATAAAACGTCGCAAGTGCGGGCATCAAAAGATTTCCTCAAAAAAGGATTTCATTTTGGACCAGGACCTCGCGTTGGAGAGTGGCTGATAGAACATGCCCCCTTTTTCATCTTTGGCATTCGGGTTGGTGAAGGCATGACCGGTATGGCCAAAAGCCAGAATCTGCCATTCAGCTCCCTTGCGGGTTAATTCATTTGCCAGTTGTACCGTAGAATCGGGATGGGCCAATGGATCGTCCCAACCGTGTAAAACCAGTACGGATGCCGGTATGGATGTGCTCTCCAGGTGGTCCGGTGCATCATAGATGCCATGGAAACTTACGACCCCGTTGATGGAGGTACCGGTTCTGGCCAGATCCAGGACGCATTTTCCGCCGAAGCAAAAGCCAATCGCACCGATTTTTTCCGGATCAGCCAGGGCGTGGGATTTGATTTCTTCAAGTACGGAAAGAAACCGGGCCCTTAAGAGGGGACGGTTGTTATTTAATTCATTCATCAGCATCGTGGCTACTTCCGGAGTTGATGCCCGCCGACCCTGACCATATAAGTCTACGGCAAAACCAAGATATCCCATTTCCGCCAACTCTTCTGCTTTGGTGATCTCAAATTCGGATTGTCCCCGGAAAGTAGGGGCGATCATGACCACGGGTCTTTTTCCCTTCACTTTTTCATCCCAACTGAGATAGCCTTCGTAGGTGGTGTCATCAATTTTATAGAGATATTTTTCAGTTTTAATCATTCTTTGCCGGTTGAACTTTGAAATGTAAGAATAAAAGAGGAAAGCTCCTTTACTGTTACAATTTCATTTGATTGGAATAGTTCAACTTATCGCCGGTTATATGCGGCCGGACATCCAATTTACAATGCCAAGTGCAAATTTGTCAATTACTTTCTGGGGTACCATGTCTTCTCTGCTGTGAAATTTCCAGCTGTTCCATTTCGGATTCATGATCGCGTACATAAAATCAATGACATGGATGGTTGCGGTATTGGTGCAATTATCATATAATATGTTTTTTTCGCCGTATTGTTTTTCCAGAATTTCCAGGATGAGTTCCGGACAATTATTTTCGCCAATAAAAATGGATAGTTCGGTGGTAAAAAAGACCGTGCTATACTTTATGTTCTCATATTGAAAAATAGCTGTCGAGCTTACCAATTGACTGTTCGCATATTGGATTTGATGGGAGCTATCGCAAAATATCCGGTTTAGGAGATCCGCTGTTTTATTTTTTTCGCTGTTATTGTCAGTCGCAGGATACAGGTAGGAGGTCAGTTTTTTCAGATCCCTTTGCTCAAGAGCGGTCAAATATTTAACAACTTCTTTGTCGAGCGACGTTGATTCTTCCTGTAAATAGGCTGAAGCCGGCACAAATAAGATGGCGATGATCCAGATAACTGCTTTCATGATCTTTCAATTTTGAATGAAGTAATTACCTGTCTATAGGAGTGGAATGTAAAAGGTCATCAGGGGGAATTGTCAATTGTCAATTATTGTCAATTATCAATTTATTATCAATTATCAATTGTCAATTAGGAATATTAGGAATTAATGATAGTCGAAGAGTCAATTGTCAATGATCAATTATCAATTATTTTCGTTAGGTCGATGAATTGATATTGTTAATGAATTCAATTTCTTGTCAGTAGTGATAGCGGCGAATCTACGTTCGCCGACTTGCATCACCTAAGCTGCACGGTATTGATTCTAATAGCCCCGGCGGGGCAAAAT
>JAGQWZ010000626.1 GCA_020436835.1 Saprospiraceae bacterium | reverse complement strand
TAAAGTTACAAAAGTAAATCAAATGTTACACATATTATTTTCAATTTTAATTTCACTGGGATCTTTTTCCACAGTAAATATAACCAAGGTTGACCGAGTAAAGAAGTTTGACAATGAGAAGCAAGAAGTTATATGGTCTGATGTTTATGAGGACGTTAACGGGTTTTGACAAAAGCAATTTAACTTTTCTATTTATACTACGGATTTGAGTGTTTAATTAGGGGGCCCGCTTTTCTCCAAAGTGGGTTCCTTTTTTAGCAGTTTGGAACGTTGGTGTTTTTGAAAAGAGATTTGAAAAGACATAAGGGAATTATTTCTATTTATACTACGGATTTGAGTGTTTAATTGAGGGCCTGCTTCTCTCCGAAACAGGTTCCTCTTTTCTTAAACCTTATTACTTCGCTGACGATAGAGATAACAGGAGAAATGAATAAAAGAGCTTTTCTATTTATACTACGGATTTGAGTGTTTAATTAGGGGGCCCACTTTTCTCCAAAGTGGGCTCTGTTTTTCTAAAGTAGAAAGAAACGGTTTTGAGTGTGTTTATATCGCTCCTCATCATATGGGGGGCGATTTTCTTATATACTTATTCCAAATTCTCTTGATTTGCTTCTTACCTAGGTTTGTTTTCAAGACCCCATTCCGTCAAGAGAATTGTTCTTGTTTATAATCAACTTTTTATCCGCCACGGTGTAATCTAAATAAGTTGATAATTGAATATTGATTAAAAGCACATATCAGGGTGATTAAGTCATCCGCATACCCAATTGAATTACTGGTCTTTGATGATTTTATGCATCTGAGCCTGCCCTCCTTGTGAGTTGATTTTTATCATATAAACACCGACTGGAAGCGTGGTAAGGTTTATCGTTTTCCTGAAGGAAAGATCTGTATAGCTGGATATTTTATGTCCAGTACTTGTAAAAATTTCAAGACTATGTAGGGAATGGTTGCTTTCAATGCGTAGATAATCAGGAGTAGGATTGGGGAAAAGCTTTATCTGCGGTGCTTCATGAATAGTACGAGAGGTTGACAGTCCCAGCACGATGTTCCCATTTCTCAGGTTGTTTCCCTTATAGGTACTCCAGAGAACGGACTCATCATTTGCCGGAGCATCCGTTTCGTACACATAAAGAAGGGCAGAATCATGTGCACTGCCTTCATTCTCTGTGTAGGTTAACACTGCCAGATCAAGCAGACCATTTCCATCTACATCTCCCAGTGTTGCCCCATTGAGGAAGGTCCATCCATATGGTTTTAGGGGAAATCCCGGAACCTCACCACTACCATCAAGCTCATAGGCGTGAATGAATCCATGCCCCAAACTATCGATCATATTGGAAGGAAAAATGATTTCCGGTTGATGGTCCTGATCGATGTCCGCTACAGTAATAAGACCCTCCAGACCACCAGTTTTCACGATAGGGAAACCGTCAAGCAGACTGCCATCCGGTCGCCAGGCAAAAAGCATTGGTCTGGCAGTGTTGTCGGATATGGGCCGGCCGGTGAGGATGACAGGACTCCCTTCATATTGGATTACGGTTGGGGTATGAAAAGTCCATTGACCCTGGGGAACCGGTTTGGGCCATCCTTCTTTATGCTGGCCGGTTGCATCAAGGTTTAGGTATAGCGGCCAATCACCATGTCCTTCGATAATCGTTTCCAGGAGTCCGTCCCCCTCCAGGTCTGTGAGAATGGGAGATTGAAAACTAAATTTGGTGACACCGTTATTAAACGGCCAGCCTTCTTTTACATTACCCGGCAGGTTGAAGGCATATATTTCACGAGTAGAAGCAATGATGACTTCCGGATCTCCATCGCCGTCAATATCTCCGACTGAAGGAGTGACTGCCGGTACATTTGGTAGAGTGACCGGCCAGTTACCACTATACGAATTGCCATCCGATCGCAACAAATGGACATTGCCGAAGCCACTTTCCAGGTCACTGCATATGATCTCCAACCGGCTGTCTCCATCAATATCTGCCAGTGCCGGTGATGAGATCAACCACCGGCCATCAAAATCCCGTGGCCATCCGGGTTTGTCGATTCCCCTTGAATTAAAAGCATAGATCTGACCGGGGTCATCATTAAATCCGGTCAGTACAACCAGATCCTCGATCCCATCGTTTTCCAGATCACCAATGGCAGCCGGAAATCTGGCCAGTCCACTTAATTGGCGTGACCACCATAAAGTATCTGCACGAAAGACAAAGAATTTATCCGCTACGCCAAAAATAATCTCATCAGCTCCATCTCCATCCAGATCGGCGAGGGATACATTTCGAAAATTCTTAAAGACCGGATCCGCCGCGAAAATAACCGGATAGCCTTCTCTTAATTTAATAGCAGGTGCAGAGCGTGTGTTATTATCGGCAATATGGGAGGGAGACTGAATCGAATTAACCGCAATGGAACCATCATCCTGCAATTGGCCAATGCGCCATTGGGCAGTGCTTTGCATGAGCTGCAAGCATAACCATAGAATCAGGATAAATTGCCTATATTTCACCTCTTTCAAAACTTACGAATCTAGATAATTGCTGCTTATATGGACCAGTTTATGGTTTATTTAAAATTGGGATTTGAACATATCGCAGATCTTGCCGGCTACGACCACATGCTTTTTGTGATTACCCTGTGTGCATTCTATTCGTGGCGATCGTGGAAAAAGATCCTGGTTCTGATCACCGCTTTCACTATCGGCCATTCTATCACACTAGCCTTATCCGCGTTTAATGTCATCAATATACCGCAACAGTTGGTTGAGACAGCCATACCCATTACCATTTTTTTAACGGCTATTCACAACGTGGTCACAAAACCCGATTTATCTCAAAAGGTGCATCTGCATTCTAACTATTTTTTAGCGCTATTTTTTGGATTTATTCATGGAATGGGTTTCTCCAATTTTTTCCGGGCCCTCACCGGTGGCGAAAGTGTGGTCCGGGAATTATTTGCCTTTAATGTGGGTTTGGAAATTGGACAGATAATGATCGTATCGATCTTCTTTACGTTCTATTTTCTGGTGGATAGATTGTTTACTATAAAACAAAGAGATTGGAATCTTTTCATTTCAGGCGCAGGAGCAGGCGTTTCACTGATCATGATCATAGAAGCGCTGTCCGGTTAATAAGTTTTAGCCTTATAATATTTTTACTTTCCACTGGATTAATCGTAAGTCACCCATTAAAAATGAGTGTGGCAAATCTCACCTACGACGAGGATAAGCAAGAATATAAAATTGATCTGCGGATGTTCCTGGATGATTATATGGTCATTATGGGATCCTTACAGGAGGAGAATAATCCCTATGGACAGATCCTGAGTACTCCCACCAAAGGGGAAGTTCGAAATTACCTGGATGAACATTTAAAGATTTTTTTTAATGGCCAACCCATAGGACTGAAAGTCAATAAAGTCAAAAAGGAGGACTTAGCCATTCATGTCATTCTCGAAATTAAAACGGAGCTGGCTCCGGTTGATCTTAAGGTAATTAAGGTGATCGACACTATCTATATTGAGCGGTTCAATAATCAGCGCAATCTGATACATATAAACCTTCCTGAGAAATCAAAAAAAAGCCTCTTGTTTAATAAATATCAAAGAGAACTCAGTGCTACCTGGGATACTTGAATTTGAAAACAGCTGTGTTCTTTACCTGTGTTCTAAAGCGCTTTTTCCCGTCCGGCCTCTACATCCTGAATGTCAATTTTGGGAAGATCATTTCCAAAGCTGCTTCTTACATAAGTCAGAATTTCGGTAATAGTCGCATCACTTAAGAAGGAAAATGAGGGCATGATATTATTAAATCCCTCACCATGGACGGATATTTCTCCGGACAGGCCCTGTAGTACGATGTCCACCAGCCTTTCTTTGTTTCCAAGCCATTGAGCATCAGTAAGCGGAGGAAAACGCCCACCGGCACCTTCACCATTGCGTTGGTGACAAGGCGCACAATACAGGTTGTAATTCAACGCCATGCCCTGATCTTTATCTCGCTGTAAATCATCTTCAATCTCATCGGGAGTTCGCAAATTAGACCGGGATTTCCGCTCTTCCATGGATGCCAAATCTTGATCATCAAAAGTCGCTCGATCTCCTTTAAACATAATTCTCCAGATCTTGCCATTTCTTGAATCTGTGACATAAAGGGATCCATCCGGACCTTCGGCCAGTCCCATAGGCCGGTATTTTGCATCCGAAGTGCTGACGATCGTGTCGACTTCGGCAAAACCATCGGCAAAAACTTCCCAGTCACCGGTCGGATTTCCATTTTGGAAGGGGACGAAACAGACAAAATAACCTGCCTGGGGATAAGGTGCACGATTGGTTGATCCATGAAAAGTAATAAATACGCCCTCTCTATACCGCGAGGGAAATTGATCACCCTGGTAAAATAGTAGATCATTTGGAGCCCAATGCCCGGGAAAACCCATCAGCGGGGGATCACATTGTTCGCAACGGCCGGTAATTTTCCCATCGCCTCCATATTCGGGAGCCAGTACCAATTTATCCTGCATTTGATCGAAATAGCAATAGGGCCATCCATAATCAGCCCCTTTCTGCACTCTCAGAAGCTCCTCCGCCGGGAGCACCGCACTTTGCCACCTGGAGTATAAATTTGGGAAGAGCATGAAAAGGTCATCGCGGCCGTGCATCATCGCATATAATTCCCCGTCTGCGGCATTCCAACGCAATCCAACAACACTGCGAATTCCAGTGGCATACTTTATGCCATCCTTCTGTCGCAGATTGAGTTTATCCGCTTTAAACTGCCAAATGCCCCCATGTAATTCCAGCTCTGGGCAGGGATCCAGTCCGGCAACCCCAGGTTTGCCGCCAGGCGAATTACTCAAATCCTGACAGGCATTGGACGGAGAACCAAATGGAACGTACATGTTGCCCTGATCATCGAAGGCCACCGGCTTGGTGATATGCCAATGCGTTCCATGCTCATGGTCATCAATTAAAACTGTGTCTACGGGAGTGTCCGGTACCAGTCGTCCAGGCGTCAGTTTTTGCCGGTAGAGCACGAGTTCTGATGAATAGTATAGATATCCATTATGAATCGTCATGCCATTGGCCAGCGTACCACGGGATGGATACGTTCCGAAATATTGGATGTCGTCGGCTTTGCCATCACCGGTCGTATCACGTAGGGCAACATTGCCATAGGTGCCCAGGTGAGGCCGGCGTAATTTGACATAGATAAATCCATCATCACTGACTGCTATGTGCCTTGCTTTACCTATGCTGTCGGCAACTACCACTGCCTCAAATCCATCTGCCAAAGCAAGACCTCCCTGGTCAGGATCCCCATCTGGCAATTTACTTTTTTGACACCCGGCAATGCTGAGGAGCACAAAAGCCGAAAGGCTAATCGTTTTACTTAACCTGACTAAGAAGACTCTGACTACACTATTCACCTGGCATACTTTTTAGCTCCCAATCCATTGAGATCCCACATAATACGTCCCGCTCTAAGGGTTAACTCGGCCTGCAACTTCCTCGAGCCGGTTACGGACTCACGTCCGGAATCAATAAAACCGAACTCACCCTCTAAAACGCTCAATACCGCAATGTCTGCCTCCGCACCAATGCTCAGATTTCCCAGGTCAGGTCTTTTGATCATTGCTGCCGGTTTGCTGGTCGCTGAACTAATCACCTCATAGAGAGGCATGCCCAGGTTGAGAAATTTTGACATGATGTTCAGCATGTCTTTCATTCCTGAATTCATGCTGAAACGATGTAAATCCGATCCAAATGAATCAGGCCAAAAGCCCTGCTTGGTGGCCGGAATGGCCTCACTGTAATGGAAACTGCCTCCGCCATGCCCTACATCAAAATAAACGCCTTTTTTTCGAGCTTCCGCTACTGCCGGTTTCAGATGGTCTTCTTCATCGAGAATCGAAGCCCGGTCATTTACCCGACCGTAAGCATGCGTGAATATATCACCTGGCCTGAGCCTTTCCATTAGAACTTCCAGGGGTATTTCCGGAAGGTGGCATTCCACCAGGAGTGGCTTTTCTTCAGTTGCACTGGCATCAAGCGCCCGTTGTACCGGTGTGAATTCATCTCCGGTATAGTGCCCGATCTTGGTGCCGACAATAATGTCGGGATACTTCTTAATCATCAGTCCGGTCAGATAGGGATCCATATCCTGAATATTCTGTTCCGATGGCGGGCCGACCATGCCCACGCCCACAATATTGATAAATGCCAAAACCCGTGTACTAGACTGATCGATTACCTGACTCTTGAAGGTTTCAAAATTCCTCCAACCCGAAGTACCGGCATCGACCATGGTCGTAATACCCGATTTAAATGAAAAATCATCAGGAGATACGCTGGAAAAACCATTGGCAAAAGTACGGGGAGTACTGCCAACAAATACGTGCGTGTGTGGATCGATGAGCCCTGGTGCCACGACCATACCAGACACATCGATTGTGCTCTTTGCTCTCTGAGCGTCCAGGTTTGTACCGGTAGCTGCGATCTTACCGTCTTTTATGGCAATATCCAATACAGAATTGATTTCATTGGCAGGGTCAATTACCTGACCTCCTTTCAACAGAAGATCAAATTCCTGGGCTAAAAGCGGATGATTTATCAATCCTATGCACAGAATGACTTTAAGAAAGACATGCATGTGTTTACTTTTCATATGCTATTATGTATGTTTCGTTTATCTGCCGGAGGAAGGAGAGTGATCAGGGAAAAATAAGAAAAATCAACCAGACTTGCCTAAGCTGGTTCTGTCAGCTGAAAGTGTGTGATTCACATTACGATTATTCCCGGAGGATGTAGCTAATGCTCGCTCGATTACAGGTTCTTGATTCGTATACTTCATTAAAAGCCCTTGCCTCCACAGCATGAGACTATGGCCAGGAAATGGCCACTGAATCTAATTGTGGCAGATGTCCGACTAGATAGCTTTGGCCTTCGGAGGACAGCGTCTAGCTCCTCCTAAATGTAGGGACAAAGCCTTAAAGGGGAGAATCCAACCACCCCTGACAGCAAATTCAACAAATGGACTCAACTTAACTTAACGACATTGATGGCTATATCTCCATTTTCTGGCCCGTCTTCGAATAAAGTTTCTGCCAGCATAAAATCGAGCCAATTAATTCAACCAAAACCCAGTAGATAAACCCACAAATTTCGGTGGATAATTGTAATATCTTTTTACGATCTCCCATGGCGAAAATGCTCGCTTTAGCTCCGGGCACATCTGCGCTGTTCTTCTCGGATATCATCAAAAATCTTATTAAATTATCTCACCGATACTTATAAGTTTATCTACTAGGGATAAGCTACTTCATATTGATGTGTGGCCGTCACCCGTCGTCCATCTTCCGACTGGAATACCACTTTGATTTCAAAAGCTCCGGCATCATCCGACTGCAGGAAAGAAAATTCAGTGGCAGCGCCAACTTCGATGTTTACATCAGGTTTCCAGAATAGCTGGGGCCGGAAATAAGGTTGATGATCACCGAGTTGATCCGCTTGCTTCTTGAGTGAGGGAAAATCAGCCTTTGGTTGTAAGCCGAAAATAGGATGAATATTACCGGCATCGGCATCGGGTAATTTTAAATTGGCGATTGAGGTTGAGATTTTCACGACACCGCTCACTCCAATAGCCTGAAAATAGGACCTCACTTTGGGGGCATCTAAAAACAACTCAACCGTTTCAACGGCACTGATAGGAAGCCGGGCAACAAAATCCGCGTCCCGGGTCATTTTTCCATCGATAATAAATAGTGGTGGCCCATTTAGAATTGTATTGGATCTTCTGCCCCCTTTTGCATTAAACAAAGTGGCAGCATACGTGCTGTCTTTTTCCAGTTTAAAACGAAGTGGAGTCAGTAATTCGCCGAAAAAAGACTTCATATCTTTAAAGGACTCGTACTCTTTTACACTGTACCGGGCATCCGGTTTTAGTTCCTGAGCTGGCACGTCTATCTCTGCCGTCTGCAAATCGGTCTCTGCAGCGTTGAAATACTGATATATCTTTTTTCGAAGGCGACTCAAGTCCAGATATTTAATGATATCTTCCGTATAAATAATTTCCTGATTTGCTGACAGTGCTTGTGGAAAAGTCATAGTGCTACGGAGGTCCGGTTTCTCATATTGAAAGCCTACCAATTGAATTATTTTTCTACCGGTAAAATCCGGTAGCCCTATTTCAAAATTTCCATTTTCAAAAGATTTCGAATAATAGACTTTCTGATCGCGGCCTACATATCCACCCAGCACATTCATCTGTAAGGGAGATCCATCCGGATTTGTAAGTTGACCCCGGGTATAAATCTCCGATTTTAAATCACCTTGATCGATCGTATAAGATAGAGGTAATGTCCTGACTTCTGCTCCCACAGGTTTATAGATCTCTATCTCTTTTACGGATATCGATGCATGACCGGATACAGGCTTACCTTCGTTGTCTTTGACATTCAGTTGCACATGGACAAGATCTCTACAGGCAATCTGGGTTTCCAGTAGATCGATGTTGATATTTAATTCCTCTGCATATAGCAGCGGTTCTGAAATTGGTGCCGGTTGATCGACTAATTCAATGTCCTTCGGAACTTCTAAATCATTGTAGACCGGAAAGGAATAATGAGCTATTACATTTTCCGTTTTCTGGGCATCACTGGAAGCGGCAAATTGGATTTCAAGATAACCGGACCTCTGATCGTAAGGCACTTGATAGTACCCATTCACATAGGTTTTTCCTTCCGTTTTAATAAAAAACTGATCAATGGTTTGACCTTCATCATCCAGTACGGAAGTGTTAATCGCAACATCAGCATCCTTCCAGGTAAATGGCAGGTACAATTTAAACCATACTATTTCTCCCGTGGCATAGAAGGATTTATCCAGATGCAACAGGGTTTCGAGAGGGGGTTGTGCCACGGTTTGGCTGGTGGGAAAACCAAATAAAAACAGGGCAACTACAAGTAAGTGCAGCTTTCTGAATTTAAACTTATAAATATTACTACTGGTCATATTGATTTCGACTACTGAACCCAAAAATCCGGTTTTTCTAACTGACTTCCTTTTTCGTCCAGGCATTCACAACATGGAAATCGGGGACAGCCCTGGGGAGGAGGAATCTGATTTTCCGGCCAGGGACAGTACATGGAAGGCGATCCTGCCGTT
>JAGQWZ010000625.1 GCA_020436835.1 Saprospiraceae bacterium | reverse complement strand
CATCCAGGATTTTTAACTCCCGCAACGGCTCGACCAATTCGGTCATGTCATCCGCCAGTGTAGCCATGCGAGGCTCCAGAGCCGGCTCAACGGGATCGGGTTCAGCTCCATCAGGGCTGTATTGACCGGTTCTCCACCGTTGCAATTGCCCGCCCCAGATACCTCCAAAGTACATGTAATAAGCTCCATCATCGTCCTGGTAAACGGCAGGGTCGATGCTGAAGGTGCCAGCCATGGGTTCCGGCATTGCGGTGAACGGACCAGCCGGGTTCGTGCTGGTGGCCACGCCAATATGAAATACATCTTCCTTGTCCTTCGCCGGGAAATACAGATAGTACGTCCCGTTCTTGAAAGCTGCATCAGGTGCCCAAAGTTGCCTGCCAGCCCAGGGAATATTTTTAATGTCCAAAGCAATCCCGTGATCCGTAACCGGGCCACCAACCGTTTCCATGGAAAGGACATGATAATCCACCATCCCAAAATGATCGCCCAGGTCATTCTCCGGTATACCGGCTTCCCAATCGTGGCTCGGATAGATGTACAACTTATGATCAAAAACATGAGCGGATGGGTCTGCGGTATAGATATCAGTCACTAACGGCTCCGAAATCGGCTTCATCTGGGCCTGGTTCTCCATCATTTCTTCCATGGCCTCTTCTTGCTCTTCCTCCCCTTCGTCCTCGTCGCGGTTACCTTCCGAAGAAGAATTACAGGCGAATACCAGCAGAAAAACGGGAATCAGGAAAGGATAGAATTTCAGGTACCACTTTTTGAATGACATGTGTTATTGGCTTTTGACAGTAAAGACCGAAAATAGGAATTGTCTGGTGGATATTTCAATCCTTTTTTAAGCTCTGATTAGGGAAAACATCCTTCCAGCCTACTTTCCCCAGGCGTTTCAGTCTGCGCTAGCAATAGAGAATGATCCTGAATGTGATAAAATCTTGTTTAAAAGCAATGAGTTAGCTTTATCAAGGTTTACAATTGTCTTGAAGCCATACCTATATGAAGCTTCGCGTTACCACAAAATCATGAGATTTACATGCCCTTGCCCCCTTCAAAGGGTTACATCCCCCTTGCCCCCTGCAAAGGGGGAATGGTCCGACATGGGAATATCTTGTTTTAAATCGATGAGACTGTGGTATATATAAAATATGTTAAACTCACCTTTCATCATTGACAACCGGCAAGGAATGGATTAATTTAGAAAAATTACTAACCAATACATGTGTCATACGATTTCCAGCTTTAATTATTCCAACAGCCCCTATTTAGACAGAATCGATATTGATTTGGCCACATTTGCAAGTGCAAGTATCGGTCAAGCTATACTGAATACTTATGATGCAGATGTTGCTGTATTAATAACAGCTCAGAATTATTATCCCTTTGCAGGTGCTGCTTATATCGGAGGTAAATTTGCCATCGTTTCCGCACCATATGCCGGGCCGGGCCGGTGGACCTTTGCGCACGAAGTAGGTCATTTGTTTAAAGCAAGACATCAATTAACCGGGATTGGTCAGGATCCAAATCCCGATTGTGGGCACGGATACTTATTTGCTTCAGGAGATGAAGGAATTACTGTCATGTATAATTCCTCACTAACAGACAATACGGTGCGCGCACCCCGTTTTTCCAATCCGAATATTACTTTTAATGGTTACACCATTGGGACGGGTAATGAAAACAGTGCGACCCGAATTGCCACAGCCATCTGCAATTTAGGTTCGATCACCAGTGATCCGATAATGGAAATCAGAAATAATGATGCCATTCAGGAAGTTTCGATTTCACCCAATCCGGCTGATCAGGAGTTGCTTATTGAATTTCATAAAGGTTTCCAACCGAAATATTTGGTAATTCATGACCTCAATGGCAGGATAATTCACGAACAAACCATTAGCACAGCTAGGAAATTATTGGTCCCGATCCAAAATTGGCCAGGCGGATTATATACTTTGAATTTGGTTGATCAACAACTAAATAAGACCATTAAGATTGTCAAATTATGAAATGGATGAATTTTCTCTTTTGCATAATAGTATTATGTATTGCATGCCACAAAGAAGATATATTGGAAGACAATACTCTTAGCAAGGTAATTATTGGCAAATGGCAAATGATTCAAGTAATGGGTTTCCCTTATAGCCTGACTGAATGGGAAACTTTGCCATATGAAGGACCAATTTATGAATTTTACCATGACGGCACTTACTTTGAATTAGTGAATTCTCTTGATCCCCAGACAGGAACATATAAGGTGAACGATACAACATATACGATCCAGGTTGTAGTTAAAGACTTAAGAGAGGAAGAATCTTCTATTATCATAATAAATCATGATGAAATTATTTTCAGTTCCTCTGGGATTGAAGGACCAATTAAATATAAGTATAAACGGCTGGAGTAAAATTTGCTTTTCGGTGCACGCTTTACGCTGTTCGCTTATTTGGATAAAATGCACAT
>JAGQWZ010000624.1 GCA_020436835.1 Saprospiraceae bacterium | reverse complement strand
TGGCATCACAACCTGATTGTAGTCTTCAAATAAAGCCAAAGCCTGGGGGTCTCCCTTCTTGATCATTGACTGGGAGGAACGGATAAATTCGACTAGCCATTCCTCTGAATGACGATCATGAACTCCCGCAAGATCCGGACCAACCAGCCTACCCCGGCCAATCGTATGACATATACCACATTTTTGTGTAAAGAGCTGCGCTACACCAGTATTCCCATTCTGAGCCATTAGGCCTACGCTCAAAAGGCAAAAACTCACGAAGAAATAAATATTAGTACTTCTCATACGCTATTGAAGAAAATCAAGAAACAGAGGGAAATGAACATACACTATAAGTAAACATACACTTTTAAGTATTTAAGATTAATTTGTCTTAAATATAAATCTACATTTATTTTCTATTTAAGACAAAAAACTCTGAATTATTTCATAATTTAGAAGTTCTCTAAACTGTCTGAAACTCCATTCTGATAACTCGGACAAGATATTTCCAATTCGAGTGGAAAAGTAGGCTTCCAAATTTTTCCAGTGCATTTGAAATCTGAGGATTGGATAGAATGTCAAAGTCTGAAGTAAAGCAAATGCGGTTACCAGGTGAATGATGAACCTGGGCGAAAACCTAAATGCCTCTCAGCTATACTTCTTACAATAATATTTATAGAAGGTCCATTGCTCAGTTATGCAGTCTCTGCACCAGAAATTTACCTCACATACCACCTCCACTACCCAAGGTTCGCATAGATCTAGTAGTTTTGCAATATACCCTAGGTTGCTGTAGACGCAACTTCCAGATTTTGAGCAGTTGTTACTCTGCTTTGATCTGCTTCGAAAGTTTCTGATTGTAGATCCATCCAGAACTGCTTTTCGACTCCGATATGATCGAAAATCAAATTTTTTTCAACAAAACCAAATGATGGTCTGGTAGTGTTCATTCCATTGTATAACCCATTCTAACTAAGCCTGACAGTGGTGATCACAGTATCACAAAGTCTCGACAGCATGTCGGTAGACCATACTGACCTTATTTATTGTTTAACAATCTTTATAACAATGTTTTTTCATGAGAATTGAGATTCTGATGGTACACAATTTTCATCTGAAACATTTCCGCCAACTTTTGAGCTCTCCACTTTGCTTCATCTACTTTCGCTCCAATAAAATGCTCATCTACTGATTCGAAAAGGAAAGTTTTCCTCTTATAAATTGACCAGAGTTAACCGGAAGCTTACCATGAGGTCTAAAGGGGGCTCCATAATAAGTGTGTGAATCAAGGAGTACATTCTCCCAAAAACGGTACATCTTATCTAAATGTTCATCTCATCGATCCTAAATGACAGCATCAAATATAGCTCCCAGCAGTTCATCCTGTCGAACTCTCCCATAAAATTATTAACTAACATCTTGATATCCCCGATATCCGCTTTGTCCTTCCAGCTTTCCATAATATATTTTTCGGACCTTTCTAACTTGCGATTACTTATCGTTTCAAAAATGTTACACCGTCTTGTAACTGACTGACTAAATCCCGCACTGATGTGGTTTGCAGCATCTCTTTCAAATCATCTCTTATTGCCTTAAACTGAAAGTGTAACGGGCATGGCTTTTTCTCATTGCAATGATCTAAACCTAAACCACATCCTATATAAATATGGTCACCATCAATAGCTTTGATGATATCGCTAAGATAAATACCCGGCAATTGCTCCTGCGGTATTTCGTAACCTCCCACCGGACCCTGTATAGAGCGTATAATTCCGTCTCTTGCCAATAGTTGCAGGATTTTGGCCGTAAAAGCCACTGGTGAGTCGATGGCTTTGGCAATTTGTCGCAGGCTGGTTCGTTCACCCATTTCCGATAAACGGGCTAAATGAAGGCAAGCCCTAATTCCGTATTCGCATGCTTTGGAAAACATCTATCAACGCTTTGGCCACAAAGATAGCTACATTTATTATATCGGACAAAATTATCCGATATTTAATTCAACGAGATTTCAGGTACAATCATTCGGTCAGACTTATCTGTTGCAACCCTTTGACATTCAGGTAATATAGTACATGTCCTTCAAACCTTATCAGCCGTCGTTTACTGAACTCAGACAGAGTTCGAATAGAGTTTGCTGTATTCATCTGGGCAAGACTACCGTAATCCTCTCTTGTCAGGTCAAGATCCAGGAAGTCAGCTTGTTTTTGCACGTTAAAAAAATGATAGATGTACAAAAGGGTATCAGCCATTCTACCTCGCATATTTTTACCCAGAAGGTTACTTTTTCGCGTGCGGTATGCTCTGAATTCATTGCTGATATATTGTAAGGACTTAAATGAAAGGGCAGGATTACTTTTAAGAACTCCGTATAAATCTTCGGCTGGAATAAAACAGACTGAACAATTTTCTATGGCGATACAGGAGTAAGAATGTAATTGATCGGAAATGAAGTCACTGAATCCTAAAAAATCGACCGGTTTATTCAGGTTAATCAGATGAGTTCCTCCTGACTCATTGAGGTGGATATTCTTCACTTTTCCCGAAGAGAGTGCAAATAGTCCTGCGGGTTTTAAACCTTGTTTGAAGACACTCTCACCCTTGTTAAAAAACAGTGTGTTGCGATTTTCATCCAATTTCAATAATTCGATTCGACTGAGTTCTGCGAATAGTGAAAGATTTCTTTTTAAACATGTGTAGCAATGATTCTCAGATACAGTAGGATCATCTAAATACCAAGGACATATATCTGGTTTTTGTTTATAACTCTTTCCGTCCATCCGTTATTATCTATGAAGTAATCAGACAGCGCAAAGGTATAAAAGTAGAGGAATCGATAACTGGTGATAATGGTCATTGGCACAATGACCATAGGTAACAGACTCCATTTCACTTACCATGGCGTATTATATCAATCTTCATCAGCCTCTAATCGTCTTCCAACAGATAACGGATGACATCCAGGGGTGTAATTAATCCGACCAGAATACCATCCTCAACGATAGGAATAGCTCGAAAACGTCCTTTCTTAAATGCTTCATAAGCATCCCTGATCGTATGAGTAGGAGACAGTTGAAACACCGCATCTACCATCACCTCCCTGACCAGAAGGGACCGGAAGAGCGCATCGTCATGCTGGTTTTTCATGTGGTGTTTAAAGAGCGAACGGCCATGGGACTCCCTTTCAAGATCAGTACTACTCAACATACCAACCAGAATCATGTCCTCGTCCACTACCGGCAGATGATGAAAGGGATATAACTTAAATGCCTCCGCTGCTTTGTCTAGGGTATCAACGGGCTTTAGAACAACCAGGTTGGGCAACATCACTTCGCTCAAAGCCGTACTTGCCATTTCTTTCATCGATAGCCGTATTTTATAAGATCATGACTGGTAACAATTCCGGCCAGATCGCCGTCTTCCACTACTGGGATTGAATGAAATTTATTAGCCAGCATGATATCTGCAACCAACCCGATCGTGTCATCCGGCTCTACTGTAAGAGGATTACCGGTCATGATATCTCCTGCAGTCAGGGTACTTAATACCTGAGAGGAATTTCCGCCATTCAATCCATTATAAGCCTTTAACATGTCAATTTTACTAACCACGCCGACGACCCGGTCACCTTTCAACACCACTAAATGATGAATTGGATTGGATTTCCAAATCTCTTCGATTTTCGAGAGCCGGTCGCCCTCCTGTATAGTAATAACCCCACGGCTCATTATTTCTTTCACTTGTATATCCTTCATTTCTTATCTGATTTTCTTTCGATCCTTTAAGATATTTGAAAAGGGCATACCATCCAGATGAGTAGTATCATTTCAATTTGTGATTATGCTCACCAGGATGAAATGCAGCGGCAACTGAAGTTAAGCTGGAAAATCTTATCGATGAAGTCTGTTCCAGATACTAGTAGATAAGCCATAAGTTGTTGTGGCAAAGTCTGAGATGAATTTTTGTGCCAGTCGAGGCGTAAAACGCAGTCATAGCGAGAGCTACAGCGAGCATTTTCGCCATGGAAATCGCAAAAAAATATTACAACTATCCACCGAAATTTGTTGATTTATCTACTAGGTTAATGATCCAGACCGGAAATCCGCATATAAAAATTATTATGCTGGGTGTACCTGTCAATGTCACCCTTTTCATCTCTTCCGAAAATGATGTCCTCACCCAACTCGTCATCCTTTCTGATCTTGCGAAAATGATCACCTTCCACCTGTTTTATTAACGTCATCTCCGTCGCTGGATTATCGCTGGGAAGCGGTATGGAAGCTAATTTTCCCTGCCAGGTCACTAATAATTCTTCCGGCCACCAGGGCTGACTATTATAGTATCCTGCATAGGTCTGAAGCTGTAGACTATCCGGTGTTGCATCCTTTCCATCTGCCTGCTTAAACAATTCCATTAAACCTCTGGCGTACTTGGACGGATTTACGCCCTGAGCATTGATCATCACAACGGCAGCAATCTCCTTTTCCGGATCAATCATGATGGTACTTCGATATCCGGGACAAGATCCTCCATGTCCAACCATGCTGTGTCCCTCACTTTCCCAGATTGAAAATCCTAATCCCCAGGATGTTTTCCAGTCCGGATCCATCCAGTGAACCTGTTGCATATAGCGCAGGGTAACAGCTTTAAGTACCTCCTCTCCCCCATTTTTCAACAGCCGGAATTGCCACGCCGCAAACTTTGCCAGGTCCTCAACCGTCGAACTGAAACCGGCAGCAGCAGTAATACCCCTGGCATCAAACAGATCCAACCTGTCTCTTTGTCCTTTTCGATCTTTGGCCCCATATCCTGTAGCGAGGGCAGTTCCCCATTCCGATTCCGGGAGATAGGTTTCGGTATCGTCCAGGTCCAACGGCTCGAGAATATTTTTATTTATGTACTCACCGTAAGGCATCCCGGATACTTCCGCAACCACCTCGCCCAGCAAGGTCATCCCCAGATTGCTATATTGAAAATAGGTCGACGCCGGGTACAGCGTCTCTTGGTTGTGAAGGCCCTTTCGTACTTCCTCCTGCGTCGGAAAAGCAAATGACGGTCTCGACCAATAAGCATGATCGGACTCCCTGGGAAGACCAGATGAATGCGTCAAGAGACTCCGGATAGTAACCGGACCACTTTCCTCATACTGTTGCTTCAGGTCATACCAGGGCAGCAGATCTTCAATCCGGTCATCCAGCCTCAATTTTCCATGCTCATACAACTGCATAATGGCAATGGAAGTAAACAACTTCGAAATGGAGCAAATACTGTACTTCGTAGTAGCAGTAGCAGGAACTTCATCATCCTGGTCAGACCAACCAAATCCCTTGCTCCAGATAATATCCTGATCATGAACTAACGCAACCGAAATTCCCGGGAGATTGTCATAATCCTTCTGGGCATCAAGCCATGCTTCCATCACGGTCGTCGCTTCATCCAAAGCACTTTGCGCCAAAATACCACCTGATATAAGAAAACTCCACAGAACTATTAAGCCAAATTTTAACATGAATTACCTACAATTAAGAGTTAAGATAAGGCAATAAAAATACATTTCCTTTCGCACAAGCGAAATGTAATATCTATAGGAGCAGTGTAAATTGGAATCATTTTGTACTGGTGTTCCGTCGCTTAAATAACGACACAGATTAGCTTATCCTTTTTCACCGTGACTGCGTTTTACAGAGCCTCGAGAGCGCTTCACTATGCCTGCGTAGTGCGCCTGGTCCTGGTGAAAAAATCGGACGCTCCTCTGTACTCTTACTTTTACACGAAACACTTGGTAGATAAACCCATAAGCATCAGTGAGATAATTTAATAAGATTTTTGATGAGATCTGAGAAGAAAAGCACAGATGTAGCCGGAGCTACAGCGAACATTTTCGCCACGAGAAATCTCAAAAAGATACTACAATTAACCACCGACATTTGTGGATTTATCTACTAGATCAAATGCTGACCGTATACGGCAACAGGGTGGCGAAGCTAGGAACGGCGACTTGTCAGGACTCCGTCGGCCATAGCCTTTGGCGTCGGGTCGAAAAGCGAGTGTAGAAACGTAAATTCATGTCCCAGTATATTGCAGTTTACTAGGTGCGGGGATTGTAGAATCTAATATCAATACGGGTATTGTTCCGGTAGGCATTGGCCGGATCCTTTCTATCCACCGGATATTTGTCTCCGTAAGCATTGATATGTATCCGGCTCGCCGAAACACCCTTCGCCAAAAGAAATTCGCGGATGTTTTTTACCCGGTCCAAAGACAAATCATGATTTGCATCTGCATTGGATAATTCATCTACATGTCCATCAATTTCCAGTTCATAATCCGGATTACTATTCAGGAGATTTAATAGTTTATTTAATTCGGGAATTTGGTCTTCCGTTAGCGCACCAGCTCCCCGTCGAAAAGAAACATCCAGGGGAAAAATATTTCCCCGTATCAACAACTTAACTTCCCGGGGATGAAACTGAAAAGAGGCCAGCGGCTCCATAAATTCCAGCTTTCGAAAGCAGATTTCGTGTTGGTTATTATACCGTCCCGTGGCTGCCGTCACTCCCCAATAAAGTTTTGATTCACCGAAAAAAATATTTTTGACGATATCATCCTGATATGATAACACCTCTTTTCCATCTAGACCGACGGATAACACTAGACTTTGATGATCCCAATTAATGGCAATTTTGTGCAATTTGCAGTCTTCCACGTTCGGTATCAGGATGGGGCCCTTCAAATTATAGGTGTGATTCACGTACCCATGTTGCAATAGAGCGACATGATCTTCCGGTGGATCGAGTAAATGTTCATTTTCCCAGGTATCAAATTCCAGTCCGAGCGAGGGGCGCAGCCCTCTGAAACCCATTCCTTCACCTGAGCCACCGATTAGCCCCTGATAAGGCGTAAAAGCGAAGACGATTCCATCGGCGCCTCCGATATCATCGCAGCCGAACATCAGTTCTACCTCCATCTCAAATGATCCTTCCAGATCGATCGCCTCCCGGTACCAGGCAGAGCCTCCTGCCCAGTCGATTGGAGGCGTAAGTCTCACGCATTGGTCTCCCAGAGCGACGGCATCACCCGACAGAATGAAATCCTTTACGCCTACGAGATCCTGTCCCGAGCTCAAGGCAAAGTGCAAGGAGCAGATTAACCACAAAAAAGTTATCCGGATATCTATATAACTTCTGTTCCTTGAAAATGAATCCATTTTTACTAATGATCACTTAAAAAGTACTTGAGTTGTAACAAGCTTGGGAAAGATACTTCTTTTAACAGAGAAAGGCAACCGTATAAAATACCATCACTAATCCCATTCTTTCTGTGGAATTACCGCATGGGGCAACTCTTTGAGACATACTATGAACTACTAATGGTATAAGCGCAGAAAGCTGAAATACCGGATTACTTAACCAAATTATCAACTATGAAGATCTTCATTAAGAGCCTGTGTGCTCTCTCTATATCCCTATGCCTATTCTCACTTTCCCACTCACAAATTGATGCGGAAATCGATGACCTGACCCTCGGCTGTATCAAAAGTATGGACGAGCTACCTCTGCCGGATAAACGCATAGTCCAAATCAAGAGATCCTGTAAAAATCCGATGATCTCACACGCAAAAGATTTAATCTCAGAGCAAGACTGTTCCTCTCATAAGATCCTGAAAAGGTTTTATGAAATTTCCGACGACTGCCGAAACAAGTTGAGTCTTATCCAACATATCTACTTCACTTTGGAACCAGATAAACTTGAGGACATATACATCACCATCTCGTTAGGATGCAATCCTGTCTTTCCCGGAGCTATTCCTTCCCCTGAAGTATTCACCCCACCGGGATGTGGTGAAACTGCGAAATGGAAGGGTGATAAAAGAGGTAACGATGGATGTAATTATTGGCTGGAGAGAACCTTCGTCATCTACACCGAATGTGGTAACAGCTACCTTTATATCATACAATACACCTGGAAGGAGGATCATGATCCACCCCGGATCAAATGCCCTAAGGATATAGATCTGGGATGTAATCCGGCAGCAATTCCCGCACCGGACCCCGGGCAAGTCATAGCAGAGGACCACTGCTGCACTCCGACGGTTTCCTGGCTAACGGATGTCATCGTTTCAAATCCTTCTGATTGTCACCAATTGCGGATCAGGAAATATCTGGCGGAAGACTGTTGCGGTAACCAGGCTATTTGCGAACAGAAAATCACCTGGATATCCGACTTAACACCACCCCTGATCATCTCCTGTCCACCGGATCAGTATTTAGGATGCAATCCGGATTACGAAAACCTCAATGATTTTTTACCAAAACCAGAACCGGACCAAGTGATTGCATCCGACGAATGTAGTAAGGTCACCATCAGGATTGAAAACTCGGACATCACAGTGTTCAATTGTGACTATTCAATCACCCGAACTTACATTGTAGCCGATGGATGTGGCAATGAATCGTATTGTTATCAAACTTTTACCTGGACCATCGATGAAATTCGGCCCGTAATTGAAAAATGCCCGGCTGACATTGACCTGGGCTGCAATCCGGAAATCACCGACCTGGGATTACAATCACCCGACTATGGTATTATTGCTTCGGACAATTGCGGTGTGGCAAAAATCATCCGGGATAATGTCAGTAACGTTTATGAGACTAAATGTCAAAAGTATTATTGGATCGAATACAAAGTATTTGATCATTGTGGAAATTCAGCAAGCTGCCGGCAAAAAGTAAGCTGGACCGAAGACACCCAAGCCCCGGTCATTAATTGTCCGCCGGACCTGATCTACTGCGCTCCGCATCACATACCACCGGTCGATTTGGATGCCGTTACGGCCACCGACAATTGTGGTGTGCAAGACATCAGCATGACAGCCAGTAGTATCAGTTTAATTGATGGAATAACCTTGATCACCCGCACTTTTACAGCCACCGACTTCTGTGACAATCAATCATCCTGTGATCAGACAATTTTACTATTAGGCGGTCAGGGATCCAACGATGTGATAGCCGTTTATGACACTTTACCACCAATTGATCCATTTAATTTCGGTCAATTATGCCCCGGAGATGTGGATTTTGGTTGCGTTTCTTCGTTCCCCGATATACCTGATCCGGACCTGCACTTCGTAAACTCACCGGAATGCGATGATTTTCAGGTAAATCATCTGGGTGATGACATGCTTCAGATCAATCCTTGTGAATATGTCCTGACCCGGTCATATCAGATCATTGACTGCTGTGGCAACGAGGGAATATGTTACCAACAATTTGAATGGAGAATCGTGGAAGATACCACCACCGAAATTCCTTTTCCCGAAGATCAGGTGGCTTTCTGCCAGATTCCTCCTGTGCCTGATTTTGCTTATCAATGCGGTAAATATATTCCAATCTATTTGGGTCAAACCATAGTGGGTGACTGTGATGACGGTTCGTGTTCGATCATACGGCATTGGAAAGCAGCCGTATGTGGAGGTGTACAACTTTTGCATGATCAAAATATTGAGGTAAAATGTGACATAACCTTTGATCCTGGTTTTTCTCCCGGCGCATCTCCAGATGAGATTGATGATTTAAATATTTATCCGAACCCGGCTTCCGAAAAAATATTTCTGGAACTTGGCACACGGGAAAGTTCAAATAGAATTGAGATCCTGAATATCAACGGACAGGTGGTAAAGGAAATACATCCGGATTCCGATCGCATCGAAATAAATATTCAAGATCTAACTCCCGGAATGTATCTGGTCAGAAGCAACGGTGAAAAAGTGCGAACGAAGAAATTTATTAAATCCCAATAAAATTACCTTTTCAATTTCTCATTTTTCACGGGATGTATCGATAATGCGAATTTCGATGCATCCCTTCTTCTTAATCGGAGAAATAACTCTTACTATCGAATACAGTATTTTCAATTTCTGAATTCCAAATCGCAAAATTGAAGCCCGGATGCACGGCAAATGCACCAGTATCACCCCCTCGGCTGATCGCAATAAAACAAGCCTGAAAATCCTTCGCCCTCACCGGATCTCTCTTGATGATCCGTTCAATTGCCTTTTCACAAGCCTCCTGAGGAGACGCACCATTGCGCATTAATTCGACAACCAGGTGACATCCACTGATCCGGATTATCTCCTCTCCCTGCCCGGTGGCGACTGCGGCACCCGCTTCATTATCCACAAACAAACCTGCGCCAATAAGCGGAGAATCTCCTACCCGCCCCCGCATTTTGAAGGCCATGCCACTGGTGGTGCACATCCCGGAAAGGTCTCCACGGCTATCCAGGGCAATAGTACCCATGGTATCGTGATTGAACGACCCATCTTGCAGCCGGTTCGGCACGAAAGGCCCCTTACCTTTGTTGGTCTGAGTTCTTTCAATATTCTTCACTGGTTTATATTCCGAATTCTTAAGCCAGTCCTTGTATGCCTTTGCCGCCTCCGGTGACAATTTCTGCTCTTCAAGATGAAATCCCTGTTGCACTGCAAATTGTTGAGCTCCCTGGCCAACCAACATAACGTGAGGTGTTTTTTCCATCACCTTTCTGGCAACGGAAACCGGATGTTTGATTCTTTCCAAAAAAGCGACAGATCCACAATTTGCCTTCTCATCCATAATGCACGAATCCAGTGTAACATAGCCGTCTCTATCCGGATTACCACCTAATCCAACACAGCAACTGATATGATTCTCGATAGCGATGCCCGCCTGTTCAACCGCATCCAGTGCTCTTCCCTGTGTACTCAATACCGGCCAGGCACCTTCGTTTGCAATCACTCCGCTATCCCAGGTAGACATCACTAAGGGGCGACTCCCTTCCTTTGATCTTTTCATGATCCCGAACTTGATCGCCGGAACAGCTAAAATGGTGTTCTGTAGAAATCTTCTCCTGGTATCCCTCATAGTGCGATGTTATCAATTAATCAAACTTATGAAATTTATTTTTTGCCATCGTATAGAATGACAACCGGGAGGAAGTTGCATTATTCGCTCGATTTTTCCGCAGGCACAATTTTCTATTCGCAAACGAGCTAAAAATGAGGCTACGGGTCGCAGTAATGTCGACGCTCGCAGCGATTGCCTATGATAGGAAGGCCGGAGCTTTGCGGGGAACTATAGGGTAAAGGAAACTCAGAAGCTCTCCGGGGAATTCATTTCAAACTTATTGCATGGAAAATAATGAGGTAGAAATAGAATGGCCAATTCAGCGTAATTATTCTAAATCAAGTTCTTCAAGCTCACCCATTTCCTTCAAATAATCAAAGGTTTTTCTTGCCTCTAACTCATCCACAATGCTTATTCCCACTCCCACGTGAACCAATATATAATCACCGACCCTGGCTTCGGGTATCATCATTAAATTGACTTGCTTCACTACCCCACCAAAGGAGACTTTCCCCGTACGAAAAGTAGCATCCTGACCGGCTTCAATAAAAGTGATTTTTCCTGGAATCGCGAGACACATTTATCCTATGGTTGTTGTTTTTGAAGCCATTGATACCAATGATCCATTCCCTCACCAGAAGTAGCCGAAACCTCGATAAATTCAAGGGCAGGATTAACTCTTGAGGCATATTCTTTTACCTTCTCCACGCTAAAATCGACATATGGTAATAAATCAATCTTATTGATTAAGCATAAATGTGACGAATAAAACATATCCGGATACTTGATGGGTTTATCATCGCCCTCGGTGACACTAATAATCACCACCCGCTTATTTTCACCCAGGTCAAACATAGCCGGACAAACCAGATTTCCGACATTCTCGATAAATACGAGCCCACCATTTTCCGGTTTTAATTGCCGTAATGATCGATGTATCATGTCGGCATCCAGATGGCAGCCTTTGCCCGTATTTATCTGGATAACCGGCACTTCTGTTTTGGCAATCCGGTTAGCGTCGTTCGAAGATTGTTGATCACCTTCGATCACATAACAGTTTGAATCTGTTGCCAGATCGTGTAATGTCTTTTCCAGAATACTGGTTTTACCGGAACCAGGTGAACTGACGAGGTTTAGTGCAAGGATGTCTTTGGCTTCAAAATAACCCCTGTTTCTTTCAGCCAGTAAATTATTTTTCTGTAAGATATCCTGTTCCAGCAGAATGGTGGTTTTTACCGGTTTTTCCACGTCATGAGTATGACCATGATGGTGGAGATGGTCATGGGTGTGCTGATCATGATGATGGTGATGAAGGGATTGCCCGGTACCGGGAATAAAATGCTCATGATTTTTTTCCTCCCCTATTTTGGTGATCGTTACAACATCGTTTGAATTTCCGCAACCACAAGTACTGCACATAATTTGAAATTATTTAATTAATAAATTCAGTCTACAACTAAAGATTTAATCCGCAACTCCTTCCCCTGAATCAACTCATTCAGATATTCACCGCAAATTGGGCAGGGATCGAAAAGCTGGGCTAATTCGTATTGATGACCACAACTGAGACATCGTGCTTTCCCCGGTATTTGGTGCACTATTCTTTTGGTCTTTTCCATAACCGTATTTACCACCGCTGCTTCCCAGGCAAAATCAAATGCATCCATTTCCACTCCAGCCAGAGTACCAATCTCAAGCTCTATCTGCTCAAGATGCATGGCATCCTGCGACTGCATTTGCTGTCGGGCAATATCCAGAATACTCATGACTATAGACAACTCATGCATCGGGTCTATTTCGAATTCTGCTGTGGCTTTTCACGCAATTTAATTCTCCAGTAAATTACCCCTGCGACGATTATGGCAAGCAGCAAAGAACTCAAGTGCAAGGGAGAAGTCAAATAGTGAATCAATCCCTGGTCCTCCAACGCTTCATGTCCGGGATGAGCAAATAAACTTAGCGGTAAGAGGGTCAGAAGTGTCACAACAAATCTGTTATTCATAATGATGATTTTTTTCTGATTTAAGTCAAAAACAACTTTAAAGTTAACAATGAGTATTATCAGAGGTAGTGATCAATATCATTGCATGTAGTGAATAATAATCAGCATTCCCATGATTAGATAATGATAATTTCCTGCAGTTTTTTTACCCATCCAGAAAAAGTAGATTCAATGAAGTCGACCAACACCAGCAGACCGACGTACTATCAGGAATTGCGTCGAAAGGGTTATTCCCGCCGGGAGTTCATGCAGTTTTGCACGATGATCGCTGCCTATATGGGTTTGGAAGCAAATGGGGTTGCCCAGGTTTCCGACGCCCTAATGTCGCATGCCCGGGTTCCCGTCATTTGGCTGCATTTTCAGGAATGCACCTGTTGCAGCGAATCCTTTATACGCTCCTCCCATCCGATGGTAGCGGATATTATCCTGGATAAAATCTCCCTTGACTACACGGAAACGCTTATGGCAGCTGCCGGTCATCAGGCTGAAGCAGCGATGGAGAAGACGATGAAGGATTTTGCCGGTGAGTACGTACTGTGTGTGGAGGGATCTGTTCCAGTCCATGAAGATGGAGTTTATTGCTGCATTGGTGGCAGGTCTGCCATGGATATCCTGGACGAGGCAGCCAAGGGTGCGAAGGCAGTCATTGGCTGGGGCAGTTGTGCCTGCAATGGTTGTGTTCAGGCTGCCAGCCCAAATCCAACCGGAGCAACACCCATTCACAAACTAATAAAAGGGAAACCAATAATTAAGGTACCCGGATGTCCTCCGATCGGTGAAGTGATGGCCGGTGTACTGGTTCATCTGGTCACCTTTGGCCGTATACCTGAACTGGATCGAATCGGCAGGCCTAAAGCCTTCTACTCAAAGCGTGTACATGATTCATGCTATCGCAGACCATTTTACGATGCCGGCCTTTTCGTTGAAAGTTTTGATGATAAAAATAAAAAAAAAGGATACTGCCTGTACCGGGTAGGATGTAAGGGTCCTACCACCTACAATGCCGGTGGTATTATGCGTTGGAACGATGGGGGCAGCTTTCCTATTAATTCCGGCCATGGTTGTATCGGCTGTAGTGAAGAGAATTTCTGGGATAATGGGTCATTTTATACACGGATACCAAACTTTCCTGGATTTGGTATCGAAAGCAATGCCGATAAGATCGGAATTGCGGCAGCTGGAATTACTGCTGCCGGTGTAGCTGCCCATGCAGTGGCTTCCCGGGTCAAATTGAGAGAAGACCATAAGAAGATGGTTGATGAAAGTTCAGAAAAATCATAGTGCATTTTCCAATTGAAACCTTGCTAATCTTTAAAAAACTATAAAACCGTAAATATGAGTACCCGAATAGTCGTCGATCCAATCACCCGTATCGAGGGACATCTCCGAATCGAAGCCGATATCGACAATGGTAAGATTACCAATGCATACAGTTCGGGAACAATGGTGAGATTATTGGAAAAAATCCTGCAAGGAAGAGATCCCCGTGATGCCTGGGCTTTTGTCGGGCGGGCATGTGGGGTCTGTACCACCGTACATTCTCTCGCTTCCTGTCGTTCTGTTGAAGATGCCCTGGATATTGCTGTACCTCCGGATGCAGAATTGGTTCGGAATATTATGTTTTGCTCACAGTACATGCATGATCATACAGTACATTTTTATCACCTGCATGCGCTGGATTGGGTCGATGTGGTCAATGCGCTTAAAGCGGATCCGAAAAAGACGTCAGAACTCGCCCAGAGTATCTCCAATTGGCCCAAGAGCTCGCCGGGGTATTTTTCCGACCTGCAAAAAAGGATCGGCAAATTTGTGGAGAGTGGACAGCTGGGTATATTCACTAACGGCTATTGGGGACACCCCGCTTACAAGTTGCCTGCGGAAGTGAATCTTATCGGACTGGCGCATTATCTAGAGGCACTGGAGTGGCAAAAGGAAATCGTCAAGATTCACACGATTTTCGGCGGTAAAAATCCGCATCCCAATTATCTGGTGGGAGGTATGGCATGTTCCATCGGACTAGATGATGCCTCCGCCGTTAATGCAGAACGACTGGCCTATGTCGGAACACTACTGAAGCAGGGAAAGGAATTTATCGAGCAGGTATATATCCCGGATTTACTGGCGATTGCCTCATTTTATCCGGAGTGGACGAACATTGGAGGAGGTCTTGGCAACTACCTGGTGTACGGAGATCTTCCCACAAACGGTTACCGGGATGTCTCCAGCTTTAAATTTCCTCCGGGCGTGATTCTGAATAAGAATCTGAGTGAAGTACACGATCCCGATCTGCGAAATAATGAGGAAATTCAGGAATTCATCCATAATTCCTGGTACGAATACAGTATGGGAAATGATTCCGGACTCCATCCCTGGCAGG
>JAGQWZ010000623.1 GCA_020436835.1 Saprospiraceae bacterium | reverse complement strand
GATTCATTGAATCAACATTACATTGACGAGTACAACGAAAAGGTGAAGAAAAACCCGGCCATCGAATACTGGAAATTGACTCCGGAGCAATTGCAGAAGGCATTCGGGCAGCAACCGGCGGAAGGCGAGAAGAAAGGCTAAGGAAATGTTGAATTTTGGATGTTGAGGGTTGAATGATTTATTAACCACAGCCATACCATTTAGATAGAGCGTTCACGAAGGGGTATTGAAGGGAATTCAAATTGGGAATCATTATAAACCACAGAGTTACCCGGAGTATGGCGCAGAGTTTACGGAAGGATATAGAGTTATTAATAAATACTTTGGTCGGAACGGAATTAATCCCCTCCTGGGAGGGGAATAAAAGGGGTGGGTTATTAAGGAGTTCAAATTGGGAATCATTATAAACCACAGAGTTACCCGGAGTATAGCGCAGAGTTTACGGAGGGATATTGAATTATTTTTATTAAAACTTAAAGCGGTAGCCCAACCGGATCACTTGTGTCTCGTAATAATCCGTACTCACGTAACTGAAATTATTACCCGTAATTTCTTTTTTGATGACCATGGTATTAAACAGATCGGTCGCATTGATGAATAGAGAGCCCTTACCTTGTTGGATTTCCCGATTAACGCCCAGGTCCAGAGAAAATCTCGACGCAATTTTGCCCTGTGGGATCAGGTCAGGGGCCAGGTAAATTCCCGTCAGTTGAATGTCCGTGTGATTGGCCAAGGTAAAGGTGGCATTTAGTTTCAAGTTGCCGGAGATGATCTCCTGTTTTTCCGCGGTAAAGGTGTTCGGCACCGGGTATTGATTGACGACCGTAAAGGCATCGAATCGATTTTGGTAACCGCTGCCATTTACATTAATCGTAAGGAGGTCCGAAAATTCCTCAGATATGACCATCTCTATCCCGGTTTGATGACTTTTACCGGCATTTTGGGAAATGGTGTAAATCAGTTCGCTGTTATCCACGGTGGTGGCAATGCGGGTGATCGTACCGTCAGCCATGCGGTGGAATACCGCTCCAAAAAAGGATCCGGAATTCCAAATGTTTTTATAACCGACCTCATAGCTGTTGGTGAATTGTGGTTTCAAACCGGGATTTCCCACCTTAATGATTTCGGCATCGTCGTATTTGGGAAATATGCGAATGTCCACCTCATCCGGACGGTCGACCCGGCGATTGAAGAAAGCCGATAACTTATGGCGGTCGCTCAGACTATACGTCAATCGGACATTGGGGAAAGGCTGGAGGTAATCGTAACCGTCGCTGTGATAGGTATTGTGATTGGGATCTACTTCATAATAGAGATCGACGTATTCCACCCGAAGCCCGATCTCGGCCTCCAGTTTTTTGACTTGATAGGTGTAATTGCCATAAATGGCTGGGATGGTCTCTTTGTAGGTGGCCAACCCGTCGGCATCCGGATCGAGTGGTGAATTGACGCTGGGATTGAATTGCATGTCGGTAGGGATGGTTCTCCGCCGGAATTTCAGACCGGTTTCCAAAAGTCCATGCCGTAATGGTTTGGTATAGTCCAGGTTAAAATCAGCGACCTGCTGGTCGGCGATGAGAAAAAACGATTCCTCGTACATGGCAGCGGGTAAGGTGTTGTCGAAGAAATACTTTTCATCTTCCCGGTCGAAGGTGTAATTAAAGCCCACTTCCAATTTTTCTCCGGGATGATCAAACTTATGTTCGAAGGCGATGGAAGCAACGGCTGCTGTAAGCACCTCATCTTCAAGAAACTGCCACAGCCTGAGGCGATCCTGGAAATTTTCACCAAAGAAGGGTTGATCACCACGGTCCATAATGGATTCCTGGCTGTAGAGACCGGCGATGGTTAGCCGGTTGTGATCATTGGCATACCAATCCAGGCCGGCTTTTGAAGTAAAGAAATTGGTGTTGCGGTTCCTTTTCAACTGCTGATGGATGACGGTGCCATTGTCATAGTTCCGGGTGACAAATTCATTTTTATTGAGGGTTTGGGTATATAAATTATCTGCTTGCAGAAAGAGATTTATTTTATCCTTGCGATAATTCACCGATAAGCCGGGATTAATCTTGGGGGTGGAGTGGTATTGTGGCCGGATACCGGGAAGGTTCTCCTGGCGTACCCAAAGTGCTCCCAGGCCCACCGTCAGACCCACGGTGCCATTGAATCCGGTTTGCTGCTCTTTTTTGAGAATGATGTTTATGATGCCGGCATTGCCATTGGCGTCGTATCTGGCTGATGGATTATTAATGATCTCGATTTTTTGAACGGCTGATGCCGGGATGTTTTCCAGACCCTTCTGATTGCCAAAACCGGTAATTGCGGATTGCTTGCCGTCGATGAGGATCAGTACACGATTGCTGCCCCTAAGCAGGACCTGTCCGTCCTGGGAGGTAATCCCGGGTAAATTATTCAGCGATTGCAATACACTACCACCGCTCTGACTGATGTTTTCTTCCAGGGTATAGGTTTTCTTATCCATGGTAGTGGCAAGCGCATCCTGTTTGCCTGTGATCAGGACTTCGTCCAGTTCCTGGATGTCTTCTTCCAGGAAAAGAGCTCCCAGGTCCAGAAAAGGTGAATTGGAACCCACAAAAAGGGCCTTCCGATGTGGAGTATAGCCCAGGTAAGAAACATCCAGCAGGTATTCTCCCGGGGTTATGTCCGTGAGCGTGAAGAGACCGTTTTCATCCGATACGGTACCCGTGAGAAAGGCAGAATCCGGTAGTGTCTTCAAAACGACGTAGACAAAAGGCAGGGGGGCATTGGCATTTTTGCTTTTCGTGGTCCCGGAAATTTCAATGGCATCTTCCTGAGCCAGCAGGCCAACTGGAATGAACAGCAATGGACAAAGAATTTGGCTGTATATGCTCTTCAATAGCATCATTAATTAGGTTTTGACCGGTTAAAAATTCAGAAAAGGGAACATTAGAAATGGATCCGGGTTTAATGGACCACCATGAAACTCAATCCTCTTCTCGGCGATAGGTAAACATAGCAATAACGGCCAAGTCACCGGCTATCAACCATGACCAATTCACATTAAAGTTTGGCAAAGAAATCATTCTTTCACAAAACGAGCGTGGGCTATTGGACCACGGACACTGGATAAAATGCATAAATAGGTGCCGGAGAGTAACTGGTTCGTTCCTACCGTCAGTTGTTGCGTGCCGGAATCCAGTGGGTAGTCTTTCCGGATAACCTCCTGACCGAGTAAGTTGTGAATGGAGACCCTATATTCGCCCGCCGGAAGATTGCCGGTCCTTATGTGCAGAAAACTACCACTGGGATTGGGAAATAAATCCAGATTTGAGCTGGTGCGATCCCATGTTCTGCGGCTGGTTGATGCCTGTATATTCTTGAATTGTACCCCGGTAACCCGTAGTTGAGAACGGTCGGTGTAGCAAACGGCGATCGGCTCTTTGGACTGATCGTTCCAAAAATAATAAGTTACGATGGTATCCACGCCATACGTCACACCGGGTATGTATTGCGCCACAACATCGGTGACG
>JAGQWZ010000622.1 GCA_020436835.1 Saprospiraceae bacterium | reverse complement strand
TTGGAAGGCGAGACCCATTTGGTTTTGAAAATGTCGACGATCAATTGCTTGCTTAAAACACATTTACCTTACTTCTATTGGACTGGTTTTTACCTGGTGCATGACGATCATCTAATTGTCGGACCTTATCAGGGTACGCTTGGTTGCCTGCATATCGATTTTAGCCGGGGTGTGTGTGGAAAGGCGGCCCGTGAAAAAGCTACTCAGGTGGTACCGGATACGCATGCCCTGGCAGAGGGCTCCGAACACATCGCCTGCGACCCCAATTCCCGTTCGGAAATTGTCGTCCCGGTTTTTGATGAAAACAGGAATTTAATTGCCGTTTTTGATGTGGATAGTACACTGGAAGATTCATTTGATCAAACAGATCAGGAATATTTGGAGAATATATTAGAAAAGCATTTTGCCCTTAATTCGCTGGTAAAATCTCCCTGACCTGGGTTAAAAAAACAGCTCTATGAATCAATGAAAGCAAATAAAGAGATTAACCGGGATGGGCAGGAAGCTACATGTATATTTGACCACCGCTCTCTGTCAGTGGATTATCGTCATCTGCCCGAAGTTTTAAAGCGAGGAATGCTCGTCCTTGATGTGGGATGTGGAACCGGTGCCATGTCCAGAGATATGGCTACTCTGGTGGGACCGGATGGTAAAGTGATTGGTATTGATAATACCTCCGCATTTATTGAAAGTGGAAGGAAGTCATATGGTGATATGGAAAATCTTGAATTAGTCCACAGTGATCTTTTTCAATTTAATTCGGATTTGAAATTTGATTTAATTACATCTGCCCGAATGCTCCAATGGCTATCTGATCCGGAAGGGGCATTGAAGATTATGATGAAGTTGTTGAGAAAAGGTGGTATGATCTCAATCCTGGATTACAACCATGAAGATCTGGAATGGAATCCTGCTCCACCAGCGTCTATGCTGGATTTTTATGCTGCGTTTTTGCAATGGAAAGCCGATGCCGGAATGGACAACCGTATCGCTGACCATCTCCCTTCAATGATGGCCCGGTGCGGATTAGCGAAAATTGAGGTAATCAATTCGGATGAAGTCTATCGTCGTGACCGCTCTGATTTTGCTACCAGGGCTGGAATTTGGGCGAAAGTTGCCGGTTCAAAACAAATGGTTGATGAAGGATATCTCGATCCGGTACAACAAAAGCTAGTCATTGAAGAATATCTGGAATGGGTGGAAGATGAAGCAGTATCCATGACGATGAAATTAAATGAAGTGAGAGGTATTAAGCAAAGTGAGTAACCCATCTATTTTTAAAATGAAAATTATAGAATGCCTGTGGTCCCAAATAGGTTCTTTGTATTCCTTCTGTTCTTAGGATGTTTTCCACCGATGAAAAATCCCGCTCACCAGGTGGGTGACCTCACCGTAAGACAGGTAGAAAAGCATACTTATTTACATATTTCATATTTGCAAACGGAGCAGTTCGGAAGGGTTGGCTGTAATGGAATGATTGCTGTCGATGGGCGAGAGGCAATTATTTTCGACACTCCGGTTGATAATGAAAATGCCGGAAAATTAATTGATTGGGTCGAGCATGAATTGAACAAAAAGATCATTGGAGTGGTCGTGACTCATTTTCATACAGATTGCCTGGGAGGACTGCCCGCTTTTCATGAAAAGGGAATTCCCTCCTTTGCCTGCACAAAGACCATTGAATTGGCAAAG
>JAGQWZ010000621.1 GCA_020436835.1 Saprospiraceae bacterium | reverse complement strand
TATGTGGTAGTTCCGTTTTTTGGATCATATTTTTGTGCACCTGCCGGAAGGTAGTGAAGAGTTATGATCAGCAAAATCACATAAAAAGTAATATTTTTCATATGCATCAGATTTCAATCAAAATTATAATCACCCCGTCTAATTTCACTCACTCAAATTGGTGATTTTTGTCCAGACAGGCATCCATTCGATCACAAACCAATCAGCCCAATGTGTAGAACTTGATCCAGTAAAGTAGTCTTACCAGATCCAAGAAACCCACTAAGAACAGTTACCGGTAATTTTCTCATCCTGGTTCCGATATTCTTTGTCATTTAACGGGTTGTCCATACTATGTTTAAAATCATTTCCCGGTACGGGGGGCCTAAACCGGATGCTCACAAGTGGAACCCAAGGTCAATACGTAGTCAATAAATAAATGGATAAAGTGTTTCCTGATAAATATCACCTAATCGGAGAGGTAATTAAAAAAAAGGTAAAGCTTGACCGGTTTCCGCTAAAAAATACTAAAACCAACCCGGTCACCGGTGGAGATCTTGTTTCGATAGCAGAAGCCGGCTGGAACCTCAATAACATATTGTACCGGGTACTCAGAAGGAATACTGGTTTCTCTCAATGCCATCGCATTGGTGAAGATATTGGCGATTTGCAGGTCAGATTTAACAAAGATCAGGTCAAGAGATAAATAAGTATTTTTCATCCAGAACGACCGGGGTTCATCTTTATCAAAAATGAACAACATTCCGGAAGATTCCGGCATCGATTTGCGATACATCAATCCATTGGTAATTTCGAGGTCGGTATTTGCCACTTCAATGTCGATCTGTACCGTGTCTCCTCCAGCCAGATAAAATGATAAGGTCCCTTCTTTGGTGAAGGGTATATCGTACGATTTAACCGGTTTATCTGCCTGTTTGCATGAAACCAGGGCCAATCCAATCGGCCAGGTCAGCAGTAAAAGACGAATCAGGGCTGAAGTGATTTCATACTTCCATTGAGCTATAATACTATTCAACGACAGATGATTATGTGACTAGAAAAAACCCAGGGAGTACTAATTCTCATTGAGAATGACATAGTCAATTTATTAATAGCAAATCTAAAATATCGAAATCACTTGAGTAAACGAATAAATGATACCCCTTTTTTTAAAGTCCAATTGAATTTCAAGAATTAAATTGGCTATTTTCACTACTAAATGATTTTATTACTTGTGATGCAAAAAATACACTCAGACATTTCGAGGATATTTTTATTAAATTTTATATAAAAAATAAGAGCTAGAAAAAAATATTGAAGAAACAATTACTGATCCTGAAACTAAAAAATTGACTTGCCTTTCAAGATGGGGACGATTAATGATATAGGACGAAACAAAAAAGATGTTTACCGTTTCATTAAAACCTACTATTTAACAAATCGCTTAATCCATATTTTATCTCTTCCGCATATTTTCAGCACATATTGACCGGCAGGCAATTGTCCTGTATTCACCATATATTCTTTCGGGTCAATCTGCATTAGTGACCTTCCATAAAGATCAAGGATCTGAATTTGCCCAACCTCGCGCTCAATGCCTTCTTTGAAATTCCATTCCAGATAATCGACGACCGGATTCGGCCGAATCTCCAATTGATCGGATGGTGCAATAAAATCCCGAATGGCCGTTGGTATACTACCCAGATTAAAGGTCAGATCAATATCTGTACCGCCATCGTCAATCGTCGACGAGCCCGATTTAACTTCCGGCTGGTGTTTTAAAACGATCCGGAAAGTCCCATTGCCCATAGCAGTCTGAGTAGACCATTGAGTTGACAATCCCACTGGCAATTCATTGGCATCAAAGTCAAGATAATGAACAGAATCACCCCGGCTATCGACATTCCCATCTCCGGAAGGATCACTAAAAATACCTTCGGTGAAAGCAAAAAAGAACATGTGCTCATCTGACTCTTCCATTATCTCGTCGGTGATGTTTTCTCCCTCAATCGAATTTTCCACCATGATTGACAAGGTGTAAGTGGTATTCTCGAGCAAGACAATATCATCGAGGATCTCCAGATCTAACGGCCCTTCTCCGTCCGGATCCTGAGCCCGGGCTACTACTGTATCAGACTCCGAGGTCCAGGTCAATATCACATCCGTAATGATCTCTTCTTCATTCTCGCAACCGGGAGCATCAGCCTGGTCATTTACGTTCAGGGCAAAGGTAAGATCGATGTCCGTACCTCCATCCTGGGTATCGGAAGTAGCCGATTTAACTCCGGGTTGGTGTTTGAGAATCACCGTGAAAGTACCCGTAATATCCGCTTCGACACAGGCACTTA
>JAGQWZ010000620.1 GCA_020436835.1 Saprospiraceae bacterium | reverse complement strand
TTTTGAAATCAGGATTATTACGAAAGTTGCAGCCAAAACTTTTAAGCAATACTGGAATTATTTAAACAACCGTCCTATAAACCAAACCAAACATGCTTTGGCAGCTTAACCACTCAACGCGTTATTCATAACTTAAAGTTTTCATCAATATCCCCAATCCCCATGCGCTACAGGCAACTCGTTGAGCTGGTCCCGATACAATCTCCACTTGGGCATAAATTTGTCCATATACGCCCCGAAACGGTTGTTATGATGACGTTCCAATAGGTGCACTAGCTCGTGGACGATGATGTATTCCAGACAGATTGGTGGTTTCTTGGCCAGTTCCAGATTCAACCAGATACGCTTGACATCGGAATTGCAGGCTCCCCACTTTGTGCGCATTTGCTTTACTCCCCAGTCATTGGATGTGACGCCGATGATCTTCTCCCACTTCTCCAGCAGTTCTGGAATCTGAGCCTTGAGCTGCTTGCGATACCATTCTTTCATCACTTGAGCACGGATGGATTCTGTTGTCCCAGGACGCACATACATCTTGATCTTCTTGTTACCGCTCAGTTCTATCTTATTGATGCCCTTACGCTCAATGACCTCCAGCAAATAACGTTTGCCCTGATAATAATGGCTCTCTCCTGAAACATAGCTTCTTGGTGTTTCCCGTCGTTGATCCTGGAAGGATTTGACATGCTTCTTGATCCATCCCAGCTTGGAGATAGCGAAGAGCCGGACGACTTCATGATCGGTCTTAATAGGAGCAGCAAGACGAATGCGACCATTTGGTGGATATACCGCCAAATGCATGTTTTTGATGTCCTTGCGCACGACATCAATCTCCACATTGCCAATCATGATCTGCTCCCTAGTAATCACGCTGAGCTTTTATAATGTCCATGATCTCGTCGATCCGTAGTTTATCCTTTTCTGGTAGCACTGCAAGTACCGCTAGCTTGAGCTTCCTTTCTTTGATACCTCCATCACGCCACCCATCGAGCTTTGTCGCCTGGATGACAGCATCCACCCCAATAGCCATACTTTCGTTCTGACCTAGATTGTCAAACAATGCTCTGGTGGCATTGGTCTTAAGTGTATGTGGATAGGAAGTGGTTTCCGAGGGCTTACTTATTTTCTCAGCCAGCTCCTTGATCTTTTCCAGATACATTTCGTAAGCAATCGCCTTTTCTTTGCGCTGACGGATCAACTCATTCAGTAATTGCGACATTCTCTCGAAGTACTTCGGATTGGTCTGTCGCTCTTCGATGATCACCCTCCTGACATTGTTCTCAATGGTCTCCGCTATTACTTCTTTCGGACTCTTACTACCATATTCTGCCAATGGTTCTGATACATTCGAGATGAGATCGACCAGCGAATCATTTTCGAAGTAGGAGATTTTCCGGCTGGATTTGGCATCGAGATACATATCCATCAACTGGCGCATACCACCCTCATATGCTTTCAGATCAACCCAGTCTCCACTTGCTCTTTTGATGGTTTCTCGTAGGTCTGTGTAAAACTTTACCTGCCGTTTGATCTTCTCTGCTTCTTCCTGGTAATAACCAACTTTGTGCATTTCATTGGCAATCTCGGTGTAGGCTCGAATAAGCTTTACCACGGCTTTGTACAGAGCCACCCTTCTTTCTTCTGTTGCAATGATAGCTTCCGAATCCTCAGGATCGCCACAGAAGTATCCAATAAACTGTGGTTCTTCTTTCGGTGGATAGACCGGTTCACAGATAGCAATTACTGCTTCTAAGGCATTCTCCAGATTGTTCCTAGATACTTCATATCGATCTGCCAACAGCCCTTTGATATCTTCTCCATCGTATTGTTCGAACGCCGCTGAGGTATAATCATTGATCGACCGTTCGAGGCTCATGAACAAGTCCTTATAGTCAATGATATATCCATAGGTCTTGCTCTCCGTATCCACCCGATTGACCCGACAGATAGCCTGGAATAAGCCATGATCTTGCATGGACTTGTCAATGTAGAGGTAGGTGGCTGATGGTGCATCAAAACCCGTGAGCAGTTTGTCTACCACGATCAGCAACTTCATCTTGCCTGGTTCATTGATGAACTTCGACTTGGCTTCTTTCTCAAATTCCTCCACCGATCGATTGCCAAGCATTTGCTGGTAGACTTCGTATTTTTTCAGCGCTTCTGTAGGATTTCCTTCACCAGTCTCTTCCCCTTTAATGTCACCATGATGTGGCTCGTAGGAGGTAATAATCGCACATTCTTTAAATCCAACACTTTGGAATAATTCATAGTACCGGCAGGCCTGGTAGACACTGCTGGAAACCAGCATCGCATTACCTTCACCAGTAGACAACCGGGGTTTGACCTTGAAATCCCGGATGATATCGTAGACGATTTTTTCCAATCGGGCTTTTGATCCAAGTACTTCCTGCATTTTGCCCCATCGCTTCTTGAGCTCTACTTTTGCTACATCGGTCAGTCCTTTAGTCTCTGCTTCAAACCAATCGTCGATGCCTTGCTGATCGGTCACGAACTGTTCCACATCACGTGCTTCGTAAAGGAGGTCCAGGACTACTCCATCTTCGACTGCTTCGTCAAATTTATAGGGCCTGCCAATGTAGCTTCCGAAGATTTCGATTGACTTGGCTTTGTCTTTCTTTAGAAGCGGTGTCCCCGTAAACCCAATAAACAACGCATCTGGTAAGATTTCTTTCATCGCATCATGCAGGATACCAGACTGTGTGCGGTGACACTCATCTACAAAGACATAGATATCACCTTTGGCTTGGAAGTTAGTAGGTAAACTGGAACGTATGTCTTTAACATAGTTTTCATAGTCCGAATCATCAGATCGTCTCCCAAATTTGTGGACCAGACTACAGATCAGCCACGGTTTCTTTTCATTCAGCGTATTGAGCAGGTCTCTACCACTCTTGGTACGGTAAATATGCTCATCAACACCTAGAAACGTCTTCTCGATTTGTTCATCCAATTCCTCCCGATCGGTGATGATCAGTACACGGCTATCTTTGACATGCTCACGTATCCATTTGGTGAGCCAAACCATGGTCAGACTCTTGCCAGAACCTTGGGTGTGCCAAAGGATACCTCCCTCTCGGTGACTGACTCGCTCTTGAGCGGCTTTGATACCAAAATATTGGTTGGGACGGCAGATTTTTTTGATGCCCTTGTCGAACACCACAAAATCATGGATCAGCTCTAAGAATCGCTCTTTTTGGCAAATTTGGGCAAGATGTTTGTCTAGTGAATAATCGTATGAACGATCTGACTCTTCTTTCCACTTGAGGTAGTACTTTTCGGTGGTTCCGATGGTACCATAGCGTAACCCTTGTGCATCGCTGCCCGCCATGACCAATTGTATGGTGGTGAAGAATTTCGGGATGAAATCCTTCTTCTGGTTGTCCAGGTTCTGTCGTATACCCTCGGATACCGATACTTTTGATCGCTTCAACTCAAGGACTCCCAAGGCAATCCCATTGACATAGATGACGACATCAGGTCGCTTATTGTGCTTGCCGTGAAAAGTGACTTCTTCAGCTACTCCGAATTCATTATTCAACGGGTTCTCCCAATCGATCAGGAAGACATTTTCCTTGGCTTCTCCAAGTTCTTCCCGGACATTGACACCATAGCGAAGTAGTTTATACACCTCCTTGTTGGCCTCATATAGACCGACACCAATAGTGGAGACCGCTCGGTCAAACTTCTCGATTGCTTTGTTGGCGAGGGTTTCAGAGTACCCTTTGATATTGACCAGGTAATTGTATAGCAGGTCCTCCTCGACGGGGATGGTCCGAGTTTCATCCACCCAGTCACCCAGATAGTCGTAGCCCAACTCTTGCTGGAACAGTTTTAATACCCGATTCTGGGTGGCACGTTCGAGTTTGCCGATGCTTTGAGTACTCACACCAGTCGGGTTTTACCAGTAAGGAGTTCTTGCATCATCCCTTGCTTGATCTGCTTGTATTTGTCTCGTTTGGTTTCAAACTCTTTAATTTCTGAGTCCATGTCGTTGAGTGCGGTGGCGATGGCTTTTTGTTCGGTGAGAGTTGGGGGAAGTGGGATTGGACAAGATAAGACTTCACTTTTCCTTAGGTTAGTCTGTTTTACACCGTCGTCAAATTGAATATAGAATGGATTCCTATCTAATTGATAAAATAAGAACTTTGAATTAGATGATATAGCAGATAATCTACATATTCGTTGGTTCACGGAATACAAATTATCCGTTTCCACAAAATAGCATTTCGCAATTGCCCGTCCATTTGGTACATCACTCATGACCATAAGTATGTCACCTTCAAATGCTGGGTTAAGTAATTCGTCACAATTTTTTATTACTGCCCCTCCAGATGAGATGAACTTAGAGTTCACAACTACGTAATCGCCTCTGTCTGATATTAATTTCTCATGAGCGATGCCATTGATAAACTTTACAATTTTGTCTAGTTTCAGCACCTCCCATTCACTCGGAATCCTCCCCACCTCCGTCATCTTATATCCAACACCATTGTCAAATCTTGCTAGTCGAGTCTTCCCCGTCAACAACTCCTGCATCGATCCCTGCTTGATCTTCTTTTTCTTTTCGATGAGCTTGTCCAGGCTGGAGATGAGGGCATCTACGTCGGAGAGGGCGGTGGCGATGGCTTTTTGTTCGGTGAGAGTTGGGGGAAGTGGGAGTTTAACCTTGATTAATTGTGTTTTAGACACACCAAATACTTTCATGCCGACAGCAAGCTGAAGCATTTGGTATTTTACCATTTGAGAGTTAAGAATAATTCCCCTGAAATTATCCGCAAGGGACTTATTCTTATCTCTTAGTAAGAAAGTGTGTAATCCTGAAATAAATTTCTTATCTCCAATTCCACTAACTTCAACCGACTTATTGATCCCTTCTAAATCCTCAGACGCATCTACCATAATTACATCTCCGTTACGAACAAATTCATACGTAGCTTGCTCGGTCGAGACGTAATATTTTATTCCATTTTTTAGGTTGTATTGAGTATTAGGGATAGCATGAATTAGACCATAGTGAATACATCCTACATCTCCTTCGTCTGACATTTCTGCTTTTGAATAATTGGATGTGGAATGAAAAGAAAAAATTGTATCAAAGGGAATCAACTCCCAATCTTCAGGAATCACGCCCACATCTGTCATCTTAAATCCAGCTTCAACTAATTCCATACCAGCCCCATTTTTTTCAGGTGAGCAGAAACTTTGTCTTCCAGCGTGGATACTTCCTGATCCAGTTCGGTCAGTGTATGTTCATATCGTTCAGCTAGTTCCTTGATACGGCTAGTCAAGCGCTGTGAAATGCTGTCGATCTCAGACTGGATATCCGCCTGGATTGATGCCAGCCATTTGTCGTCAATGACCAGTGATCGGACTTCATCTTCTGTGAGTTTGCCATACTGCTTCAGAGTTGCAGCATCTAGATCGGTATCAACTTGCTTGATTTCCTTTTTCAAATCAGACTCTTTGTCGAATAACTCCCTGATCTCCTGCAGTAGTTTATAAGCTTCCCGTTCTTCCGGATCGCCCTTAATTTCCCGCATGTATTGGGTCACTGTGGACTTGGTGAACTTGCCCTTGTCATTGGTGGCATCGGAGAGTATACCCTCATCACCCCCATTTTCTTCTTCATATTCACTGATCTTGGCTTGCAGACTTTCCAGTTCGGATTCCATCTCCTGCATAGCTGTTTGTTGATCAGACAGATAACGATTGATGACCAGTTCTTTCGGGATGAGTTCACATGTCCAGCCCTTGTCCTTGCCCTTCACGATGATGCGATCCACTTTGGCTTTCCAGCCATCTTCAATAATCAAGTAGACATCGTCCTTCATAGTTTCATTCCAGTAATCCAACAGGTGCTGGAAGATGTCGTAGCGGATGATGAGGGGACGGGTACTGTAATGCTTCAGGATCAATTCGGAAATGGAATGGATCATTTCCTTAGGACTGGTGCCTACCGTAACACCAGTGAGGGTGTCATACACATCCGACTTCCAATCTTCGAAGATGTGGTTGAGCTCCTGACTGTACGCGCTGAATTCTGGATGATCGAAGATCATATTCTTGATCTGAGACTTCTGCACATTCAACTTTTGATAGCCAGGCCGAAGCTGGGAGAATAGCGTTGATCGGAGATTTGGATAGACCTTCCAAAACTCCTTCAGCGAGTCTACATCACGATCTGGAATGCCACCATTCAGATGGGCATTCAAGTCCTGGATGTCTTCTTCCTCCTGTGTATCGATGTAGCGAGGGATATTCAGGTTGTACTCATTTTTCTCAATCTCCGAAAACGGGACAAAACGTGAATACTTATCAATCTCCAACTGGCTATTGAATACATCCACAATCTTATGGATATCCTGCTCACGGAGACGGTTCTTAGCTCCATCCTTTTTAAAGCCCTTGCTTGCATCGATGATGAAGATACCTTCTCGATGCTCTGCATCCTCCTTGTCGATTACGATGATGCAGGCAGGAATTCCTGTGCCGTAAAACAAGTTTGCTGGCAGTCCAATAATACCCTTGATCAACTTCCTCCTGAGGATATTTTCACGGATCGTGGCTTCGGCATTACCACGAAATAATACGCCATGTGGAAGGATCACAGCGGCTTTTCCAGTGCTTTTTAGTGATGCAATGATGTGAAGTAGGAAGGCATAGTCGCCATTCTTAGCTGGTGGTTCTCCATATCCGATGAAACGATTGTACTCGTCTTCCATCGGAACGATACCGGTACTCCAGTTTTTTAAAGAGAATGGAGGATTGCAAGAAGCGCGGTCGAATCGTTTCAGCGTGCCATCTGGCTCTTTGAATTGAGGATCAGCCAGTGTATTCTTACCTGCAATAGCTGCTTCCGGATAACCGTGAAGCCACATATTCATGATCGCCAACCCCTTAGTAGCGATATCCTTTTCCTGGCCATAGATGGTCAGTCCATTGGGAGCCTCATCGGCAACTTTTAATAACAGCGAGCCACTACCACAAGTAGGGTCATAAACCGTATAGGAAGGCTTATCCAACTTGTGGACGTCAATGATCTTTGCCATGACCCTGGAGACCTCAGCAGGCGTGTAGAACTGTCCTTTGGACTTTCCGGATTCGGTGGCAAAGTGACGCATCAAATACTCGTACGCATCACCCAGAATATCATCATCCTCTGCCCGGTTATTCTTAAAGTTCAGGGCCGGATTCTCAAAGATGGCAACCAAATTGGAGAGTCGGTCTACCTTTTCCTTGCCACTTCCAAGTTTCTCATCATCGTTGAAATCCACCAGTTCCATCGAGCCTTCCAGACCATTGGCAGCAAAGAGTGGACGGAGGATTTCCTTGTTGATCCGATCACCGATATCAGGTTGCCCCTTCAGTGCGATCATGTCTTCGAACGATGCTCCCTTTGGTACTTCTATCAGACTGTTGGGATTACCAGCATATTTGTCGGAGACGTATTTGACGAAGAGCATTGTCAGTACGTAATCCTTGTATTGGGAGGCATCCATACCACCACGTAGTTCATCGCAGGAAGCCCAGAGGGAAGAGTAAAGCTCGGATTTTTTTATGGCCATAGTCGTTTGGTGCTATTGTAGGAATTGTAAAAGTACGACAAGAGGGAAATCATATCAAAGAAAGGATGGATAACTCTTAATGTTGCAATTGAACTTCACCGAGACCTTGGGCCACCTAGTACTAATCCACCAATTAAGTGGCAAGCGATCTATCATATCTCTTTTTTTGAGGATGAGTTGCTCATGCTGGCAAGAAATCAACTTAACTTTGTCCGTGGATTGTAGCCTCCTAAAAGACGTTTTCTTGATTACATTTGCATAACCTGCAAAGTCATCTTGTTATCGAGGCTGGTAGATACTGACTTTTTTATTTCACTAAAATTGACATGACAGTGACCAAGAGAAAGAAAATATTGATTGGGCTAACAGGAACAATACTTCTATTAGCCCTATTAAATCCGACACAAAAGGATTTTGAAAAATATTTAGCTGGCAAGGAAGGAATATGGGGACCGAGAGTTACGTCTGCGTCTGGCCGAATAGGTTATTATTTAATATTTTCTATTTATCAATACAATGATTCGATTATTGAAGGGAGCACAAGTTATAGGGGTAACCATAAATATATTGGGGTATTTAAAAATTTCTACCACTACTATTCAAAATATAAGAAATAACCATATCACTGTCAACCGCCTTTTGTCAGCCCTCTTATCTTCCCTTAACTTCCATCATTTTTTCCCATTAAATATTTACTCCATTGTCAATCACATAAGTAGTACGTATTGTTGAGGACCTTGAAAGTATGAAATTACTTCACCTCTATTCCCGGTGCAAATCCCATAAACTCTACTGCGTGTCTTTCCATATATGATTTGACAAGTGCAATGTGATTCTGCGTTGTAAAAATGCAATCGTGCAATGTAAGCATCGGAACCTCCGGATGATCCTCTTCTATCGCTTTGCAAACGGTATCAAGTAAAAAGCGTGCTTCTAACTGCTGGGTAACATGAGCTAAGGTGCAGACCTGATCACCTGGTTTCCAATTAATCTTTTTTTCTCCTTTTCCTATACCCTGCTTGGTCTTGGTGTAACCTGTATTTATAAGATCAATAGCTTGCATAACACTTGGAAAACGTTTTACCAGGGATGCCCTCCTTCGGGACTCCCAATGACTCGGAGCGTTTAGTATTGCCAAGAACTTCTTTTTTGCTTCTGTTCTGTCAGGGATGTTAAACAATTCCATAAGTAATTCATAGAGTTCTCCACTCTTAACCAACTCCACAAATTCCTTGAGATCTGGAATTTCATCTAGCCTATTTTGAAAATCAACTAAGATAACCAGGGGGCGTCGGGATGTCCCCTGGTTCTTTTCCCACTTTGCTTTACTATTTAAACTTTCATTATTAGCTAAAATCAACTTTTCAACACCTTGTTCTTCATACACTGCTTTGATGAAAAATGCCATACTGAAGAATGGTATAGAGTTCTTGATATCCAACCCCACCAACGGCTCACTATTATACCGCAATGTCTTACGTAGTTCTTCATGAATATTGCTTAACGGAGTGTATAGACGTCCTGTCCCTCCGATCTTAAACGTCCAATATTTTTGATCTTTTAGTCTCCTTAAGCTATTCCGTTGCAACTCTTTTCTGAATTCGTCTTTTCCATAGAGTTCATCAAGGAACTTTTCAGCTTCTATCCAATCCACACTTAAATGGCCTATTTGGTCATGTAGGTGTAGATATTTTTTAACGGCTTCCGGATCTATTTTCGCCGACCATATCCTTTTCACCAAAGCCTTTTCGTAGATATAATGAAATTGTAGCTTCTTGGAGGTTCGGTATAACTTCGTGAACCGATAAGAGGTACATTTCTTGCCAACGAAATAGTTGTCGCCTTTCTCAATGATTCCGACTTCAATCGCAAAAGCTATATATCCTTTGTAATCCCTTACAAGATCCTGTAGGATGGTAGAGCAAAGATTGGCGTAACAATCTTTATCTTCTCCGTGTCCCCATTTGATGTTTAATGAACCCATGAGCATATCCAAAACCAATGCAAGTCGATCTTTGATGGCAATTGGATTATCCTTATGTAAACGTGGGTTAAAAGGATGCTTATGAAGGATCTTATCAAGATCAATATTTTTGGGTAGTCTACAATCATAGTGCATTGCAAAAGCTCGTCCTGGGGTCATCTTATCGGAATTAAAGATGAATCAATGTCAGACCGCTTGTAGTACTTGCGACTGCCTAGAGCATGGGCTTTAAGTATCCCGTTTTTCGTCCATGCAATACGCGTTGTAGGTGAGATATCCAATAGTTCTTCTACCTGTCGACAGGAAAGAACCTCTTCTGATTTTGGTTGCAGAAGTTTTTTATCCACTTCGGCAACTACTCTCTCTACGATGCCAGAAATGAATTCCTCAAAATCCCCTTGTATTATATTAATACTACCCATACTATTAACCTTTTGAGAGGCTCAATGCAACCATTATCCGTGTGTCCAAGAACTAATTGCTCAACCTTATTGTAAGACTGAACATCTCTGGTTGAGAAAAAGATTTTCGTATATGAAAGGCTTATATTAAAGAAGTGTATATGTATTATCAGGCTTCACATGACTTGATAAAGTACATTCATTGGTAAATCAATAGATAGTGCTATAATGCAAAACTTAAAAAATAGATTATCAATGGATTATAGACAAATTTTACCTCTGAATGGACGTGGGTTTGAAAATACTTGCAAGGAGTTTACACTCTTTTCATATCTGAAAATTTGAAATATTCATGACTAGCCAACTTCCTAGCGGACTCTTCCCGGCTTATCCGAATATACTTAAGCAGGTCCTTTTCCGATGCATGATTGGTGATCTTCATGATTAAAAGCGTATCAATCCCTCTTAGGCACATATTAGTCACTCCTGATCTCCTGGCGGTATGGGTCATGATCAGCTGGTACTTAGGCACTACTTTTTTAAGTTTCAAACCTCCGCGTTTTTCAATGATCTCAACTTGATTATCAATACCAGCCATCTTGCCAACTTCTTTGATGTATTTGTTGACTTTCTGCTCGTATGTCTTGGGGATCTCATTCTCGTACTTGGCAAGAATGTGCAGGGCTTCAGGTTTAAGAGGGACAATGGTAGGTTTCTCTGTCTTCTGGTTGTAAATATTTAGATAGCATTTACTGCCTTCCTCGATCACATGATGGGGTTTGATCCTGGACACATCCGAATAGCGCAGCGTGGTATAGCATCCCAATAAAAATACGTCACGAGCCAGGTCAAGATGAGGGGAATCTGATAGGTCTAGATCAAATATAGATTGGACCTCGGTTTCGGACAGATAGATACTATCAATCTTTGCGGTGAGCACTTGAAACTTCCTATGTCGATAAATTTTATTTTGA
>JAGQWZ010000619.1 GCA_020436835.1 Saprospiraceae bacterium | reverse complement strand
TTTTATGCTCTTGGGCTTCACCGGAAAACCTGACCAATTCTTAATTCTTAGTTCTTTTAATCCTTGAAAGAGACCACAGTCAACTAAATAGCGGGTTCCTCCATGCTCTACAAGGGTTTTCGAGCCGGTGACCGTGCCCGCAGCTCCGAGAAATCGAATTTTAGAGTTCAAATCTTTAAGAGAATGGTTACTCTCTAAAGTTATTCTGCAAAAAAGTATAAAGCGTTAACCAAAATCTTCTCGACAGTGAAAATCGAATGATTTTAATCACTATACCCCACAGGAATACTGAGGATAGCCATCTCTCGAACATAAGACTTGATCAAATGCACCGGCATCAGGTCACTTGATTTTAAAGATCAGGGGTAGCAAAAAAGGCATCGACCTCCGGGATTATATTTTAGCTGGCACCTTGTCTAATTTGTCCTCCATCTTTTTCTTTACCCATTCGTTTTTCAGGATTAATATTGGTGTATTGAGTCGACAGCTTAATTTGTTCACTGAGGTCATTGGGGAATACTTCTCATCCCCGAATATATTTGCGGGCATAATAACCAGTAAGTCAGTGTCTGAAACCACCGCCAGATTTTCCACTTCCTGGATCAGATCAGGTTTCTTTACCGGGTGCGACATCATAAGCAATTTATCATTTCGATAGGCCGTCTGGAGCGTATTATTTTTTTGCAATCTATCCAGAATCGTTGGTGAAAGAGCGACCTGATTTCCGCAGACAAGATCATAGTGCCATAATTTAGCACCAGGTTTTTTGATCAAGGGATACAGATAGTCTATTGCCGGCAGTTGATCTGCCTGTCCGCATGTCGCCAATAATAAATGTTGGGTAGAAATTGGTACGGCCGGATCAGGGACCAGCAGCATAGGGGACAGGCTGTGGTTAACCATAGCCTGAATATCGTCTGTGAGCAATGACTCGATATTTCCCTCTCTGTTTAATCCGATGACTATTAAATCGAAGGTCTCTTCTTCTTGCATTTTTAAAACTTCCATGACGGGAAACCCATGAACAATTCGCTTATGGATCCCTAAATCACGGAATGCTGCGGGTGTGGCCTTATCAATAAATTTCTGCATTCGCTCCTCTTCCATTTTTTTGTGCAACCAGACAAAATTCTCATATTGATCATCCACATCATTGCCCTCCAGGATAGCCAGTTCCTTTACAATATCCAGATAGTCAGGATGAAAAATATGTGTGGCGTGTATCTCGGCATTGAGATCACGGGCCAGTCGCAGTGTGGAAAGCCATAATTGATCGCTATGGTCAGCATAATCGATCAGGACTAGAATCTTATTCATCTTTTTTTTCTGACAAATCAACTTAAATCCGGAACACAGCACCAAAGCTTTCGGTGAATGGGGATTAATAGTCGTTAGTTCAAATAATATGTTCGTTAATTATTGGGAATATATTCTTTGTCTTTGATTAACCTACCATGAATGTCCGGCCATTGGTGAAGACACTCCTGACCGGGAAGGTATTGATCACTGGCTTTGGTCCGAAATTAATTCCGCAGTAAAAGGTATCCGGATAAGATACTTGGATAGAGGCCAAATGCTGGCTGGTAATAAAGAGGGGAACCTTAAGATAAAATATTTTTAGTGACAAGAGTGACTTTAATGTATCAGTTGATCTTATTACCGGATGTGTTCAGAATTGAGATATAATTGGTGTCCGAAATTGAGAATGTCCCTCTGGTGTATCTGCGATGAGGCAAGTAGGGTTTTAACCCATCAATTATAGTGAAGTAGCAATAAAATTATTGTTTACAGTTATCTCGTATTTGGTTAGGAATTGTCGAGAGCGTATGGGACTGGATATCGATCCGTCCCACGCTCCCGATTTAGAGTTACTCCAAAATAAAGTGGTGATTGCTTTCACCTGAAGGGAATCAATCCTACCTTTGGAGGTATCAGGAAGTAGTTTTATGAATTGCTTAATCGTAGATGACAATCCCCTGGCTCGCATGGCTGTACGTAATATGGTCAAGCAAATCGATGATCTCAATCTGCTTGGAGAATTGGATAACGCTACTCAAGCTTTTAATTTCATTCAGAAGAATAACTGTGATTTGCTCCTTCTGGATATCGAGATGCCGGGAATCAGTGGTTTGGATCTGATTAAGACCCTGGAGCACAAACCACTCATTATCCTGATTACTTCAAAGACGGAATACGCATTAGAGGGATATGAACTTCAGGTAGTCGATTACCTGCTAAAACCCGTCGCTTTTTCCCGGTTACTCAAAGCTATATCGCATGCCCGGGAGCTCTATGATATGCAACACCAACGCGGTAAGGAGAATTCAACAAAAGATTTTCTTTTTGTCAGAGCGAACAATCAGATGACCAGAATTGATTTCGAGGAAATTCTCTACGTTGAAGCTATGGGTGATTATGTCATATTTCACACAGATTCGAAAAAATACGTGGTTCATCTCACGATGAAGGGAGTACAGGAGAGCCTGCCTGAGGATCGATTTGTCCGGGTACACCGCAGTTATATTGCCGCTCTGGACAAGATCGATAACATGGTGCAGAATTCGCTTGAGATCAATAAACATGTTATTCCTGTCAGTGAGACCTACAAGAGTATATTGACAAAGCATATGAACACACTGAGTAAGCAGTGATTGAATAAGGATGCCATCGGTGACCTTTCTCCGCCTTTGCATCTTATTTAAGACAATACCGGATGATGAAAGGAAGTACAAGCTGGTAAGTACTTTAGTAATTGATCTTCACCAGATTGTAATCTGAGCAGACTTATGCAACCAAAAATTTCAACTCGGATATTTAAACTGGATCAGCAGGAATGGTTCGTCATTCTGGTGCTGATATTTTCCTGTATACTGTTATTAGTTAGTCATTTCCTTGCTGTCCGGTCTATTAACCAACCTAAACTGTCTCCCAGTATTGTGCAGGAATCATTCAAGGGTAATGACCTGCTCCGGTCATTGGAGGGGTCCCTTTTGGAGTTGGAAAGTGATGTCCGGGATCTATTTGTATTCGGTAATACCACGTTTACCTCGAAAATTGAGGCAGATCTTCGAGTCGTAAAATCGAATGTAGTTGAGCTTAGAGAAGTACTGGGGCGGATTGAGGACGAACATCTCCTTAGCCATTTTGAGGAGTTGGTTGATGAGATAATGCGGCACCATAAAAATATCCTGGATGCCTATGATTTGCATGGTCCGGAATCTGCGCTATCCCTCCTGGAAAATGCCAATGGAATCGCGCTGCGTGATAGTGTATTTAGAATGTCAGCTAATCTTCGCGAAATTCATGGAGCAGAGATACAAAGCTATCTGGGGGCAAAAACGGTCAACAATATTTGGTTGAAACGTTTTAATTGGTTCAGTATCTGTACCATTTTCATCATCATACCTTTTACCATTTTTTATTTCATCCGTGCGGTTAAACGCAGAAAGGCAGCTGAAGAAAGCAGGGCTGAGAAACAATTCGAACTGGACCAGCAGTTATCATTTATCGAAGATTTGTACAAGAACGCGCCCATCGGATTCCACTCTATTGCTCCGGACGGTACGGTATTGGAAATGAATGATACCGAACTTGACTGGTTGGGCTACCATCGGACTGAAGCAGTTGGGCAATTGAAATTAAAGGACCTATTGTCGCACGATGCACGGGAGATCGAAACTGACATTAATCGCAAGTTGAGAGAAGAGGGAGGATTCGACAGCATGCAGATGCATCTGGTGCGTAAAGATGGGTCTCTACTTGAAGT
>JAGQWZ010000066.1 GCA_020436835.1 Saprospiraceae bacterium | reverse complement strand
TACAAGGGCTACTCCCTTCATCTACAGGATAACCATTTGAGATTCATCATGGCCTTTAGCTGGCCCTCCAATGCCATCGAAATTATCAGCGAGGAAAAAATTCCCGAAAATGAATGGTCACAGATAGCCATTACCTACGACGGATCGAGCCGGGCTGATGGAGTAAGACTATTTGTAAATGGCAAATGTGTCCCCTCCCAAATAATTCTTGACAATTTATACAAGGGAATCTTATTTGAACCGGATATACACACTTATGGATTTGCCGGTTTCCGCCTGGGGTACCGGGATAAGGTGAAACCATTTAAAGGAGGAGCATTCGATGAGATAAAAATATTTAATGGACAATTATCGGACTTGGAAGTATGGTATGGTTATGATCCGGAAGATTTCACCCTAACAAAAGATAGCCAAGTTTCACAGTATTACCTTTTAAATGACGATGTCAATTTTAAAACACACCGTGATTCATTGCATAAATTGTTGGTGAAGCTCAATGAAAAGATCAGTCCGGTCCCTGAGATCATGGTGATGGGGGACACACCTGATCCTGCACCAACACATTTACTGAAGAGAGGAAGATATGATATGCCAGGGGAAGAAGTTAATCCGGCTGTGCCATCAATGCTTGGTTCTGGACAAAAAGAGTACGCGCAGAACCGGCTGGGGCTGGCGGAATGGATGTTTTCCGGTGAGAATGCCCTGACAGCCCGGGTCTTTGTAAACCGTATCTGGCAGCAACACTTTGGAACCGGCCTGGTCAGGACTGCTGAAGATTTTGGAGCTCAGGGAAGTCTGCCTTCTCATCCTGAATTATTGGATTGGCTGGCGGTATGGTTTGAAGAATCAGGATGGAATATCAAAGAGCTACACCGGTTGATCGTCACTTCAGCCGCCTATCAACGTTCCAGTAAAATCGATTCCGTCAATTATGCGCGGGATGCTGAAAATGAATGGATATGGCGAGGTCCAAGTCAACGCCTGTCTGCTGAGATGCTGCGTGACAATGCGCTTGCAATTAGTGGATTATTGATCGATCGGCAGGGAGGCCCCAGTGTGTATCCTTATCAACCGGCGGGACTATGGGATGAGCTCAGCAACAAGGTGTGGCGATATCCGTATTTGCAGGAACCGGGGGATGGCCTGTATCGTCGCAGTCTGTACACGATCTGGAAGCGCACCTCTCCGCCTCCGTCCATGTTACTTTTTGACGTTCCGGATCGAAGTTTTTGTACCGTACAGAGACGTCAGACCAGCACACCCCTTCAGGCATTAGTGCTGCTAAATGATCCACAATATGTGGAGGCGGCAAGAGCTATAGCTGTTCGTTGTCTACATAACAGTACATCTTTGAATAATTGTCTTGAGAATATCTTTCGCCTTACGATTGGAAGAAGGCCTTCGACACCTGAATTGGAAACCCTGGAGAGGTTTTATGCAGAAGAACTGGTCAGGGCAAGGAAAGGTCAATTCGATGTGGAGCGTTACCTTTCCAATGGCGAAATGAAAATCGAAGGCGAAACAGACAGGCAGCAGGTAGCCATACTTGCCCTGGCCACCCATAATTTGATGAACACCTATGAAGCGCAGTTGAAAAAATAAATATGGATCCATCAAGTACCAGACGGGAATTTCTGAAGAATACTGCCTCAGGGCTGGGTGCTATTGCCCTGGGGACTTTATTGAATCAGAGTGCATTGGCTCATGAAATAAGCGAAGGCATCACCCCGGAATACCGTAAATTAAATTATCCTGCCAGGGCAAAGAGAATTATTTATTTGTTTCAGAGCGGAGCACCTTCGCAGTTGGAGACTTTTGACTACAAACCCGAGCTGGAAAAGTGGCATGGAAAGGAGATTCCTGCCTCGGTGCAAGGGACGCAGCGGAATTCCGGAATGGTCACGGAACAGAGCACCTTTCCGCTTGTCAAATCCTACTATTCATTTTCTCAATACGGTCAAAGTGGTGCCTGGTTGAGCGAATTATTGCCTTACACGGCTCGGGTCGTTGATGATCTATGTATTGTAAAGTCGTTGTACACCGAAGCCATAAATCATGAACCGGCAGTAATCTTTATGCAAACCGGTTCACAGCTTACCGGGCGGCCTTCTATTGGGAGTTGGTTGAGTTATGGTCTGGGTAGTCTAAACCAAAATCTTCCCGATTTTGTGGTCATGATCTCAAAAGGAGGGGGTGCTCAACCATTGAGTGCTGCATCCTGGGGTAGTGGATTTTTACCGAGTCATCACCAGGGAGTCCAATTCCGTGCCGGTAAGGATCCGGTTCTGTATCTGAATAATCCCTATGGCTTGCACCTGGATGACCGTCGCCGGTCGCTGGATTTTATCCGGTCGCTTAATGAGCAGCAGAAAGCTACCTGGGGTGATCCGGAGGTCGACAGTAAAATCAATCAATATGAAATGGCATTTCGCATGCAAACATCTGTGCCTGAGGCGGTAGACCTTTCCGGCGAGCCGGATTATATTTTTGATTTATACGGTCCTGACGCCCGTATTCCGGGTACTTATGCTGCGAATTGTCTGCTCGCAAGGAAGTTGGCAGAGCGCGATGTGCGGTTTATTCAATTGTATCATATGGGTTGGGATCAGCATGGAAATCTTCCATCCGGAATCAAACGGCAGTGCCTGCAGACTGATCAACCCACATCGGCACTCTTGCAGGACCTTAAACAACGTGGCTTATTAGATGATACCCTCGTTATTTGGGGAGGAGAATTTGGTCGTACCAGTTTTTCCCAGGGGCAACTGACAAAGGACAATTATGGCCGGGATCATCACCCCGGATGCTTCACGATGTGGATGGCCGGTGCGGGAGTAAAACCTGGAACTGTGTATGGAGAAACGGATGAATTCGGGTATAATGTCGTCCGGAATCCGGTGCATATACATGATTTTCAGGCAACCTTATTACACTTGCTCGGTATCGATCACGAGCAGTTAACCTACAAATATCAGGGACGACGATTCAGACTCACCGATGTGCATGGAAAAGTTGTGCATGACCTTTTAAGTTGATGGATCACAGACGATATCGTGACCCATTAATTTGATCACTCCTGTTGTGCTGATCTCGCCCGTCTCCGCTTGATTACAGAGATGATAAAATTCATCGCCAGGATTGATTAAACTCACTGAATTCCAATCTTTTCGGATCTATATTTGATAGTCTTAAAGAGTTATTATTCTTACTGTCAATGTGGTAAGAAATCGTCTAAATTTCTTAACCAAAAAAAGGAAGACCAATGAAAAATATCATAGTCACTTTGTTGCTGTTGTTGGTCTGGGCAATGGGTACAATTTCTGCCCAGGATAACAATTCATATACCATAGATGAAGATCTATCCCACTATTATGCCATGGTCGATTTGACCGCTGATGTTAATACCGGATTAAATACGGCATGGCAGTTACCAATATTCGAAAAAATCACCAATAGTGAAAACAGGATGATTGTGCTTATCAGCGAACGAATGAGGATCATGAACATAGCGGAAAATGAGGCAATTTTGAAAGAAAGTGGGGTTTATGCTGATAAGGGCCTGCAAAAACTATATGATAAATTAATTCCCCAGGGAGCTGAATCTTTAAATAATGCTCTTTTGGCTGCAGCAGAACTGGAGGAAAATCAATTATTATTTCTGGAAAAAGCACTGGAACGAACTGAAAATCTGGATGTGATTTTACTTTATGATCAGTTACGAATGATTTCGAAAAAGAATCTACGTTCCATTGCGGCACAGTTGCAAAATGAAGGGGTTACTTATCGACCTATTGTGATGAGTGATGAATATTTTGAAAATCAGGTGATGTCCGACAGAGGTCCGATATTCTAAGTAACAACATCAGTAAAATTTACGAATAGAGGTAACTTGTATATCAAACTCCGGAAGATCTCTTCCGGAGTTTTTTGCTTTTTGGTAAATGCATGATTATCATGCTACGGTTCCCCAGTCACCTGAAAGATGGTTCCCAAAGGTATCTCCAGGTTGACATTAAGCCCTATATCCAACAGACGAATCAAGATTTCATTTGAGATTGGTAGGCTAATTTCCGTTTCCGCTCCCTGATCAGGGATCACTACCTGTGAACAGGAAGTGGGTATCTCTCCACTTGTCCAATTGTTATCGTTCAACCAATCTCCACTTCCACCGATCCAGGTCACCGTCTCCGGACTACAGGACCGGGTTCCTTTCGCCCAGACTACCGCATTACGGATGAACTGGGCATATGGGTGAGGGTATTGATAATTTTGCTTTGTTTCACGGGCCTGACCAAAGACGATTCTTCCAATATTTCCATCTTCATCCATATCGAAGAGTTTTACAAATCCATGCACATGACATTGTGATGAAGGAGACTGATTATTAGAAAAGATAGGTGTGATTTCATTAATCCCTTCACCAAAAGTAGCTCCTCCCACGAATTGCATATTGTTATATAGTTCATCAAACAGAGTGAAATTGGGATAGAGTGAAAGGCTCAGATTACTGCCGGCCAAAGGGGGATTACCCGTCCAAACTCCCGGTGCTGATGAAGCATTGTCATTGTTCAGCATAAAACTGGAAACAAAATGACCATAATTCGTCTGGAAAATCTGATAAGTGGTACGATTGGCTGACCAACCCGATGCGGGCGAATGGGCCTGGAACAGATCATTGACTAATATGTTTTTATTTTGATTGTACAGGCCATGATGGATGCTCACTACCCCACCACCCTCATCTGCGAAATGCACAATAGCATGTTGCAATTCATCGGTTACCTGGCTTGACCAATGCTTGTAGAAAAAGATCACATCAAAAGTGTCCAGATAATCTTGTATTTCGCTCTGATTGTTCAGGTCGAAAGGAGTAGTTTCAAACAAATTGACGTCGTGGACCACGAAGTTGAAATTATCCTGATACATGCCCGATCCAAATAGCGCTAAAAGGTCCGTAATGTCAGCAGGCAGATCTGCCGGGTCAGTTCCATAGTTGCAGGGAATATCATTATCCTGATTAGATGGTGCACAATCGGATGCATTCACTTCGCCGCCATGAATGATTAGGAGGGAAACGGGTTCGCTGCGATCGTCCGAACTAGGATAGGTCCTGACCACGTTGATCAGTGTCCTGGCCGCATGTGCCACCGTTTGCGGATACCAGTCACGGGTAGTCAGGATTTTGTAAGTGCCGTTGCCATTATCGTTTAGCAATGGATTTGGAGTGCCGATTACCACCTTGTCATCGGGCCGGAAAGCAATATTCAGATTGCTGAGGTTCGGACCAGTAGCCGCCTCGGGATATCCGGTAGCTACACTGCCATCAAGCAGACTATTTCCCAGGTTATCAAATCCATTGCCTGCGGTGCCAGGTACCCTCCAGAAAGCCGGAATACTGGCTCCGTGGCACTGCCCCATGATAGGTTTTCCAGCCATCAACGCCTCCGCTGCAAGGGCATTCAACTTATTAGCTGCAGATTCTATCTGACTGGCCGGAAGGCCAAGCTGAGCCGGATATGAACCATCTATACGGTAGTCAACCACCCCGCGCCCACCCACAACGATGAGAGCTTGGTAAGGCGCCATGGATGGCACATCCTGGATTGAATCAACGCCGTTAATCACCCCGGGATCACCGTTGAGAGCAGCATTCCAGGGACTAGCAAACATATTCTGAAACTGGGCTACGAACTCTGTATAGCTACTTCCGCTTAATCCATTGGCCTGAGCCACCAGATCTCCGCCGATGAGATAGCTATTTGCATTTCCTGAACCACCACTCCGTACATCGACGTAGTACCCGGAGGCGGTCAATGCCTCATACATCACAATAAACTCACTATAATAGGTACTGTCATAGGAAACAAACATCAGGATCGAGTCCTGGCTAAAAAGAGCATGGCTAAACAGGGTGATCATACCCACCAGGAAAAGGTGATATTGCTTTGACATAGTTTTAGCTGGTTTTGATTTTCATCGGTTCTCGATCTCCCGGATGACCTTTCAAGTGCAAGTGGGTCAAAAATTATACCCACCTTTGTTTACTTCGGTAGATCCGATGCAGAGTATAGACAACTGATCTTTTTACAAGAGTATATTTTAAACGATTTCCATAACCGGAGTCAAAGTTTGATCACTTCAGCAACGTCAATGATTAAAGATTTTCGGTTTTTGAATCATGCGGCCCATCGGCCAAAAGAAATCGATAATTTTTTGAAATTTATTTTCTCATTTCTTAGGTTTCATAGTAATTATATTTGATGCCTAATTTTGGCCTGAAAGAAAGTGTTGCACTTTTAAATAAAATTAGCCTCATCGTGTTCAAATTTCCCATTTATGTCCTTTGTTTTGTAGTGCTGGCATGTGGTACGAAAAAGGATTTTTCTTTAATCCCGAAAAAGGATATCGTTCCTGGCGATGCACTGGCCCCTTTTTTTCAACCACCGGATAAATACGCCGGAGTATTTGGAAATTTTCGATCTCCCCTTACATTTAATGATGGTCGTACGGTGGAATCGCCTGATGAATGGGCCGTACGAAGACAGGAAATCTATGCTACCTGGCAGCAGTTCCTGGGGGAGTGGCCACCTTTACTGACCGGACAAACCCTGCAGAAGCTGGACTCCGTTAATCGAGAAAATTTTGTCCAATACCGGATCCGCTTTGAATGGATACCGGGGCAACTGACAGAAGGCTACCTCCTGGTACCTTCCGGGGGCGGAAGAAAACCGGCAGTGGTCAATGTCTATTATGAACCTGAAACCGGTATTGGTCTGGGAAGGCCTTTTCGGGATTATGCGTATCAACTGGCTAAGAGAGGTTTTGTGACCCTGTCGATTGGTACGACTGAAGCCACTGAACAAAAAACATATGCACTATATTATCCGGGGCTTGACTCGGTTTCGGTCGAGCCATTATCCATGTTGGCTTGTGCAGCAGCAAATGCCTGGCATACCTTGGCCAATGTAGAAGGAGTGGATTCCAATCGCATTGGCATAGTCGGTCATTCATTCGGAGGAAAGTGGGCTATGTTTGCTTCCTGTCTCTTTGATAAGTATGCCTGTGCGGTATGGTCTGATCCGGGTATTGTCTTTGATGAATCACGGCCTTCCGTCAATTACTGGGAACCCTGGTATTTGGGATATCATACCCCACCCTGGAGAGAACGGGGAATTATTACAGATACAAATCCGGCTAGAGGCTTGTACCCCGAATTGCGCTCAAAAGGATATGATCTGACTGATCTTCATGCCCTCATGGCCCCCAGACCATTTTTGGTTTCCGGTGGTTCGGAGGATCCGCCGGAAAGATGGCAGGCACTCAATCATACGGTAGCAGTCAACCGGGTATTGGGTTACAAAGACAGGGTAGGTATGACCAATCGCGCTGAGCATTCGCCGGATAGCTTGTCTAACGCAGTGGTCTATCGGTTTTTTGAGCATTTTTTAAAATAGAGGATCACTAAATACGTAGGAAGAAGTGACTACCAGATACGAATACCTTGAGTAGTGAAAGATAGCCCCTGGCTGCCAATAGTGGAGATCATGATGCCTTCGAAATAAGGTTCTGGAGCGCCGGGACGGACAGCCCAGTCGAACAGAAAATTAGCTCCGGTGCCCCCAGAGTTGTCTTTTTCGGCAATCACGATTTCTACAGTTTCGAGTGGAGCAACATAATTTGGTTTTTCCAGATAGCTCTTTAATAAATTACCGTGCGTATCATAGTAATCTGCCCGGGTCAGGTAGATGGTATCGGATTGACTGACATTGCGAATACTCACAGTTGCAGTCAGACTGTGAGTACGATGCTCCGTATCACTATAGATCTGAGAATAGATTGAAAGGTAGCTATGTCCGGTTTCCAATGAGTCTGCAGGCAAATCTATGGGACGGTGCGGCCAACGATTTTCCGGAATTTCAATAGTACCTTGATTTGTACATGCATAGACATTAAGCAGGCTAATCAGAAGAATGAGCGATTTCGGTAGAAAACTTTTATTCATCATGTACCAGATATTCGATGTGCAAATAATATAGGATTAATCTTTAGATAATCGAATTTTTACTTTCTATTTCTAAGGAAGAATAGCCACCCTGTCCCGGACACAAACACATACATATAAAGTTAATCAGGCTGGATTCTTTTCATTAAAATATGCTGAGCCTCGATGATCTTCTTTTCGAGAATAGCAGCGAATATTCGGATCCCACGAATGGAAAGGTGGAAAGTGACCTCGGTTTCACTATCAGCCATCTGCTTAAGATTATACTTAATAATGGGTTTTAGAAATGGGATTCCGGAGATTGAATAAATAATGATGTCATCCTGAACGGCTACTGTGACCCGGTAAGTAACTCTAATAGGCAGATTTGGATAGGGTTGCTCCACTATTTTAAATAGTTGGCCCGGTTCCGGATTTTCAGGAAAGGGTGTGGCTTTTATTATTAGTGGATGATATTGGGCATATTTCGTCAAGTCCGTCAGAATTGGACTGATTTCTGCTCCATTCCGTTTTATAATATATCTGATGAATGTGTCCATTCCAGGTCTTTCATTTTTACAATCCTTCTACCGTAAATAGTCTTTGCATTTGCGACTCGATAATTTTATTTGGGGTGATCCGCATGACAAGTTTTGTAACAGTACGTCCAAGAGGGTGATGGGCTAGCTGACCTAATTGCCACGAATTGTTAACGATAAAATCGACCTTTTTTCTCCTTTTTTCTTCAAAGCTTGCAAAGGCGTTATTGATATCATTTTCGTTAAAGAGTGCATGACTAAAATAGTAGGCATCTTCTATCCCCTGACAGGCACCCTGACCCATATTGGGTGTGGTGGCATGGGCGGCATCTCCCAACAGGCAAATTTTTCCATTTGACCAGGCATTCAATCTTCTGAGATCATAAATATCATTGCGAATTATCCGGTGGAGATCAGTTCCGGTAATGATTTCTTTTATCGTAGGATGGAATCCTCGAAATAGTTTTAGTAATTGATCCTTCAATTTCCCTTTATCATCCTCGCCACCTGCTTTAGCCTTCGCCACTGCAAACCAGTACGTTTCGGCAGTATTTATTTTAACAAAACCGAAGCGTACTCCGGAGCCCCAGGCTTCAATGGCTTTTCTCATATTTTCTTCCGGCATCTGGTAATTGACTATTCCCCTCCAACAGGTTTGTCCCGAATATCTTAATGACGTGTCAGAGAATAATTTCTTTCTAACCGTGCTATGAATCCCATCCGCACCGATTAAAATATTCGTCTCAGTTTGGCCGGTATTAAAAGTGAGTGTCACTCCATCTTCTCTTTGGTTAAATTCTTCCAGAGAGTGTCCGAGGTGGATTTTCGATTTGGGAAGTGTTTCATAAAGGATTTCCTGTAGTCGCGCCCGGTGAATCGCCACAATTTTTTGCCCTGATATATCGGTTACGGCTTTCTCATCAGTCCGGCTGATGGCGACCAAATTCTTGTTGGTAATTTCAGCATTCATTATGGACATTCCTGCTGCCCTGCAGTGATCTCCGATACCTAGCCAATCCATTATTTTCATCGCATTCGGTTGAATCATAATGCCTGCCCCCACTTCATTTAATTGGTCGGCACGTTCATAGATCTCGAAATTTGTGAATCCCATTTTATGTAGGGCAAGTCCGGTCGTTAGTCCGGTAATCCCCCCTCCGGCAATTATTATTTTCATTTTTCTTCAAAAGGGTCAACCTGGCCCGATTAATTCACATCGAATTTCTGGAATTTCCTCAACTTATTTTCCCGATAATCATCCATGGGTGGTAATGGCTATCTGTTCGCCCAAAACAGCCCTAGGGTTAAATTGATGTAGGAAAGCGCTGCTTTTTACTGGTGGCAGTTTAACCGGCTCAACGCCATCGACTGAGTCCCCAGGTGTTCAGATACTCCTCTAAAGGACCTAGCCCATTCCATAGGCGGATGGAGTCGATATTGGTTGTATCTTGAATTGGCCAAAACATCAAGCTGTCAATCGTATCTCCGGTTTGAGGGTGTGTTATCCGCTTACTGGTGATTTGACTACCGTAGACCTGGGGTTGTTTACGATGCATTAAATAACGATCCAGATAGAGCGCAAAATCACTTTTTGAAATTTCACCCTTTCCTGCTGCATCCCTAATCATCGGTAAGTATATAGCCTGAATGCTGTCCGGACCATGTTGTAAGATAAACAGTGCGGTTTTTGCTCCATCATTTCCAACGATTGAGCTTCCGGGAAAACCACCGAGTCTATCCATCATTTTCTGCAGATGGCGCAGAAGTGACTGATCTAATTCCATTTGCTTTTCTCCAAGTTCTTTAGCTTCTTTGGAATCTCCCTGGCCAGCTTGCCAAAGTTTAATTAGGGGCCGACGATATTTCTGGTCCAAGATTGCCAGACTATCCAACTCTCTTTTTAATCCCTCGTGATCCTAGAGGAATGGCCGGATTGACAACCACCCAAAGTCGTGATCAGTAAAGCAAAGATCAAAGTGGGAACTTTTTAAGTAAACATAATGCCAAAGTAATTTAATTTCTCAAGAGATTTTAGTTACCAGGGCAGCAGAAATATGTATTCTCAAAATGCTCTTACAAGCTTATCTTATCTCCTTTACCTTCAATAAATTGTTCTTGCAGGATTTGCATACCGAGCAGGTGATTTAGCAATGCGTCTTTTCTGACCAGCGATGTGGGATCTGAATCGTACCGATATTCTTTTAGAAAATCAGCGATTCGTCCAGCATCAAATATTCCTGAATTTTTCAGGCGGTCCGGATTGAGAAAACGATCGATTAATTTCTGAACTGCCTCCTGCTTTTTAACTGAAGTATGTGCAGGAGGAGCCATAAAAGCGAATTTTTCCCTTTGATATAAAATCGGTGGCAAAATATTTTTCATCGCTTCCCTCAGAACCCACTTTTCTATGTTTCCTTTGATGCGATATTCCGGCGGAATCATCCTGGCGGCTGCCGCCACATGGTGGTCGAGGAAGGCTGGACGGCTCTCCATGGAGTTGGCCATATCAACCCGGTCTCCTCCCCAATTCAGGATCTGACACTCTAACATGGTCTTGATCCAGGTATATTGCGCTTTATCCAATACATGTCTCCCCTCCAGCTGGGTTTGATCAAAAGTTTCCGCAATACCAAGCAGAGGATCATAGCCGCTGGTCGCCTCACGCAAGTCCGGATGTAGCAAAGGCCGGGCAATTTCCAGCGTCTGGATCCAGGATTGAATCCAGGCGGGGGTAAATCCACAAATTCTGTCCCAGGCCTGGTGCGTAACCGGTTTTTCCGCTAAGATCGCCCCCTTGAAAATCTGATTCGAATTTTCCAGGGCTTCCAGCCGTTCCGGCTCATTGAGATAGGTATGCCGTAAATAATCCTGTTTAAAAGCTGGATATCCTCCAAAGAGCTCATCTGATCCCTCACCGGTAACGACTACCCGGTAGCCACACTCATTGACCCTTTTGCTCATACACCATTTTGCCACTCCCAGGGTATTGTAAAATGTACGCTCGGCATGGAACATGGTCTGCAGATAATTACTGGCATATAACTCATCAGCGGTCAGACAGATCTCTTCCTGATCGGCCTGGGTTTTTTCCGCCATTTCCCTGGCTATCGAGGATTCGTCGTAGGCATCGTGGTCGAAGCTTATAGTAAAGGCCTTGACCGGAGACTGTTGCATGGATGACGCCAGTCCCAGGATGGAACAGCTATCGATACCACCGGAAAGATAACAACCAACCGGGACATCCGCCTCTAGGCGCAACTCAACCGCTCTCGACAATTCTTCCTTTACTTTTTCAATATGATAATTCTCTGATTTGAACTGGTCGCGATCCCTGTCCATGGGAAAGTCCATGTCCCAATATTTCTTTTCCACCACATCAAATCCATCTCCATTCTTTGTTATGATCAGTAAGTGACCGGGTTTCAGGGCATGAATGCCCTCGAATGCGCTGGTACCGGGTACCATGGTATGCATCAATTGATGTAGAACCCCTTCCTGAGAAAACTGCCGGGGGACGGACGGATTGGCGATCAGCGATTTTATTTCTGACCCGTAGACCAGTCCTTCAGGTCCAAGATGATAAAACAAGGGCTTAATGCCGAAGCGGTCTCTGACCAGGATCAGCTGATCTTTTTCCTTATCAAATAGGGTAAAGGCAAATTCACCCCTTAAATGTTCCACGAATGAAAGTCCGTATTTTTCATAAAGCGGAATCGCAATCTCGCTATCCGATTTAGTGCTGAAATCAAATCCTTCCAATCTCAGCTTGGTCCTAATCCTTTTGTAATCGTAAAATTCCCCGTTGACCGATAAAACTATGGAGCGATCCTTGCTGAAAAGTGGTTGATCGCCAGTGTCCAGATCGATTATGGAGAGACGTGCATGTCCCATCGCCAATCCGATAACGTGGTCTACGTGAAATCCATACCCATCCGGTCCTCGATGCCAAAGGGTTTCTGCCATTTTTTTCAGAATGCCTTCCGATTCCTTATTTAATGGTCTTTTATTCCAAAATCCTGTGATACCACACATTTGTTATAGTTTATTATTATTGATTAGAATGTCTCTTTTTGGCAAACGGTCAAATCGATTTAACACCGAGATCATCAGAGCTTGCCGAATAAATACAGCCCCATGCGCCTGGGTGAAATAAAGATTGTGATGCGTTCCATCAAGATTGGGATCTAATTCATCCAGTCGGGCCAGAGGGTGCAGTACTACTGAATCTTCCTTCAGGTTACTGTCAGCATTCAGCTTATACCGTGAATCCAAAGCCTTATAACTATCCCCTAAAAAGGCAATTGAATTCATATAGATTACATCCAAATCCGATACTACGTCATTAATATCATTGGTAACCTCAAATTCAATCGAGGAATTTTTAATTAATTTTTCCAAATCGGGACCAAGCGGATCGGCCATTTCGGACACGATAGATATTTTCCTTACACCGGATTTAAATAGGAGTGACATCCGGAGAAAACTATTTACAGCTCGCATACTGCCTGGTGATCCTAAGATCCCAAGATGGATCTGGTCTTCTTTTTTGATCGCATCGTCCTTAAGTTGAGATTTCCATTTTAAGATGGCAAACCAGTCAGCCAGTGCCTGCGTAGGATGCTCTCCCGACCCATTCCCGGCATTGATCAGGGGCAGTCGCAGGTTATGCGTCAATTCCTCCAGTGCACCAGTTTCGGTGTGTCGCATCACAACCAGGTCTCCGTAAGCATTGAACATTTCTCCAATGTCTGCCAAGGATTCTCCTTTAGCTACTCCGGTCACCATACCGGATGGGATACTTAATATTTTACCATCCAATCTTAACACGGCACTTTCAAAAGAAAGGCGGGTTCGGGTACTAGGTTCGAAAAAAGCTGTGATTACAATTTTACCATCCAGAGGGTGAGACTCGGCAATCTGACTCGCCTCCAAAAGTGCGGCTAACTTGCAGATTTCCAATACGAGCTCTTTGTCAAACTGATTAGCCGAGATAATAGATTTTCCACTGAGGCTTCGCAGTTTCTCAATGTCAATTTTATCTTTTTCCAAAAGTCCTTTTGGGTCCGGATAAAGACCGTCAGATCCAAACGGGTTTTCTTCCTGTGCTTTCGTTTGCGTTGATAAATCCGTTACCATAACTTTTTATTTTTTAAATCATTAATTAGCATAAGAATGAGCCACAGTGCTGCTATGGCCAATAGAAATATGGAGGATAGAATTAATACTTTAAATACCGGTAGTGAAAAGTTCATTGCAGTATTTTATTTGTCGATATAATTTTTGATTCATCCATTTTTGCCCAGTCAAATGGAGTTTTGTTCAATTTGGCAAACAGGGTAGTAACAATAATTGAGACAGTGGCTCCGATAAGCGACCCAGTGTACCAACCCAATTCGAAATATCCGATTAGTCCGATGAGGGAACCTAACAACATGGCCAGGAATGCTCCTTTTGCACTGGCAGACCTCCAATAAAGGCCCATCACAATGGGATAAATCGTACTGGCCACCATTGGACCGGCGAAGAAGAGTACGGTTGCCAACGTACCGATTCGGGGGAGACAGACCATCCAGGCCAGCAGACCCAGAGAAACAATGATAATTACTGATACTTTTCTCAGTTTTTTCTCTTTCACTCCCGGGTTGATCATTTTCTTATAGATATCTTCTACAATCAGATCGGATGTGGCTGCCAGTAAGCTATCAATACTTGAGGCAAGTGAACAAAAGAAAACGATAAATACGATCACACTGCCGGCCTTACCCAGGATGTTGCCGGCCATCAGAGGACCGACCATATCCGGACTGGTTATATTGATATCGAAAGTTCCAGTGGTCAGGGCAATGAATCCGGCTGCGATGGGAACCGGCAACCAGAAGAATCCTGCCATGGTGTAGGCTTTTTGGCCAATACCACTGCGCATGGCGAAGGCGCGGCTCCACCACACATTGCTGTGAAATACCTCCCCGATGCCAAATAAGAGATTGTTAAAGATGGCCATGATCGATGCAGGAAGCAATGCGTTGATTAACATTGGCTTTTCCAGTTCGAGATTGGCATACACCTGATCCAGATCAAGAGAAAAGATGACCGCTCCACCAACAATGACAATACCGATCATAATGATCAGTGACTGAATAAAATCGGTACCGATTACCGCGTATAAACCACCAAATACCGTGTAAATCACACATACGGCCAGAATGACCGTCATGCCGGTTTTATAAGGAATTCCTGCCAATGCATTCATTAAGATGCCACCGGCCATTCCCATACTTATTAACCAGGTGAACCCATAGAAAATGGAAATCACCAGGAATAAATACCAGGTTGTTTTACCATATCGAAGTCTGATGAAGTCGCCACTGGTGAAAGCCTTTGGCAACAGCTGTTTGATCCGTTTGGCTAGCGGAGCAAATAGGAGTAGTCCGAAAGCAGCAGAAGAGTAGGCAACCATCCCCCAAATACCCAATTGCAGCGCAAATTGAGGAGCCAGCATGGTTGTGTTGGAAGTTACCCAGGTCGCCATCGCCGTGGCAGTACCGAAAGCCATCCCGACATTTCTTCCAGCCAGCATGAATCCATCCATATTCTTGGCTTTCTTTCCCCAATAAAATCCAAGATAGATCCATAGTCCGCTGAGTATGCTAAGCAGTATCCAACCCACCGTGGGGTCTAATATTTCTGATTGGTGTATATCCATGGATTAATTGTCGTTGCCAATTTTTCGACTGCCCCGAACGACAATGAGGACTGTGCTTAAAAAAACAATTCCTCCCAAGGTGAAAAGTGATAAGGCCAGTTCTAACGAATGGTGTTTGACCGCAACCAACTTTGTGGCTGACCAGGGACCATTTTCCTTCCGATCTTCGTCAATAACCCTGACACGGTAGTAATAATTTCCATTTGACAGTCCCGAAATGAAGGAAGCCAAATCATTTCCGCGGTAGATTTCTTTCCCGGATGAAAATGTACTGTCTTCTGCCTGTTGCAATTGATACTGGTACAATATGGTCTCATCTTCATCTGATTGAGCTATCCACTTTAGTTGAATATAGCCCGTCTCAGAATTTTCATTTTTATCCGGTATGAAATAAGGAGTAGGTAGCGACTGTGCCTGAAGTGAAATAATTGTTATTCCAAGAAATAATCCGATGATTATTTTGATGCTATTCATTAGATCAAAAGAAAAAATTCTTTTCTTATTTATTTAATTTTTGAATTACAAGGCCGTAATTGTGAAAAAACAATCCAACGACTGATTGTTGATTATATTTTTCTAAAATGTACAAATAAAATTAATTGTAATATGTAAACTGCATTAAATCAATGAATATATCTCACTTCCATCTCTATGGAATACTAATAAAATCGCTAAGTTGCAGTTTGAAAAATCTAACGATAGGTGACCAAAGGTATAAAAATGTTAGTCTTATCTCCATTATCAATGGGAAAAATCAAATAATGTTTTGTGATGTTCAAATGATTTTGTTCACTATTTGCCCGGAGAATCGAGGATCATTATTATTTGATCTAACGTCTATTTTCGGATGGATCTGACGAATATTCTTGAAGATGCCTTCAATAAATGCAATGTGAAAATCAAATTAAATTAAAAAACATTTCGAAGCACATTGATATTTATCCAGAAGTACACTATTCATTATTTGTCTGATGGTTAATAGTTTTTCGTTTCTCATGCAGTAGCGATAAATAATCTTGTGGATAGGAGTAAAATTGTTGGCTGTCAATCATCTGAAGGATCTCATCAGTGGATTTGAATGTGACCGCTTCTACCTCCGTTGTCGGTTCGAATCCTTTCGGGAAAACCGCGTCGATAGGACTACTCCAGATGTCAAGAAAATGTGACTGACGCCAAAGCCGGGTCTGAAAGCAAAGATCCTTGAATGGGAGTTTCAGATTGAGCTCTTCCATGGTTTCCCGCCTGACGGCCTGGAGGCTACTCTCCCCAACGATCGCTGATCCTCCGGTGAAAGCCCAGCATCCCGGTTGTGATTTCAATGATTTGGCTCGTTTCTGGATCAGGTGTCTTCCGTGCGAATCGATCAGCCAGATATGTACCACCAAATGGTAGTAATTTTCAGGAAGTGGCTGGCCTCTGGTGTGAATCCTTTCTGTTAGATTACCCTCTCGATCGTATAGGTTCCATTTTTCCATTTCCATGTTTCTTTAAGATGCCATCAAAGAAAGATCGCATTTCTGTCTGCTTGAGTTGCGCATAGGCTTTACGGTCCTGCTGGACGATCCGGGCTATTTCCTTCTTACGCTGGATATAATCCTCCCTGACCTCTGCATGAGCTCTCAGGTAATCTCTGACGATCAAGTGTCTTTTTAGTTCCTCAGAATCGCCCGGACACACATAAAGATGATGTTTTATTTCGTCTAGCACCGGATGACTTGTCCCGGTATTTCGCTTGAATACTTCTCTGCCTGGAATACCCTGATCGCCATTGTGGTAGTAGTTCAAAGCGATTAGAGCTTCCCGGATTTTCCGAAAATCATCATCAGCATAGTAGACGACATCAATGTCAATGATCGGTTTGGCCGCCATACCTGGGATAGCAGTACTGCCAATATGTTCTATAGAGTAGTCAAAATCTCGAAAACGGCAAGTGATTGTTTCCTTCAAGGCCTTGAAATCTGCAATCCACTCTTCGCAGTAATCGACAATTAACATGCTTACATTACTCATATATGTCTACTTTTTTCCAATCAGCAGGGCATGACCACCTGCTTCTACATAAGTATCTTTATCAGCCAGATCACGGTGAGTTTCAATCACCGTTTCATAAAGTGCATGATTTACCGATTTTATTTTCATTAGAACCGTTTCATTTTGATAGATAAATCCCCGGCTCGAAACCGTTTTAATATCGTGGAGTTTAAGATCAGTCCAGAATTTCTTCATTTCAGATAAAGTGGGAAAATATCCCTCCTGAAACCCCTGCATGGACTTATTGCGAAATATGCCGGATTCGGCAATCTCCCTGAAGACGGAGGCGTCCACCTGATCCGGATTGCCTGCTGCCCGGTTTAATATTCCTGCCAAAGCAGAAAAACGTGGTATAAATCCAATAGCTATAATTCCCCCCTTCTTACAGACCCGGATTATTTCCCGGGCTGCCATTATCCGGTCTTTTTCTTCGACCAGATGATAAAAAGGACCACAGCAAAAAACAATATCATAGGTATTGGATGCAAGAAATGAGATATCGGTGGCATTTCCAACACTAAATTGTCCGACCGAATTTTCCATATTTCCTTCCCTGAATTTATCTCTGGCCTCAGCGATCAACTTTTCCGACAGATCAACCAGATCCAGTTTGCAACCCATTCGGGCAAATTCAAGAGCATATTTTCCTGGTCCGGATCCCAAATCCAGAATTCGGATACGCTCTTTCAAATATGGTTTAAGTATGTGCAGGACTTCCTGCTTCTCAATCTGACCGGCAGGAGCATCCAACCGGCTCCATTCATCTGAATGATGGTAGTATTGCTTTATTTTTTCGAATGTATGCATTTCTCAATTTATGAGTCTTGGACGTCTACAATGGTAAGGGGGTTACATACTGACTACTTAATAGCAATGATTGCTGAATATTGATAAGTCATTTGTGAATATGCTAAAGATGAATTTTTTTTGACCGACTGTATAAATTCAGGAATTTCAATTTCTTTATCAGAGTAACCTCTTTTTAGAAGTGCTTCCAGTCCTCCCTGGCTAAGGGCAAGGCCGATTAAAACCTCCGGATCGTATACTGTGCTTTTATGGAAAAACTGTTTTCGACAAAAAGAGAAATAGCCACTGGATTTAATGTTTTCGGAATGGTTACTTTTTTCCCATTTATGCATAATTTTAGATTCTAATCTACCGGTAAGCTGGTCTACCCGGTCAAACAAATCATGATATGCCTTCTCCAGTGGTTCATTGATAGTGGGAGGCCAATGGGCATCATAGACCACCAAAACTCCACCCGGCCTCATTAGCCGATCGACTTCGGCCAAAGTAGTTTTCGGTTCCATCCAATGAAATGATTGGGAGCAGGTAATGATATCAGCTATTTCAGAGGCCAGCCCGGTTTTGTAAGAAAATCGTTGCAGGTATTCTGTCTTGCCTGGTGAAGAAAGCTTCCTGGCTACTTTAATCATTTCTTCACTCGGTTCGATCCCAACAATATTTTCTGCGAAGTCCTCCCAGATGCGCGTAGATATTCCGGTACCACACCCAAGGTCGACAACCGTACCGGCTATGGTCTTATTGAGGTAATTTAAGGCAGTATAAATTAAATCAGGTGGCGGAGAAGGCCGGTATTTTTGATAAATATCTATATATTTCTGCCCGGAAAAACGAGCTGCATTTAACTCTAAATTATATTTCATTCTGTACTTTCAATCAGAGATTTCCTATTGCAATAATTCGCTAATTTTTAACTCTAATTTTAACAAGGCATTATTTGGAGAAGAACCAAAAATTGAATAGGCCAGGTTTCCGTTTTTGTCGATAAGGATCCAGTGTGGTGTCCCCCCGGCCTGATATTTTTCAAAGGTGTTTTTGTCGTTCCGGTCCTGAAAATAGGGAAAACGGATATGAAACTCTTTTTTCGCCTCTTTCAATTCTGACAATAAATGTCTTTTGCCTTCAAATCTACTGTGAATTCCCACCACAGACAGATCTTTACCTTCGAATACTAAAAGATTGGCGAAGGGTAAGGCTCTTCCTTTACAACCCGGACAACCCAGGTTGAAAAATAAAATTAGCAATGGTCTGCCACGGAAAAATTCAATTTCTGGTACGGCTTCATCGAAAATGGAATCTAATTCCCAGGAGGTAACTATATCACCGGTTTGCATCGATTTTGTAATCTAAATTTAAGAGCTGCAAGATAACATGGAACAACCTACTTTGTGTCTTGCCCACTCCGGCCGGCGGGCAAACCATTTTTCTTTATCCGGCTGCTCTTCATAAGGTTTCTGGAGAAGTTGATATAATTCATCCACCAGCGAGTAGTCTCCCTGATCAGCCTGATCTATTGCTAATTGGGCTATATAGTTCCGGAGCACATATTTTGGATTGACCAGATTCATTTTTATTTTTCGCTCTTCGTCCGAAATTTCTTCTCTCTTTAGCCGGGCCAGATAATAGGTAAGCCATTTTCTCCACTTTTCATAAACGGTTCCCTTCACTTCTTCGGGAGTATAAAAAGCCTGGTTTAAAACAGAAATTGCCTGATCAGCCGTCATCTCCTTTCGCAGGTCTGAAAGTAGACGGTAAAAAATGGTCATGTCTGTTTCTGTTATTTGTAGGGTATTTTCCAGTTCACTGATGAGATTTACATCACTTTTTTCATGTTTCATCAATCCCAGTTTTTGCCACATCATCGAAAGGTACTTGGCGTAAAATGTCGTTTCAAACTGGTCCAGAATCTCCTGTAATTTCTCTTTCTGTTGAATCAATGGAAATAATGCACTCGCCAATTGAGCTAAGTTCCATAGGGCGATACCCGGTTGGTGACCATATCGGTACCGTCGGCTCTCTCTGTCGGTAGTGTTGGGTGTCCAGTCATGATCGTATCCCTCCAACCAGCCATATGGGCCGTAATCAATCGTCAACCCCAGAATAGACATATTGTCCGTATTCATCACTCCATGAACGAATCCAACTCTTTGCCAATCTACCACCAAATTGAGAGTGCGCTCGGCGACTTCCTTGAAGAAATTAAGATATCCTTCGACTGTTCCTTCCTCAAGATGTGGGTAAAAATGCCGGATGGTATAGTCAGTTAGGGCTTTTAATGTCTTTTCATCTTTCCGGGCAAAGAAAATCTGAAAATTTCCAAACCGGATAAAACTGGGGGCGGTCCGGCATACGACTGCGCCTTTTTCATACTCGGCGTTTCCATTGTACATGATATCTCTTAGTACGTCATCGCCGGTTAGTATCAGAGACAAGGACCTGGTGGTGGGTATTCCCAGATGAAACATGGCTTCACTGCATAGATGCTCTCTGATCGATGATCTAAGAACAGCCAAACCATCTGCAGAACGGGCATACGGGGTTGCTCCGGCGCCTTTCAATTGCAGAGTCCATCGCTGGCCTTTCTCCAGAACCTCGCAGAGATTGATGGCTCTCCCGTCACCCAATTGTCCTGCCCAATGCCCAAATTGGTGCCCTCCGTAGCACATTGCATAGGGCTGAGTTCCTGGGATCGGTTTCGAACCGGAAAATATCTCCAGAAACTCGTCACGCTCTACTTGATCTGGAGTCATACCCAGTGTTCTTGCCATTTCCTTGGAAACATGCACTATCTGGGGACTGGATGGTCTCCTTGGCTCTACGAAAGAATAACATGCATGGTACACTTGCCGCCGCTTATTTTCGCGATCGGGATCCGCTGGCAATTCCTTATTGAAGGTATCCTTGATATTAAACTTTATCATGATGATTATTACCTTTCAAATTAAATGGAAATATCAGCTTTTTTGTTTTGCTCTTTTTCTTTTAGCTGCGGTTCGCTTCTTTATCTATTTTGGTTTCTCCCTTTCCCATTGCTTCGAAAAGACCCTCTTCCTCCCCAGGGTCGAATTTCTTCCGCTTGAAATTCGTTCGCCTGGCTCTTTTTCCCGATAATTTTGATATACTCCCCTGGCTCAAGCATGATGATGGGTGCTATAAAAGCTCCCTCATAAGGAATCTGCCATTGGTTGCCACTAAAATCACGGAGGTCGATTATTTCACTGTTGGCCTGTAAAATGGTTCCTGCGAGGTAACCCTCGTCCGGATTATTCCATATCTGCATTTTTCTTTCCTCGATACTTTCATAATTTAAAACATTGAGGTCAAACGCTCTCTCGAGGCGGTCAGAGCCTCCGGTCAGGAAAAACAGGGTGCCTAATGCCATGCTGATTAACAACGATAGTGTGGCCAGTTTGTAGAAAGAGAATTTGTAACCACGTTCTGAATGACGCAAAGTGATCATTGCCAGCAGGAGAGAAATAAGTACAAAAATTAACCAGATGAAAGGCAGTAAACCAAGGAAGAATTCCAGCCAGGAATGAGAAAGGTGTGAAATAATATTAAAGTCCGTCTGCTGGATCGCCAGAAGGATCACGGAAAATGCCAACGCACCAAAAATGAGGGCGAAGGCAAAGGCGAACCAAAGCAGAATATTTCTCGAAGTAAAAATCCAATTTGGCGTGGGTTCGATCTGCTCTTTTTTTATTCTTTCAATGATTTTTTTAGCATTTTCCATGATAAACCATTTAGAGATTTTCAGCAATTAATTTTAGTCTTGCCTTCATTTCTTTCTTAGCCCGGTTGAGACGAATGGCGACAGTGCCTTCGGGTATTTTCAGAATGTCAGATATTTCTTCATAGCTCATGTTCTCAAAATATTTGAGGATGACTATTTCACGATATTTTTCTGAAATATTTTTTAGCTCCTGATTAAGCTGCTCTTCCGGCAATTGGGTGATTTCCAGATCATCAGCAATAGAATGGAGTAGGTTGTCGCTTAGTTCCAGAAGGGGCCTCTGCTTTTTTCTCTTTCTCCAGCGAGAGATGACTTCATTATGTACTAACCGGTAGAGCCAACTAGATAACTTTGTATCATGCTTGATTCTGTTTAGATTTTTCCACACCTTGATGAAAGACTCCTGAAGAATATCTTCAGCTTCTTCATTGGTGATGTCCGTAAGTCGTTTGATATACCGCAGAAGTTTTTTTTCATACCGCCCATAAATACATGAGAAATAATCGACATCTTCCACTGCATGGCTTACCAATTCATGGTCTGTCAATTGTTGGCATATTTCTGACGAGATCAGCATACGCTAAGATAGTGCATTATCCAATCAGGAACTGTTTGAATGATATTCCTGCTTCTAAGTGTCTGAACAAATAATATCACCAGTTTCTCTTTCGGACTCAATTATTTCCTCTAATAACCCGGAACTGATATATTGGCTTTCATATCCGGCACCCAGGTTCTTTAAATTCTTGGTAAATGCGCGCATGTGATTCCTGGAACCCTTGTTCAATTCCTGAAACACAGCATTCACATCCCAATTATCGATCCCGTTTGCTTGATAGTGCATCAGGTCAAATATATCGACATCTTCAATGGTAGCACCAACGATAAAAGCATTGATCAGACTCTTGGTCCCTTCCGAGATGAGGAGATCGTAAAATTCGGTTAGATTTTTGTCTCGAAATTCACCCTGGGCAAGGTCTTCGGATGGATCTTCGAGCCCGTATTTGTCTATCAGACAGAGAATTAAAGACATATGTTGACGTTCCGAATTTGAGATGTTTTCAAAGACATGATGCTTCCATTTATCATACAGGTACTGATATACATCCATTGCCAGTTTCTCTTCTTCGCGCATAAAGTATAGGGCTTCTCTCTCCCGATCACTGAGATTTTCTACCGGATACAGGTCAAACAGACATTGACATGATATTTCCCGCTTATTTTCAAAATCGGGTCTTTGTTGCGGATCCCGGGAAGTGTCCGTGATGTTTAGATCTCGGTAGCATGAACTGAAGACAACTGATAGGGAAATACTGAACAAGAGGATTATTTTTTTCATGGCTTTGTATTTTGACAAATTAAAAATCCAGGGGACAGAGCCCCCTGGACCAATTTCAACTATCTTAATAATCACACATTTTAAATACAGTCTACTAGTTTGGGCCTCCCTTGGGTCCTTTCTTTGCGCCATTCCCAAATCCGGATCCAGTGCCATTTGCCGTTGATTGCCGGCCGGTACAATCCTGAGTACAGGTACCACTACCGTCTCGGGGACAATCACCATCATAACCACTTCCGTAATTAGGACATTCAGCCGATGCTGCACAAATATTACCACCTCTTTCCCGATCGGAATTGATTACTCCATCGTAATAATCCTGACTAATATATTGCGGAGTATAAGCGCTTCCGTTTTGTTCAAGATTCTTTACAAAAGCACGCAGGTGATTTCGTGAACCCTTGGTTAGCTCCGTGAAGACGGCCAGAATGTCCTCATTGTCAATGTCTCCGCCCTCCGCCAGGGTGATAAGGTCATTGATGTCTACATCTTCAATAGTTGCACCTACCGTAAATGCATCATTAAGGTTTTGCGAACCGGATGTGATTAAAGCATCATATAAAGATTGGAGCCCCTCGTCAGCAAACTCACCATAATTATTTTCTGCTACCGGATCCTGTAAATCATATCGTTGGATCAGGCAAAGCATCTTTTCCATGTGTCGCTCTTCGGATCTCTGGATATTATTAAATACGGGTACGTTCCATTTGTCAAATAGATACTGGTACACATCTCTTGCCAGCTTTTCTTCTTCACGCATGAAGAGTAGCGCCTGCTTTTCGATTTCATTCAACTCTTGCAGCGCAAATGAATTGGCCAGACATTCACAGAAATCCATGGTACCTGATATTCCGGAGTCATTTGGAATGATACCGGCTCCTCCAAAACCATAATCCTGGTTTAAAGCATAGTTGTGCATCTCCTGCATATCCTGTTCTTTTTGGCATTGGGTTAAGGAGAGCACCGCAACCAGTGCGAGGAAAATCATACTGAAAGATTTTATTGTCGTTTTCATAATTCTGTCTTTTTAAATCTTGCGTAAAACTTTTTAATCAATTCTAATTGAAAATCACCCGGTGAATTAATTTTCGTGTGTTCATCCTTTGTTACGCAATGGTTCGCCATTTCTTTCATTGTATGAAAGGTTTGATTGTGATCACGATCACCTTTAGCAAATTGTCTTTTAAGAACGGGGAGAATCTGAGCATACGGCATCCAGGAAAAGAAGGAAATTCCTGGAAATAATGAATCATCCATTCACCTTTAATGGAGAATTTAGCTGCCTAAATTGGGGGGATCCGGAGTAGTTTTCGTGCCTGACTAGTTTCCGATGTTCAACCCGGCTCCCGGAGCAATCGACAACTGTGCTCCAAGTTCGACTTCGAGTGTTTTTCCATATCCGGTGAGACCGCTTCCCAACAATACTTCAGGCAATCCAGCGGGGATGATTACATCGGTGGTGGATATTGGGATTCCACAATCCCAGTTCGCGCTCTGTGTCCAATCAGTGCTGGTTGCACCGTTCCAGAAATTGACTGAACCACTGCAGGATTCAACATTAAGAGTATAATCTTCCACTTCACCATATGGATCGGTTCCACAACTCTCAGGAGTTTTGTCATAGGTGATTCGTATCCGAAGGATGTGATCACCGGGAAGGGCATCCGGAGGCGTGTTGATTGTCGCTGAATATGGTCCACCTCCGGGATTGCCCGTTACGACCAGCTCCTCTTCAGCGTCGTCAAAATCACCGTCCTGATTCCAGTCAATCCAGATACCACATTCATCCTGTGAGTAGCTAGTACCGTTTTCTACCGTGATAGCAATTCCGGTTCCGGGAGTTACTGATGTAGACAAGTGGGTGTAATCAGTGTAGCCATTGGTCCCACAGGCGGAGCTGTTGTCGATGTCACCGCATTGTACTCTGGAGATATATTCATCACAGGTATTCGAATTTGCCGGACAGAAAATGGTTCCTACCTCCACCATGGCCACGGAGCTATACGTCTCACAGTCCCCATTCGCAGGCTTTATCCGGTACCAATAGGTTTGGTTGCCGGTAATCGAAAAATCAGTAAAGTCCGTTCCATCTGGTCCAACTGCTCCTCCAGCCAATGCTTCATACCCAGCCGAGGAAGAGGTGGAAGACCGTTCGACAAGGTAACCCATCTCATTGGAGGCCATATCGGTCCAGGAGAGATTTACCAGATTATTGTCCAGGGTGGCCGTCAAATCAGTGGGTACTGGCACGGCAGGAGGGGTACAATGCAGAGAATAACTGGAGTGCGCATCCCGGGTGAGGTATCCCTGTTGTATTCTGGTGATTTGATCCGGGGTGAAGATACCTCCACAGGCATCAGGGTAATAGGACATAATGTTATTCACCGGTGGCGTGTATAAATTGCCGAATTGGTCGGTCTCGGAACCAGTGTAGGAACAAGTTCCCGAATTGAAATTACCGGAGTCATACCTGGGGTCCGCATCGGTATCACAAAGCAAGTCTCCATCAGTTGAGCAATTGGATTGTGGTCCGCTACGAGGCACATTTTCGGCACTGATATGAGACGGACCATTTTCCGTACCCTGGTGCGTATGGTACAGGTTGAAGTAATGCCCGAATTCATGCACGAAAGTACCATTCGGATAAGCGGCGGTACAACTATTTCTCATTACAATCCGATTAAACTGAGGTAAATTGGTGGGATAGTAGGCATAGCCGCATGCATTCGATCCCGAAGCGGTCTTGATTGAATTGACAAAGAAGATATTGACTGCATCATTTGCCTCTGTGGTAGCTGCTGCCAGGGCACTTTCCGTATCATTATCCGGCGCGGTGGCATCAAACACATACAGGTCTGAATTATTGATATAATTTGGTTGACCGCAATAGTAAAATTGAAGACCTGCTTCACTATAAAAAGAATTCAGATAACTAAGAGCTATGGAAAGGCTGGCATTACTGATCCCACCGGTACCATCGTCATTTCGGAAGATGTGCGCTTTGATAGCAATACAATTAGAACCACTTAACTGGTTTACCTGTACCTGACTTATTACACTAAGCGTATTTTGAATCTGTTGCAGACTGGGTGCAGGCGTGGCACAACCATGGATCTCACCCGCCTTTTCCGGAGGCGTGATCTGCGAAACTATATGGGTGTTGGGTAGGATACCCAAGATTAATATTAGAATAAGAGATTTGCCGTTAATGTCAATTGCTGACACTATCCTCGAAAGATTCATATGCAAAGGGGATTGTGAGATTAACAAGGAATAAACTTTGGGTGTAAAATGGTAACCGGAGCGATTAAAGACACCGGATATTTGGTTTGACAGTTAAAATCATTCCAAAAATCGAATATAAAATGATTGGGCAGGATTTTCTTGATATTTACTCTTTGGAAGCCCGGATGATTTCAATTTCCAACGTCCATACTCGATCACCTTTCAGAGCAGAGGGAGATCAAAGAAACGTTGTGGTATGCTATGCCATAACATACAAAAAGCTGTTACCCGGCCCAGGGTAACAGCTGACTTTCTGCATGGAATACCAGAATTTATAAGAAAGAATTAGCAACCAATTGTCCCTGATGCTTTCACCAGGAGATTACCATTGGATTTCTTTTTTAAGATGACCGAATCACCGAGATTGACTCTTATTTCGTTGATACGGGTGTCGGATCCTTCAATGAAGACCAACGAATTTTCAAATTGAATTTGGGAATCGCGGTCGGGCAGCATGCTTCGCATCAGGTTAAGCAACTCACTGATCCTCATTTCGGGGATTTCTATTTCGAGGGTGTAAACGTGTTGTTCATTTACCCGTTTAATTTTGATTCCCGAATCAAGGCGATAGATCATTTTTCCCTCGGTCGAATCCAGCATTTGTTGTTGACCGTAATGTTGGTCAAAGTACTCACCCAGGGTATAGGCGTAAGAATAGCCATCCTGACAGATTTCTTCCTCACTGCCTGGGAAGGATAATCCCGAGAGATAAGCATCAAACAGATAACCGGCTATCCCTTCGTACTCCACCAAAATCCAATGTCCGTCGAGCCAGTCGATTCGGTCTGCTTTTTCTTCATTAAAATCATAGGTATTGAGGACTAAAACCTGATCGCCGTAGCGTACGATATCCAGCACTTCTGCATTTTGGTTGGGGAAAGCGCGCAGTTTCAGACCACTGCTGGCAAAAACATTGAGACGAACTCCTTCTGAATAGTATGGGATTGTTTCAGCGAAGCTTGAAATCGAGAAAATGACCAAAAAGAAGAAAACAAATAGGCTTTTCATAGTGATAAATTTTTATGCGATTAATATTACGGTGGATCTTATTGTTGATACCAAGTTAAGGGCAGGATAAGCCTGGCCCACCGTCGCTTGCTGAAAAGCCTGTCTTTTTCTAGAATTCGTTAGTGTCTGATAAGAATCTGTAAGTTAAAATATCCCTCGTAAATCAGGATTTCAATATGTCAGTGATCTCTTTTCCTACACCGTTGAGATGATTTGTGATTTTTTCATGTTTTTCATGAAGTTCGGCCAGGGCTTTTTTTTCAGAAACCAGTAACTGGTCAAATTTTGAGAAATTACCTTCGATTTGTTGTCGGATAAAATCCACATATTGCTTTAACCGCGCCGTCACATCACTTTCCAGTTTATCTTTCCCTTTCTTCACCTCAACTTTAAAATGCCGCATGATCTTTCTCTTTTGCAAACCAAGAGAAACACCGGCGAATACCAGACCTATCGTTGTGATCACCCCTCCGGTGATGTCAAACACCATTCCATTGGTAACAATAGTCAGCAGCACTCCCACTACGGCAATACCCCCACCGGTTGCCAGGGCAGGTGACATATTTTGTTGTTGCGAAAAGATCGCTTCGTTGGTGAAATTCTCCGATTGTTTTAAAAAATTAGTGAATGCCTCCTGCAGTTCGGTAAGTACTTTCGATCTTTTTTCCGCAATATCGCTGAATATTTCATCATCATCTTTCAGGATGGTTTTACTGTTCCTGATTTTCAAATCGATAATCTGACCCATCTGCTGAATGGATTCGGCCAGATCCAAAACTCTTTCGTTAAGTTTATTACGTAATTTTCCATTTAAGTCTTCCTCCATTTCTTTGGCAAAATTTTCCAACCATTCTTTGATCGATTTTTCTTTGGAAAAAATGGAAGAAATGCTGCGTTTTAATACGGAGCCAAAAGAGAGAACACGGTCGAGCTCATCGGTCTTGGATCGCATCGTTTGATCATAACCGGCTAAAAGGTTTTCGACCAGCATATCAACCTGATCGTTCGAAATGGAGGTCTGTTTGTCGAGCGTGGTCCGGATGTCTTCCCGGAAGGCTACATCACTATTGTACTGTTTCTGTCTCAGGTCGATGCCATCGTGAATTTTTTTTGCAATACTGAGTGCAGTTTCTACATTGCTTTCCAGTTTCAGGACAGGTGCTTTTCCTCCGGTAATTTTTTCATAGATATATTTTCTAAGTGGATTATATCCGCTTATTTCGGTTTTCCCCTCTTGTTCTTCTTTGGCTGAAACGGCAAAAACAACCGGTGCTTCGATACCTTTTTCTCGGGCTTGCTTTTTTACCCCTTCCAGATTTATCAGGAGATCATTTTCAGGCAATAGATCCTTTTGTTGTAGAATAAAAATGATCTTTTTCCGCCAATCTTCATGGATGAAATCGAAAAATTCCCAGGAGGATTGCCGGTAGGGATTTTTGGCTTCAAAAACGAAGACAATTAGATCGGCCCCCGGAATAAACCGTTCGGTAATTTCCTGGTGATGGGAAATGATTGTATTGGTACCAGGTGTGTCCACAATGGCAATTTCCTTCAGTATCCCGGCCGGTTGATAGAGACGCTTTAAATAGGGATTGATGATTTCTTCCCGTGCATTTTCACCATATACAATTTGTTGAATCGTATCGGTCATCGGAGAAGGAGCCACCTTGCAGATGTCCGTTTCCGTCTCCAGAAGGGCATTAATAAAACTACTTTTTCCGGCTTTTACTTCCCCGACGATGACAAACATGAAGGGTTCTTCGATCCGGTCTTTCAAGTCGTTGATTGTCGTGGCCAGACCCGAATGACCGATCGTTTCGGTAAGATCCAGTAGTTGCTCAATCGCATCACCTATTTTGAATCTTAAATCTTTTACCCGGTCATCAATTACTCCATTCATCTGAGATGTTTTTATCCCTTTGGCTAAAGATAAAGCATATTCTACGGCAATTGTTCTAATATACCCTTGATCCCGTTATTCGACCACAACTTCGTCGATCAGCATATGGGGCCTTCTACCTGCAGAGGGATGCCAGGGAGGCAAAGTGCCGATGGAGGTCGCTTTTATCTTCACATATCTGGCCCGGCTGGCCGGAATGTCGAGCATGAAGTCTCTTTGTATGCTGCCGTATTGGTTTATCGGCAACGTGTTTTCAATCTCACCTACCGGCTTAAATTGCTTCCCGTCACGTGACAGGGAATAGGTGACTTTCACCGGAAGCAGCCGCAACCATTGACCATATTGGTAGAAGGCTGCTTCCAGATGGCGGATGCGTTTATTAGCTCCCAGATCAATGACGGCCTCGAGGTCTGCTCCGGGGAATGATAGCCAGTTGTAAGCATACTCATGGCTTCCCCGTTTACCATCGGTGAGCATTTTGCCTGCTCCGGGTGGTAAGGAACCCGGTTCAGGACTCAGGAATTTGACATTTTTTCCCAGGGCTAAATGCTTATTCACCCCCTGGGAAAACACCCGGTACATGGCGGACCGATATTCTTCCGGGGGTGTACTCCATTCCTTTACCCGGGTGACTCCCTGGCGATTACACAAATCCGTAAATGGATCGATCATACCGCGAATTTTCGGATTGATTTTCCACCGGCCATCTTCTTCCATAAATACTGCGCCGGGTCCCATATATTTTTCCTTGGCTTGTTCCATAGTTGCGAATTGTAATGGTAGCCTGGCTATGCGCACCCGTTCCAAGACCTCAGGCTGATCGGAGACGGCCATTTCCGCCAGGTCGAAGAGGTGATTATATTGGATCATAAGTTCCGGAGTCAAATAACTGGCAGAAGCTTCCACCGGGCCTCCAAAAATGCGTAAAGGAGCACCGGATTTCTGCAGTGACTCCCGCATGAGATCTATATATTGGCGAATGTGTGGACCTGCATTTCCATAATAACCGTTGAGGAAATCGTTGATCAGTGAGTCTGCATTAAGACCGGGGTCCCACATGAGTTTCGAAAGGAGATAGGCCCGCAGTTCGGCAAATTCCCCACCTACTTCCCGGTTTCCCTGCTCGAAAAGCGCATTGACCCCGTGGTCGGCAAAAAATTGGATATTTGGCTGAAGTATATGCAGGTTCGGAAAGGGGCTGATGAGGTTATTGAATTGGATCACATAGTCCCAGACGATGATGTCATGGCTAATTTTGCCCCAGGCGATCACATCTTCTCTGAAATCTGCACAGGTAGGATCGGTCGAGATCGGCTGGTCCCGGTTCACTTCAATACTGCAAAGCATAATATTGACATTAGGCGCTGGTTTCAGGTTTTTGGGCGCTTTCCGACCATATTCATAAGCCAGGGTAGAGATGATTTTATCCGGAAATTCCACGGCTACCTGATTGACAAACCGGATGATGGAGCCGGAAGGAGAACCTTCCTCTTTATCCAGGGCACTGCACCTGGTACAAGTACAGTATTGCCGGTTATCGTTTTGACTAACAGACCAGTATGTAGCTTCCGGATTTCTTGCTATCATCTTACGAAGGCTCTGAATGGTAATCTCTAATACCTCCGGATTACTCAGGCAGAGTTGAGTAGGTTGCCTGGCTCCCTCAACTTCCGCAAAATATTCCGGATGTGTTTCATAGTATATTTCGGGGGGAACAAGGGCATTGAAAGTATGAACCCACATTCCCCAATCTGTTCTCTCTCCCTCGGCATTGTGGTCTAATTTGTGCCAATCGCTGTACTCATCATCCCATGTGATCCGGTAATGCGTGTCCCGAAAACCGATCACGGGAATCTGCGTATCATCAATAGGAGGGACCTCGATTCGATCTTTTTGAGGGATGATCTTAAAGCCCGGACTAAACATCCGGCACCCGAGATACTTCTCCAGAAACGTATATACTCCGTAGAGCGTGCCTTTTTCATTTCCACCGACTATAAAAAGTCGCTGACCTTCGGTTTGAATGGTGAATCCGTCTGATTTCAAAGCGTTGAGATCAACACTAATTGCGGATCTATCCACCCTTTCATTCTGACCCAGTATGATCTCAAATTCATTCTGACCCTGGTTGGCCCTGATCACCGGCAATGCGCACCCCGATATCTGCAGAAGGTAGTCTTTTAAAACCCCGGCTGCTTTTTCTTCCGTGGCTGTGGGAAATACCGGAAGCACGATCCGGTAACGGCTAAACTGCCCCTCTTCGGTAAGAATAAGGGCTGCATCCGGATCATTAAAAACCGTAGCGGCAGGGAGATAATTGGGAAGCGCTAGCAGGATGCCCAAAAGAACCCAGTACACCTGAGCGACGCCCAGCCTTTTGATGAGCTTCATCTTTATGAATTGATCGAATAAATAACTCATTAGATTACTATGTTTTAGGTCGATGACAGATCCCGGGCTTTAAAATACGGCACCCATTTTTATTTCTGCGAAATATTCATGGAAAAGCTGCCGAAAACATCAATATCGTCGAAACAAACCGGTCGATATTTTTAACTGTTTCGTCGGAATTCTGTCAACAAATGTCTGCACCGGATCTTAATCCCGAACTAACGGATATAATAATCAATTAATGATTACGGAACCTGCTAAAACGAAGAACTGATGAAAACGCTCAGATTTATACTGCTTATTGTTGTGTTGGCCTTAATAACATTTTTTATGATTAAATCAATTGAGCAACATTATCATGTAGGCCATCAGGAAGATACCTCGATGCCGGTATTGCAGAAATAATTTAAATAAAAAATTAAAGACCAATTTTATTTCTTAATTCACTATCCGACGCATCGTGTTTCGACCAATACGCGACTCGTTCACTCGATATTCTTTTAAAAGTGCTGGTCAGTTTTTTACCGGACAAAACGGGGTAAGTATCTTTCCAGCCTAAGATGTCGAATGGAAAATCCGCTTCATAAATAATTTCTATCGTGCGGTCGAAATCAGGAAAATAAACTTTGTAATTTTGAGGCTGATCACCTTCGAAACCGGTCTCCGTATATTTTGCCCGGGAAATTTCTACCGGATAGGGTTTAAATTCGATATGTTTTAGCCGGCTGAAGGCGAGACTGGGTAGCATTTTTTTATTTCCGGTGGGTAGAATTTCAGGATTAAATCGAATTTGATTAAATAATTCATCTTCACTCAATGAGGCTTCAATATTATACTGGCGATCGCCCTCTTCTTCAAAGTAAGAATATTGACTCACCTGATATTCGTCATTCTCGAGGTTTAATTGCATAAAACTTTGTCCGCACCAATCCTGGGAGGAGAGGCTTACCTTTAGTGTGTTGGGATATTGTTCATGATCAACAGGGGTGAAAGTGGAAGTCATGATAGAGTAATCGTATATGCCGGTATTGAATTTTCGTATCAGATTGGTTTTTAAAACACTGGTACTTGCATCACCGGAGTGGGTTTCATTCTTTACTTGTTTTTCCGTGAGAAAATCTTCGGTAACAAAAATGAGAACGGTGGTGCCTGGATGGATATCACTGTATCTTGCCTGATCCGTTTCATATACATTTATTTCTGCTTTGCCATCGTACCACAGCTTCTTCCATTGGTTGTCATCGGCTAGATTTACATAAACTGCTGGAGGCTTTTCCATCTTTTTCTGATAATCACAAGATGAAAGAGTGAGTAGCGAAATGATCAAATACAGGAAGTGTTTCATGATTTTTTCTATTGTATAGTATAGAACGGGTAGCAGGATAAAGATGTTTAATGACTTTAAAATATTAAACTGCCGGCGGTATATTCGTGACCAAATGCTTTTCTTTCTATATTCAACCTAAATCTATAGTCGATGAGTCATTTTGTTCGTTTTTTAGCAATCTCTATTATACTGGGTTCGTCCATCTCTTTGAAGAGTCAGGATTTTTCTCTTCTGGAAAAAAGAGTATATGAGGGAACAGCAGGGAAACTGCCATACCGCATCTTATTTCCGGAAAACTATGATTCCCGTGAAAAGTATCCTTTAGTGCTTTTCCTGCATGGGGGTGGAGAGCGAGGTGATGATAATGAGAAACAGTTGGTACATGGAGTAAAGCATTTTATTGATCCACCGGTTCGAAGTGCTTTTCCCTGTATCCTAATCGCTCCTCAATGTCCGGAAGACTCGTATTGGTCTTCGGTCAAGTTTGAGCGTACCAAATATCCGTTGGATCTCGATTTTAATTACGAGTATGAGATTACAAAGGGGTTGCAATTGGCTATTGATTTGACTAAAGAAATCATCAAAGAAGAGAGCGTGGATAAAAGCCGTGTCTATATTACCGGTCTTTCGATGGGAGGGATGGGAACCTTCGAGGCTATTTATCGCTTTCCCAGGCTTTTTGCTGCAGCTGCAGTCGTTTGTGGTGGAGCTGACGCGGTGGCTTACGGAAAAAGACAGGCAAAAATTCCATTCTGGATCTTTCACGGTGATGCAGACCAGGTGATTTCCGTCGAGCATTCCCGTAAAATGGTAACCCGCCTGAAAGCGTTGAATGCCGAGGTCAAATACACAGAATATTCCGGAGTGAATCATAATAGCTGGGAGAATGCTTATGCAGAGCCGATGTTGTTGCCCTGGCTCTTTTCTAAAAAGAGATGATTTTGGTATTCAGTGGTCAGTGGTCAGTATTCAGGGGTCAGGGGTCAGAAGTGATACGGTACCAAAGGTGCCAGACGTACCAGGGGTACCAGAAATCGTGCAACCCTACAACTTCTGCCATCAGACACCGGGCATCCCACACTCCTAGTATTCAGTATTCAGTATTCAGCTTCAGTATTCAGTGGTCAGCATTCAGTATCCAGTCCCTCTATCGCTGGGCGATATTATAAAGTGCTATAACGGGATTATCTTCGTAGAGATAGAAGAAGCGATTCGAATAGACCTTTCCAAAGATTGGTGCTATAGAGCCCTATATTCAGTTTAGGC
>JAGQWZ010000618.1 GCA_020436835.1 Saprospiraceae bacterium | reverse complement strand
TATATGACCTGACCGGCCGGTTGATCAAAGCAGTAGATGGATCCTATGTCAAAGGATACAATACCATCCGTATCGAGAAGAAAGATCTGAATGTATCGGGAGTTCTCTACTATCGCTTGAGAGCAGGAGACTATGTGGATACGAAGAAAATGATCGTTATCGAGTAATCATTGTTATTAAATAATTGAAATCGAGCTTTGTCTATTGGGCAAGGCTCTTTTTTTGCACTACCTGAACTCTTTTAACAGGATGAATGGGTCGGTAAGAATTTAGTCTCTTTACGAAATCGGACACTTTGTTTGGCTTCCATCCCGGATTTGGCTAATTTACTAGCAACTATGTGATTGTGCCTTATGTCCGTCTCACCACCCGATTTCCGTGTCTTGAATCGACGCGCCTTTCTGTCGCTATCTGCGCTGGGGCTAGGTACGATGGGCCTGGCAACCTTACTAAATCCCTCAGGCAATCAAATATTTAAGGCGGCAAATCCCGTTTTGCACTTTCCACCAAAGGTAAAGCAGGTGATCTACCTGTTTCAAAGTGGAGCTCCTTCCCAGATGGACTTATTTGACTATAAGCCCTTGCTAAATCAAATGCAGGGCCAGGAATTGCCAGACTCCGTCAGACTGGGTCAACGGTTAACCGGAATGACAGCCGGGCAAACAACATTTCCTCTGGTCGGAACCCCTTTCGAATTTCAGAAATACGGTGAGAGTGGTGCCTGGATGAGTGAATTAATTCCTCATCAGTCGAAGATTGTCGACGAGATTTGCATCATCCAGTCGATGTATACCGAGGCGATAAATCATGATCCGGCGGCAACCTTCGTGCAGACCGGGTCACAGCTTCCCGGACGGCCGGCTATCGGTTCCTGGATTGATTACGGATTGGGAAGTGAGAATGAAAATTTACCGGCATTTATCGTTTTGATCACCAAAAATAAGGGGGGACAACCGCTCTATTCGCGCCTTTGGGGTAGTGGCTTCCTTCCGGCAAAACATCAGGGGGTCCAGTTCCGGTCGGGAAAGGATCCGGTGCTGTATCTGGGTAATCCGGAGGGAATGGACCGGCAGGACCGGAAAATTCAGCTGGAGCTGTTGAAGCAAATGCAAATGAGTCAATTTTCCACCTTTAATGATCCGGAAATTGAATCCCGGATTGCGCAATATGAAATGGCTTTTCGCATGCAAACTTCCGTCCCGGAAATTACCGATACCTCGGGAGAACCTCCCTACATCTATGATATGTATGGTCCTGATGCCCGGGATCCCGGTACGTTTGCTGCCAATTGCCTGCTGGCTCGCAGACTAATAGAGCAAGGGGTGCGATTTGTTCAACTGTATCACCGGGGTTGGGACCAACACGCCAACCTACCCCGGGATATCCGGCGGCAATGCCAGGAAACCGACCAGGCTTCGGCTGCCCTGATTATGGACCTGAAACAACGGGGTCTGCTGGATCATACCCTGGTCATCTGGGGTGGTGAATTTGGACGCACCAACTATTCCCAGGGAAAATTGACCGCCAATAATTTCGGTCGTGATCACCATCCTAAATGCTTTACCATATGGATGGCGGGAGCGGGAGTCCGGAAAGGTATGGTTTTCGGCAAGACCGATGATTTTAGTTACAATATTGTCGAAAATCCGGTGCATGTCCATGATTTTCAGGCGACCCTGCTTCGGCTTTTAGGAATCGATCACGAACAATTTACCTACAAATTTCAGGGGCGAAGGTATCGACTGACGGACGTCCATGGAAGAGTGGTTAATGAGATTTTAACTTAGTTATGCTGGCGGTGAGATATCTGGGAATATTCTGTTTAATTGCTCTATTAGCCTGTGGTGATTCGCTTCCGGCAGAGATTGCGGATGCCCAAAAGAATATCTCCGCTAAAATCGATTTTAATTTTCACATCCGTCCCATATTATCGGATCGCTGCTATCCCTGTCATGGTCCGGATGATCAGAAGCGAAAAGGCGACCTGCGCCTTGATCGGCAGGAAGATGCCATTAAGCAACTAAGTTCAGGAGGTCATGCCTGGGTGGCCGGCTCCCTGCGTAAAAGCAAAGCCTGGCAACATATCATTTCTGAGGATCAAGAATTGATGATGCCCCCACCCGAATCAAATCTTCTGCTTTCTACCGAAGAAAAGGCCATGATCGCCCGGTGGATCGAAGAAGGTGCCGAATACAAAGAACACTGGGCCTTTATTCCCCCCCTAAAACCGGGTATTCCAGTAGATTTTCCCGGGGATTGGAATCCGTTAAATCCGATTGATCACTTTGTCTTTCAGAAAATGCATAGTAAGGAGCTGGTTCTATCTCCGGAGGCAGACAAAAAGCGATTGATCCGGAGATTAAGTTTTGACCTGCGGGGGTTGCCACCTACGCTGGAGGAAATTGATGCATTTATCCATGATACATCGGAAAGCGCTTACGAAGACCTGGTAGACCGGTTTTTAGCCAGTGATGCGCATGCGGAACGATTGGCCATGGAATGGTTGGATGTAGCCCGGTATGCCGATTCACATGGTATGCATGCGGATGGATTGCGCATCATGTGGCCCTGGCGTGATTGGGCCATCAAAGCATTTAAAGAGAATTTGCCGTACGATGATTTTATAGCCTGGCAACTGGCAGGTGATTTATTGCCGGAGGCTACCCGGGAACAAAAACTGGCCACGGGTTTTTTGCGTAATCAACCGCTCAATTCCGAGTCAGGTATTGTGGCGGAAGAATTCCGTTTAAAATATACGGAAGACCGGACCAATACGGTAGCTAAGGCATTTATGGGTCTGACCATGGAATGTGCTTCCTGTCATGACCACAAATTTGACCCGGTTTCACAGAAGGAATTTTATGAATTTTCGGCGTTTTTCAATAATGTCTATGAATTAGGCATGATCGGGAATGATCTCAATTTCGGACCTCTTTTAATGCTGCCGGACACTTTCCAGGAAAAAGAAATAGCGCGATTAAAATTGGCCATAAGTAAGCTGGAAAAAGAACAGAAAAAATGGGAGGCCGACCTGATTCAGCAACATGAACAAATTTCTTTGACAGACACTTTTATTGATCTACCTGAACCTTTTCTTGCTCATCCTTTCGATCAGGTGAAAAAGAATATTAGTAAAAATGGAAGGGAGGAAAATATTATTGACGGCAATAAAAACAGCACGGTTACCGGAGATTTTAAATTGACAAACGGCATTCGAAATAAGGCCATTTTGATCGATGATGATTACGATAATATTTATTTTAGAAATCTGCGCCATTTTGATCAATGTGATGAATTTTCCGGCAGCGTTTGGCTAAATGTGGAAAATACCGGGCATTTTCAATCTATCATTGGTAATATCGGGGATAAAAATAACAGCTGGCGTGGATGGTTGTTTTTTTTGGATTCGTTGCGTCGGCCCGGTTTAATGCTGGTGCATTCCCTTTCCCATAATTATCTGCATGTAGTTGCCGAGGATACGATTTCCGCAGACACCTGGACGCATCTTGCCTTTACCTATGATGGATCTGCCTGCACGGATGGGATCCAACTTTATGTCAACGGCAAGAAGGTCGCTTTCCAGAGCCGCTTTGATCATTTGTATAAAGATCTCATGCCGGTGCGGTACCGGAATTACGATCCGGATCCGGGTAAGCCGGTCAGAATGGGCATAGGTAGCAAGTACCTCTTTACCGAAACGGATGATGGAGTTTTAAAAGGAAAACTGGATGAACTAAAATTATTTTCGGCGGAATTATCGGGCGTGGAGATAAAGAAAATCTACGGAGAAAATGCAAATCCGGTGACAATTACTCCAGCGGAGTGGCGGACCCATTTTCTGAAAAGACACCATACTGCCTACCGGGAGAATGCTCAGGAATTGCAGCGATTACGGAAATCACTTTTGCAGGTGACGAAAGCGGTAGACGAGGTGATGGTGATGCAGGAAATGGATACGCCGAGAAAGACTTTCATCCTCAACCGGGGTCAGTATGATGATTTGGGCGAGGAAGTTTTTCCGGGTACTCCGGAGGCCATCCTGCCTTTCTCCGATCGTTTCGTTTCGAACCGTCTGGGTGTGGCTCAGTGGCTTTTGGATCCGGCTCATCCCCTCACCGCCCGGGTAGTAGTCAATCGCTACTGGCAGCTGATATTTGGCCGGGGAATCGTCAATACCCCGCATGATTTTGGCAGTCAGGGAGATTTACCGTCGCACCCGGAACTACTGGACTGGCTGGCGGTAGATTTTCAGGAACACGGGTGGGATTTGAGATACTTACTCAAGCTCATGGTCATGTCGGCCACGTACCGTCAACAGTCGGTGATCACAGAGGAGGTAAAATTGAAAGACCCGGAAAACATTTTCCTTTCCCGGGCACCGAGCTACCGTCTTCCTATTGAGATGATCCGGGACAATGCGCTGATGGCCAGCGGATTGCTTTGTGCTGAGGTGGGAGGTTCCAGTGTAAAACCTTATCAGCCGGAAGGTCTTTGGAAGGAGAAAAATGAGTTTTCCGGATTTTTGATCACCTATCAGCCCGACACCGGGCAAGATCTCTACCGGCGCAGCATGTACACATTTATACGCCGCACTTCACCACCACCGATTATGACCACCTTCGATGCCACGGGTCGTGAATTTTGCAGCGTCAAAAGAGACCGGACCAATACACCCACCCAGGCACTGATATTGATGAATGACCCCCAGTTTCTCGAAGCCGCCCGTAAGCTGGCGGAAAGAGTGCAGAAGGAAGGTGGGGGTGATCTGCAAAGTCAACTTGACTATGGCTTCCGTCTGGCCTGTGGCCGGTCACCGAATTCCCTCGAACTAGAAGCGCTGCTAAAACAGTACCAGCATTCCCGGAATAAGTTTACCCTGGACGTCCCGGCTCGAAAAGGATTGCTGGAAGTGGGAGAGAGTCCCCTGGATTCGTCCTTATCCGAGATCGAAACGGCAGCCCTGACGGTCGTCGCCAATACCATGCTGAATTTTGATGAGGCTTATATGAAGCGGTAGATATTTCTTGCTGCCTGAAAATGAGCTGTATGTTCTATTAAATTAAAGACTTTTTCCTGAACCAGGAAAATGAAGAAAATGGAATTGGTTATTAGCAGCAATATTATTTTACCAGAATAATTTTTTCTGTTCTGTGAAGCCCACCATTTATTAATGTGATAAAATAGGAACCAGCAGCATGCCGGCTCATATCTAGCCGGATTGAGGAAATTTCCGGGGGAAATGTGTCTTCCCTGACCATTATACCAAGCTGATTTTGCATTATTAATTTTACATCAGCGGTTACTGGACTTTTTAAGGTCAGATTAATAAATTGATAACCAGGAACAGGAAATACTTCGAATTGGATAAGATCATTGATCCGGGAAACAGCAGTACTGATTGCCTCCAATTTCAAAACAAATAATCCGGCAACTTCATCTACCAGGTAAATTAAATCACCGTCCACTTTTACTGCGCTGGCCCGGTAGATTTGGGTAAATTGAGCAATCAATTCGGGTGCCAGTGGATCGGCAAGTTTATAGACCATCAACCCATTATTCCGATCTGTAACGTAGAGGGTATCGTTTCTCAGATCAAAAGAAGGATTCGTCCACCAGGAAAACTGAATACCGAGGTCTACCGGATGAGCAGGCTCAGAGATATCCAGAATTCTGCCGCCACTGGTAGCCAGATAAAGATAATTTTCATATTGGATCATATCTTCAATAAATCCCGGATATGGAATCGAATCAACGACTACCGGATTGGATTTATCCGAAGCATCAATGACTTTTAACCCGTATTGGCGTTCGAATGCATAGATAAATGGATCGACAATAGCCAATTCCTGAAAATCCCGGCCGGTGCTATAACTTCCCAAAGCCTGCGGATTAGTTGGATCAGAAACATCATAGATGTGGATCCCTCCTCCCCAATCTGCCAGATAAGCATAGTGGTCATCAATTCTGATCTGTTCGACCCGGTCAGCTGTAGTGAGACTGGAAATGATCACCGGATGGCTTGCGTCGGAGATATTGGCTATACTCCATCCGTTCCAGCGATTGGCGAAATAACAATAATTGCCGGTCACGGCAAGGTGAGTTGCCGGTACCTCTAGCGTGGAAAACCGGACCGGTTGAGATGGGTCTGCCACATCAAGGTTTATCACAACATCATAACTGGCTAAAAGCGCGTGCTGATCCTTGATTCCAATATCATTGTAAGATGCTCCAAAAGTGATTAGAGCCACCTCCGCATCTGGATTCTGCAAATCAGACAGATCATGTACCTGGATTGGACCACCGGTCAGCGAAAACAGGTAGGGTAGAGCGGCTACGGTTCTTGAGGCTGAACCCCTGATATTTGAAATCAGAAAAGGGTTAAGGTGATCGGTAATATCGTAGATTTTTATTCTGTTTCCCTGAGCGGAGAAAAATGCCAGGTTTCCGGTTATTTCGATGTCGTACAACCAGTCGGTATAAATTGTTTTTTCCAATTGTGGGCTTGCCGGCTCTGACATATTCAGGATATATAAACTGTCTCTTCCCCCAACATAGAGATAAGGAGCGACAATTTCTACGGTGTTGAGATAGTCAGAGGAGAAATGAATACGTCCGATCGTCAGGCTATCCAGTTCGGACATATTTATGACCAATATGGTGCTGTCACTCGATTTACCGGTACTTCCATAAATGTATTCGCCATTAAATGCCAGGTCCGGAAGATTGCTCACGGTTTCAACCACTCCGATTCTTTCCGGGGAGGTTCTGTCTTCGAGGTCATAAATGGTGAGATTACCCCCTCCGGCTTGAAATAGCCGGTCATTGTCATAAAATAAGCGGATGACCTGATCCCCCAGAGGTAAGGTTTTAATTAATGCCGGTTGCCAGGCATCCGTGATATCATAAATTCTCAGCGTGTAGCGATCACCGACATACAAATAGTGATCTACCAAAATGAAATGATCGATTATTTTTTCGACAGTGACTTTATATATTTCTTCAGGAGACAGAGGATCAGAAAAATCAGCCACGATCAAATTGGCACCACTAGCTATATAACCCAGGGTCGAGTCCTCCGGATGAAAGGACATATCACGTTGTTGACCGTAGGCCCATCGCCCGATGGATTCTAAGTTGACCTGACCATCTATCTCAATCGGTAATAAAAGAATGAAAAATATAGCCCCTATTAAGATATGGTATCCCGAACTGCAAGCTTTCGTTTTCATTTCCTGCTTTTTAGGTGATTTAAAATGAGAGGTCTTCGCCAGAGAAATGAAGGAAGTGGCTATCGTTTACGTCAATCAATCAAAGATTTTTAATTGACTCTTTCAATTTCATGAGATATTGAATTTGATCTACAGCCCGTGCACGGTTTTATTCCGGAAAAAATTGTTGACATCTTCCCTTGCATAATAAGCTGCCTGATCTCTTTGCGCAATGACCCGGGTCATGGGGAGAGAATATATCCATCAGATAAAGCAGGAGTATGCACTTTAACTTAAACGCTGAGAATGGAGAAGTGAGGGAATTTTTTTTTCACCTCAACGAGAGAATGATCGGCGGATATTGGTTAGATTGAGAGGTTTTCTTCAACCACAAAAAACTCAAATATGAAATCCGGATTCAACCTTCCACTCCTTACCATACAAATATGTTTATTCCTGTCAAATCCACTTTTATCCCAGAATTTGCAGGTTGAAGGCAATGCCAGGATTTCAGAGATGAACAAAGACAATACGGCGGACAGTGTGGTGGTGAGACTGTCCGATGGTAGCCTGGGTGTTCGGGACGTATCTACCCTGACTGAGTTTCAAGTGATTTCGATTTCCAACGATACTGTTTACCTGACTAATGGCGCTTTCATCGTATTACCGGATGCAAGCAGCACTAACGAGATTCAGGATCTGGAATCAGTACTGACCCAGGATTCATCGGCAGCCGGTCAAAGAATAAAAGACCTTAAAGATCCTATGGATCCTCAGGATGCGGTCACCAAAGCCTTTCTGGATCAGATGTTGGTAAATTTTGGCATAACCCTGGGAACTGCCGGTTTACAAGCATTATTAAATGCCGGTATCACCCCACTTCAGATTATCAATGCAGGAGTTGATGTAAGTGCCTTCATAGGCTTAGACTTTGGCGGAGGCAAGATATTTTACTTGAAAAATGATGGAACCGGCCTGGTTGCGGCTTCTTCTGATCAGAGTACTGGTACCCCGTGGGGATGTGAAAGTGTGGCCATCACCGGCGCCGATGGGATTGATCTGGGTACGGGGGCTCAAAATACCGTGGACATTGAGGCCGGATGTTTAACACCGGGTACTGCGGCGGATATCTGCGCCAATCTGGACCTCAATGGATTTGACGACTGGTTTCTACCCTCCAAAAACGAATTAAATGAATTGAATATTCAAAGCAATCAAATCGGAGGATTTATTGGCGTCAGTTATTGGAGTTCCTCTGAGATCTCTCCCGACCTGGCCTGGGCTCAGTTTTTTGGTGGTGGAAATCAGAATGCTACCTCTAAGTCAAACTTGAACCGGGTCAGGGCGATACGGGCATTTTGATATTACTATTTTAGTGCCGGCAGAAAAATGAAGAAAAATGAAAGTACTATTTATCGGAGGGACAGGAAATATAAGTGCGGCCTGTAGTCGCCTGGCGGTCAGCAGAGGTATTGAACTTTATCATCTTAACCGGGGGCATACCGAGGTGGAGATTTCCGGAGTTCAGACCATCATTGGAGATATTTACAAGCCGGAGACACTGAGGGAGTTGCGCAAACATACCTGGGACGTGGTGGTCAATTGGATTGCCTATCATCGTGAACATGTGGAGTCAGATCTTGATCTTTTTATGAATAAAACCAGGCAATATATATTTATCAGTTCGGCCTCATGCTATCAAACGCCACTGAGTTATCCGGTGATCACGGAGTCGACTCCACTTAAGAATAATCTTTGGGATTATTCAAAAAATAAAATACAATG
>JAGQWZ010000617.1 GCA_020436835.1 Saprospiraceae bacterium | reverse complement strand
CATACCTGCAAAGGTTATTTTTGGTCCCTCAAAATGACCATATACTTCCTGCCAATATGGTTTGATTGAGCTCAGTGCGATTCGAGAATCCAAGCTATCAGACACAGGTATGATCACTTCTATGGATTCCAGTTTATTCAGACATGATTTATCTAAACTGAAGTATTCCTCAATAATCGCCGCATCTTTCTGACCGAGTAATTTGGCCTTTATAGGTGTTGTCGGTTCGAATTTCCGAAAAGAGCTAAATTCAAACATGTCACTATAAACATAGAGACGGTACTGGCGATCCGTTTCACTGTTGGCTAAAAAGTCACTCAGTCGATCGATGCTTGCCAATAGGTGTGTTTCCGGGGACTCCGCAGGTATATCGAAAGTTTCTCTTAGGGCCTGCGATACAACATTAACAATATCTTGTTTAAGACTCACCTGAAATTTCTGCAGTTCTTGTCTGAAACCCTTTCGATGTCGATCTTCAATCAATGGAAAATTACGGTTAATGGCATAATGGTATCCATTAGCCGGATTAGCCGTATTGTCGTATACGTGAATGATGTATAGCTCATCTCCCGGGCGACGAAGATTGGATTGTGCTACTTCTATCAAATGCTTAATTTCCCGGTCTCTTCGATTGAGGATACTTTTAGATCGATCAACAATAATTATAGTCGACGTTAATTGTACATCCATTAATTGACGGATGTCTTCAATATAGTCTTCAGTCACTTGATCGATCGAGGCGGGTAGTTCAGATTGATGATCGCTTGAACAAGCTGGAGTAATCAGTATAACTGCGATTATATAGATGATTAGATTTTTCATTGGTTATTATTTTTATTTTCTGTAAAGATTCCATGGGCTAAGGATCGACTATCCTGTACAGCCCGTAGTCCTGCTATCTCAGAGAGAGAAATTATCGCTTGTCTTTTCAAATGATTGGTGCTCTTGATTTGCTGACATTTTCTATCAAACTGACGACAAGAATACTCGTAAAGTGTTCTGAGGTACACGGCTGGAAATAGAAGCGAGGTCAGGGTAAACAGGAAACTTGACAGAATAAGAACTGTCAAGCCCAGGATTGCCAGTAGAATAATTCTAATTTTGGTATCCAAGACAATCATATCCTCCAGCTCAAGCATCATTTCGTGTGATTTTAGCTCCGGCTTTTCTCCTTCTCCGGAGATGACCCCGGTCCAATCAATACTCTCCCGGCTTTCAATTTGGAGTTGCAAGTCAATTTGCACTCGATCCCTCTCAATCTGTCCTCGTACAAAATAGGTGGTCCCTCCTAGTGCTACTGTAATGAACAACAACAAAATGGTTGCTTTTCTGAAGGGTATTTCCTCCCAAGATCCTTTATGTCGAAATATATTGTCCAGTGGCGTGCTATACAGGACTAACCCGGCATATTTTGCGGCACCAAAAATGAAGAAACCAAATAAATAGGTCTTGAAACTGGACTCTCCAAAAAGGATGGCTTGGGCATTGGCTTCAGTCAGGTTAAATTCGATGCCCATAATGCATCCAGTGATCCCCGCTATTAATACAAAAATGGGTGAAGTCACTTGATCTAATAAAGTTTTCTTCATAGCTAAAGTTTTTTTAATGTTTCTTGAAAAATTTCCGTCAGCACTTTTAGAGCTGATTTCGTGGTATCGCGAAATTGGTATGCCTCTCGATCTGAAGCTTTCTTAAAGAGTGATTCTTCTGGATTGGTTAATCCGGCCGGAGCCAAGGCTGATTTCAACGTCTCTTCAACAGGATTATGAAAAGAATCGGGAACTTCGAATCCTTTAGTAAAGTCACTGCTTGCAGTTTGCCGGTACATATCCCCCAATCTGTTGAGAGCATCCAATTCCTCGGTTAGGTCAATGTCATCCATAATTCTATGGAATTCGTCGCCGGGAATGGTCTGCAGTGATCGCAATAATTCAATCACCTCCGCTGAATGCAATTCTCCTGGATTGTCCTTCAAAAGCGACAGTATCTCTGATTTCACCAAAGCCTCCGTTTCCACCGCAAATGATCTATTTAAGATCAGCAATGATTTCGCATTGATCTTCTTCAGCATCGATTCGACTAAGTTG
>JAGQWZ010000616.1 GCA_020436835.1 Saprospiraceae bacterium | reverse complement strand
CTGCAGGGTGTCGCCGGGCGCGGCCTCCAAGCTGACCATATCGGTGCTGCCGAATCAGAAAGGGCCCCGGGCGCATTGTGTAAAATTTGATCCTAACGGAAAATTCTTATATACAGTAGATTTAGGTATTGATCAGATCATAACTTACCCTGTATCGGCATCAGGTGTTGGTGAGGCCACCTCGCGGTTTGCCCTCGATCCGGGGGATGGACCCAGACATTTTATTTTTGATCCTACACGGGATCTGGCTTATGTCGTGAATGAATTGGGTAGTTCAGTTGTATCCATGCGGATAGATCACAACACCGGGGAATTAACCCGTATTGATAAGAAAGGGACCTTACCCGAGGGTTTTGAAGGGGATAATTATTGTGCCGACATCCATATTTCCAGTGACGGTAAATTCTTATATGCCTCGAACCGGGGGCATAATAGTCTGGCCATTTTTTCGGTTGGAGATCAGGGAGAATTAGAAAAAATCGGCGTCGAATCTGTTCAGGGTGAATGGCCGAGAAATTTTACCCTTTCTCCGGATGAAAAATATGTTCTGGTTGCCAACCAAAATACCGATAACATTACGGTATTTAACCGCAATACAGAAACGGGTGCATTGACATTTACAGGAAACCAGTATCAATTATCAAAGCCGGTCGCGCTAAAGTTTTTTGACTGATCCGGGAAGACCGGTTCTTTCTATTTATGTTTTGAAAACATCCAGGGAATCAGATCAGGTTCTGCAAAGGCCATCTTAAATGACGGGCCATGGCCGGCTCCTTCGTATTCCGTGTATTTCACTTCTGCACCGGCTTTTGTCAATAGTTCAAACATCGTACGGGAACCTTCCACCGGATTTGATTCATCGGCATTTCCATGGAAGATCCAGAATGGAATATGCTGGATAGTTCCTACCTGGTTTGGGTCGGAAAATCCAGCCATGGGCACTGCCGCAGCAAAGAGCTCCGGCCTTCGTGCGGTAAATTCCCAGGTGCCGAAACCACCCATGGATAAGCCGATCAAATAAATCCGGTCAGGATCGATGTCTAAACTGTCAATTAGGTGATCTATGAGCGACAGGGCTGCGGAACCTGATTCTGAAGGCAGCGATGCCATTTCATAAGAACCATCTTTTCCCAATCCCTTGAAAGGAGTTTCCGGTGAATTTCCCACCCATTTTGCCCATTCTTCGTTTATCGTCTTATCCGAACATTGAGGAAGTACCACGTAGCAGGGATATTGATGTTGCATATTAGGAGCGACCAGTGAATATTCGTTCATGAACAATCCAACGTTCTCGAATACTCTTCTGCCATTATCCGATCCGCGATCACCCCGACCGTGTAGAAAAACAACCAGTGGCAGGGCCGTATCCTGATTTGGCACAGGGCTAAAAAGACGGTAAGGCATGATCATGCCATTAGGGGCGCTAAATTGATGTCGCACTAAAACGCTGTCGATATTTTGCTGTACCCAACTGATGGTTTCTTCGGCGGTCAACGGAGAAAAGAGCTCCTTAGTCTGCTCTTCTTTGGGAGCATTGCAGCTGAGCGCAAATAAAATGGAAAATAGCCAGGTTGCTTTCATTTTCAGGATTTATGCCTTTGTTGAAATTATTAATTATTTTTCTGGTAAATAAATTTAGGGAAGACTTCTTGCCTTGTACCTCATCTCCATCAAAAAGTATGAAAAATGTATAAAGGATCATTGGTATTTTTCAGTATAGTACTCATTTTTCAAAGTAGCATTTCTCAGGATATGGTAATAAAATCAGGGTTATACCGGTGGTCAGAGCTTCCGGTAAGACAAAGTAGTGAGAGGGAAGCGCGAAAGATCCTGGAAGGTACTTCGACTTACTTCGATTTTTTCGAGATACATGCCACAACACAATACAAGGGTGCTATTCCATCTCCATCTCACGCACAGGAAGACATTGAAGAATTAATTATTGTAAAGGAAGGGCTCATGCAATTTACGATGAACGGAGTCGTAAAAAATCTTGGGCCTGGCAGTGCGATTCTTATTCCTCCCCACGCAGATCAGGGGCTTAAGAATGTTGGCGATGGACCCTTGACGTATTATGTGATCATGTTCCGGTCAAAAAGTCCTATGGATCTGGAAAGATCAGAGGCTTCCGGAGGCCCGCTCCTAATTAGTGGTGATTCGGTGTCATTTATCAAGAACTCCAAAGGCGGCCGGTGGAATTATTTTGAACGACCCACTGCCATGTGTGAGTTTTTTCATGTTCACGCTACCCGCCTGGATCAGGCCGGTCCGTCTATTCCCCCACATCAACATCCCGAATCTGAGTTATTTATTGTTCTGGAGGGACAGACCGAACTGACCATTGATGGCCAGAAATATTCAGGAGAAGCGGGTGACCTGTACTATGTGAAACCGGGGCAGGTCCATGGTATGAGTAATGCAACCGATCTTCCCTGCCGGTTTTTTGCGATCAAGTGGAAATAATCCATATCAATTCATGTACCGTTCTTTCTCGGCCAGAAATTGAAAGACGGTCAAATGATAGGGGCTGAATTCCGGGTCGGGAATCCCAGAAGGTGGTGTACTGATGCCATCCCGGCCCAATTGAAACATGTCGTGGTGATAATTAACATATGCTCCGAGCTTCCAGATTTCCAGTATTTGCGTGATCTGGTCAAATGGAGCGGTGCGCGATTTTGGTCCACCAAAATTTCGGGTCCCATTCCTTGCCGGTTCGTCATCAACCACGGGTTTCCGGTAACGATGCAGTAAATAGCCAATTTCCCTGGGGGCTACTTCCCAGTGCCTATCTACGTTCTGGCGACTGGTATGCGGTGACAGGTAATCCAGGGCGTTATTTTGTTTGGGATCTCCTAATACTCCGGCAAAACCTGGCGAATTTGTGACGATCCGGGCCGGATCAATATTCTTGATGATTGCCAGAATATCAAGAACGCGGTCGGAGTGCTCGTTCCAGATTTGAAAAATCAGATTTCTATGAGGTTTTAGTTCGTTTGTCAACGTTGCCACCGCCTTATCAACGTTTTGAGGCCCCATGGCTTCGTAGGCAGGCAGACTTTCATGCGAAAAAAGCGAAAGTTCGATTACGATATCCTTTTCGTCTGCAGCAGCAATGATTTTCTTCAATGAGTTCAGGTGTTCTGTTCGTAAGGTGCCATCGGGAGTATAAAGAGAACAACTGGAACAGGCATCTGCAAATCCACGTTCATTGTCCCATTGCGCCCAGATTCGGAATACATTGATACCATATGCTTTAAATTTATCCATCCAGGCCAGACGCTGTTCCTGGTCCTGACTGAATTCGGGGTTGTAAATTGCATTAAAAAAACTAATTCCCGTAAAGGGAAAAGGTTCATCGTTGAGATAAAATTGTTGGCCCCGGATAGAGAGTGTCGATTGACCAGACAGGGAAAGTGAAAAGAAAATCAATTGACATACTACATAGCATCTAAAAAATGAAGATATCTCAAGCATTATTTAACTTATTTTATACCTTCAGAAATATAAAATACTTATTTAAGAAGCATGAGATTTATCCATTTAATCATTTTTCTGGCTTTAACAAATCTGTCCTATAGCCAGGAGTCACAATTCATCCTGTTTGATGTGGAATTTACGTATACCAAACAGGATGCCGATAATTCTACGCCGAGTAAGTCCCATTTTTATGTCAAGAATGAACGGATTAATGGGGATCGGCCAAAGGATTGGACCAGCCCTGTCGACTACCGGAATGGGACAGTGCATATCCGGCTCGAAGTTTTAGAAAAACCGGAGGGAGGCTTTCCTACCACCTGGACCCTGTGCTATATTCCAAATAAAGGTCAGGGTAATGGCTATGGTTGTACAGGAACGGATATCTTCACTGAAGAAGGGATTTATGAAAAAGATGTTCCGATGACTTCTTTTTGGGAAAATGAATCGATTATCTGGTCGGAAGGAGTTAAGCAAATGGATCTGGTGATCAAAGATGATAGCGGAGGACAGGGACATGCACACCGGCGGGAAGATCCTGAACATTATTTTCCAACCCGGGTACGGATCACGATGGTACAGGTGGCAAAAGACGCTACCTACGACCCGTCTATTATTCCCGTTGAGGCCCTGGTCAAATTGGATTAGACCGGAATAGCTGCGAGCCAGGATCTCAAATAGAAGGAGTGTTTTTCATTTAAAATCAATAACCCTGAAGTATCCAACATCGCGTCAAAGGATATTAATTGTTTATAAGAAAAAGATATGAAATAATGACCAGACTTATTAATCACCAGCACCAGGCGAAGGTCACTTTGCTGATTTGTATTTTTTGTTTTGTTTCCAGTGCCTTTGCACAAAATGTGGTATGGCCACCGGAAAGTATTCAGCAACTCACCGCGGATTGGACGGGAGAACGTACCGATGATGGAAGACCCAAAGTATCCGATCAACTCCTGGAACGTTTGAAAGCCCTTTCGATGGAAGAGATCTGGGGATTCCTTCGCCGGAACGGATATGAAAACCAATTCGAGAATTTTGCCGGTACGTTTGAGAACGGGTGGGAGATTTTGCATCCGGACCAGGTCATGACGGGAAGAGTACTTACTGCTCAATTCATGCCGTTACGGAAAGATTTCGACAACTATGTACAGCAGCAAGCCGGGAAGGAAGGAACCAAGACACCGGTGACCAATTATGCACCGATCATCAAATTGATGGAAGGAGATGTTTACGTGGCAGATAGTTACGGTAAGATGGTAGAAGGAACCCTCATCGGGGATAATCTGGGAAATGCTATTTATAAGGCCAGTAAAAGGGGCGTAATCTTTAACGGATCTGTCAGGGACGTGGAAGGTCTCTCCGAGATTCAGGGCTTTAATGCCTGGATAAGAGGTTCCGACCCATCCGCTATAAAAAATATGATGATTGCGAGTGTCAATGGTCCGATCCGGATCGGCAGGGTGACGGTTTTACCCGGTGATGTCGTACTGGCAAAAACGACAGGAGTAGCCTTTATTCCGCCCCATCTGGTACAAAATGTGGTTATTTCCGGGGAATATACGGCACTGAGAGATGAGTTCAACCGGTTTTGTCTGAAGACCAATAAATATGAATATGTCAATGAAGCTTTTGTCGTTGATGACGAGGTCTTTGAACGTGATTTTAAGCAGTGGCTCGAAACCTATCCGGATTTACCCATGCCAAAGCAGGAATTGGATGATTTTATTCAGGAACGCGATGCCCGAAGAAAGGCCAACCAGGCGAAGGAAAATGAATGATTTTATTTAAAGGTGTTTCACACCGGATTATTCATCTTTCAGACTTTTATCTATGGCAGTTTTTACGGTTGATAGTGACTGTAGAGCCAGCGAAATAAAAGAAAAAAGGATTACAGCCAGCCCTGCAAGTATGAATAGTAGGGGATTCAGGTCTATGCGATAGGAGAAGTTGTTTAGCCAACGCCAGAGAAGATAGAAAGCGGAGGGAATGGCGATGAAACTCCCCAGTAAAATCAGAATTAAATATTGTCTGGTCAGTAGCCCGATAAGTCCATGCATGGAGGCGCCCAACACGCGCCGTATCCCAATTTCTTTCGTGCGCTTCTGCAGGGTCAGTCGCATCAGACCGAGCAATCCCATCCATGAAATAATGACCGCAAATAAGGTTGCTAAATCAATGAGTCGGGACCACCGCTGATCATCGGCATACAGTGAATCGATCGTTTGATCCATAAAATGGTATACAAAGGCTCGATCCGGAGACACATCCGTCCATATGTTTTCAACATCTTTGATTATTTCGGACAGATTGCCAGGTCCTACCCGCACCAGGAGGGTATATAAATTCGCCGGCCAGACATAGGTAGAGAGCCCGGTAATTCCCGATGCTATTGGTGCAATGTTTTGAGCAAGGATTAACGGCTCAATTTTCTGACGCAGATTACTAAAATGAAAATCTTTTACTACACCAATGATCTGGTGACTTTCTGAAAATTGCGCACCCGGAATCTGTTCTACCAGTGGATCTTTCCAGTTAAAATGTCTGGCCAACGCTTCATTGACTAAAATGGCATTTTGAGGACTAGCCCCTGCATCCTTGCGAAAGTTATGACCATATTTCAACTCGATCCCCATCGTTTCCAAATATTCGGGATCAATTTGATTGAAGAAAATATTCTCCGGCTTTCCCCCTGTTTGCTCGAATGCCAGTTGGGTCCACGGCTCCCGGGCATTATTCATTGACGCACTCACACTTAAGATATCAGGTGCACTTAAAGCTTTATTGCGAAACCGGGCGATTAATTGTAATGACTCTTCCTGCGAATTGACCCCATTCAGATTGATCTCCAGAAGCCGGTCCTGATCAAAACCGAGATCCTTCTGGCTCACATATTGCATTTGATAACGCATACCCAGGGCAGATATTAAAAGAATAATGGAAAATGTAAATTGAACAACCAACAGACTCCGGTTTAAGAGACTGTTTTTAAAGGTTGGTACCAGGTTTGAGCGGAGGGAATGAATGGCATTACTCCGGATTAAAAACAGCGATTGCAGGTTACCATTGATGAATCCAATAATCAGGCAAAGTCCCACCAAAAGGAGGATTTCATTTACCCCGAGATTCCAGGTCATTTCAGAATCAATCAATTTTGAAAAACCCGGTGTGACGAAAATAGTTAGGATTATTCCGATAAAACATGATAGGAGGACCAGAAAGAATGATTCAATGACCATTTGTCTCCTTATTTGTGATTTTTTAGCTCCGAGTGTACTTCTCAAACCCATCTCTTTGGCCCGGTGCAGTGATTGACTGGTCGAAAGGATAATGAAATTGATCAGGGCAATAAATAAAACCAGGACGGCAAGGCCACCCATGATATATAACTTTCGGGGATTGGTATACCGGGCATTTCCAGCTATCTGATCTTCAAAATGTATGCTGATCAAAGGTTGTAATCCGACTTCCATTAGAAAATGCTCATCCTCGGTTTTGTTTCTGATCGCCGCATTTAAGGCACCGGAAAGCCCGGATCTGTTTTCATTGTCCCTGGTCAGGAGGTAGTTCTCCACCATCCCATAGTTGTAACTGGTGTAAGTGTCTTCCCCTACTATCTCCCGGAAAATATGCATCGGCACCAGGAATTGAAAATCAAGACTAGAACGACCATATTGATTATCAATGACCCCACAAATGGTGAATGCTTTTTTTTCCTGATTTATTCCAATTTGAATCGTTTTACCTACGGGATTTTCACGGCCAAATAATTTTATGGCCTGTTCTCTTTCCACCAGGATCAACTTCTCCTGATCTTTATCAAAGGGACGGCCCTCCAGTATAGGAAAGTCAAACATTTTAAAAAACCCGGCATCGACATAGGTGATTTTTTCCTCAAAAATATTCTCATTGACATAGATAGTAGCATTCGCACTGGCGACCCGGGTGAAATCTTCTATCGCCGGAACTTCGTCACTTAGATCTTTTGCCAGGGGAATTGCAGTAACAGCTGATTCATCCTTGATAGCTCCCGATTCTTTGCTGACCGTACGATGATAAAGCCGGTAAATCCGGTCCTTGTGCTCGTGAAAATGATCATAGGCTGTTTCAGATTCGATAAAACGAAAAACGAGAAATACAAAGGCAATGGCCAGGGTCAGTCCGAGGATATTGATCGTAGAATAAAACAAATATTTCTTCATGCTCCGAAACGCTACCTTTAAGTAGCTCACCAATATTTCCATGGGGAAAAATTTAAATTGAAATTTATTTCTAAGAATAATTGAAGGATGGAATAAACGAATCACCTGCCAGATAAAAGTCATATTGGATTTCCGAATACCATATTCCTTGATGTTATCTTCATATTGTTCCAGCAGATCCCCGAGTATGCCTTCGATCAGATCATCCGGGCAAAACCATTGCAGGAATGTCTGAATCCATGCAGGTGGTTGGTTTGCCCCTTCTTTATCATTCATACTGATGTCGGATTTATTGGTTATCGAATATCGGGTAGCAGCTTCCACAATTTTTGTCTCTGATCCTGCAAGTCGACAAGAATATTTTTTCCACTATTGGTGATTTGAAAATACCGCTTACGTCTTCCACCACGCTTGGCGGTAGCGCCTCCATAGTGGGAGGTGAGGTAGCCTTTGTCCTCCAGGCGATAGAGCGTGATGTGCACGGCACTGAGCGATATCTTTCGATTCAGTTCTTTTTTAACTTCGGAGACAATCTGATTTCCATAGGCATCTTCACCGAGAATGCACACCATAGTAAGGATTAACTCTTCAAATTCACCCAAAGATTTCTTCATTTGTATTAAACTTGTAAAACAAATATAAGGTATTTGTATTAATATTGTAAAAGAAATATCATCTGCGGTTGCATGAAAGCTGTACTGGTTTTTAGTGCGCCAAAGACATACTCACCGATGAAATACCTGAAAAGGGATGGATTAATTGATTAGTTTATTATTCACCCGAACCCGGTCCAGTTGCACGCCATTGATTATTTTCTTATCGAAGGTTTCATCGGCGGCAGTCACTTCCAGGTTGGTAAACGTAAAGTCTGACAGCCGGTCATTTTCCGTAATGGCCACGTCAAAGAATATTTCACAATCCAATTTAATATTCCTTAAAGTGATGTTTTCGGAATAGGAGAGGGGTACATCTTTCCTTCCTTTCAGGTCAAAAAATTGAGTCCAGGGTTTGACATAAATCAGGCTATGGGCCTGACCGGTTATATTTTCGACGGTGATGTATTCATATTTCTGGGGGGTATCCGGCCGCATTTTTAGCCATAGTAGTCTCCGGGCCTCATTGACGTAACAATTTCGAAGTAGTATGTTTCTGTTGTGGATGGATTCGCTGCCACAAGTGAGGGTGGCATGACAAAATCCGAACGTGCAGTTTTCGATGATAATATTTGTGTTTTCTCCATTTGCTGTGTCCTTGTCTGCCCAGGGACCTTTACCTCCTTTGAGGGCGATGGCATCGTCATTAACCGACATGTAGCAGCCTTTCACCAGGACATTGGAGCAAACATCCAGATCAATCGCATCGGTACTGGGTGCTTTCACCGGGGCATGCGGAGAATAGATATGCAGGTCGAGTATTTTTACATAATTGCATTGATAGTAATGACTGGACCAAAATCCCGAATTATGTAAATTCACGTCCTGCACCTGTACATGATCCGAATTCCAAATAAACACCAACCTTGGCCGGGACACTTCCAGGTTGGTGCATTGCGGATTTTCCTGACGTCGTTGCCAAAAAGCTTCCCAAAATTTTAACCCATTGCCATCGATGGTGCCGCTACCGGAAATGGTGAAATGATCTACCCCATACGCATTAATCAGGGCAGCAAAATAGTCCAGTCGCTGACCTTCCATGCGGGAGGGTATTTTCGGGTAATGCCGGATGTCGTTCGAGCCTTTCAATTTAGCTTCATTTTCCAGGTGCAGATGGGTATTCGGCTTGAAAAATAGCGCTCCGCTCAAATAGGTGCCGGCGGGTACAATGATCACACCCCCTCCCCGGGATGACGCCAGATCGATCACCTTTTGTATCAATTCTGTTTGAAGAATCGTGCTGTCGTTTTTCACCCCATAGTCAGTAAGCCGGTATTGGGTGCCCAAATCCTTTAATTGAATTTTCGTAGAGTCGGAAAACCAGGCTGGTATGGGAGTGCCGTCGGGGAAAGTATTAGTACTTTTCATTTGGGGGAAAATCGTAACGACAAAGGCACTATGAAATACAAATAGGCTGACAAAAAGGAATTTGATCTGATGGGACATATTGCTAATTTTTTTGAGGACTGCAGTCAAGATCATTTAAAAGTGCCCGCTCAAGGTAAGTGATTTTTTATCAACTATTTATCCTTGAATATATGGTATCACCTCCTCCCGGATAGTTGGTGTAAATATGTTGATAAACATTGCTGGTTTTTTCAAAAACGTCCTTATCGGAATATACTTCCTGAGGTAACCATTGCAGTGTATCGAAAATCATAGTCTTTATCTGAGCTGTAATTTGTCTGCTCTCCCGCCAAAGTTCTATTTTTAGTTTTTCCTCCTTAAGTTTTGTCAGGGTTTCTTCCGCCACTTTCTTTCCTCCAGGCAGTGATTACCTGCCATCTTCCAATACCTGTTGAGTGGCCGTCTCCACCAAAGCATCTTCCGAGTGTTCATAACTCACGGGGTGTCCAATTTTTTCATTCTGGTGAGATATGCTTGCCAGTAAGTTCGTTTGGTTCTTTTATCCAAAAAAGATGCCGCTACCAGTGCTACCACTTTTTCCTTGCGAACTGTCAATTTTCCACTTTAACCCTCACCATCCTGATTCAGACTATATCG
>JAGQWZ010000615.1 GCA_020436835.1 Saprospiraceae bacterium | reverse complement strand
TGCGGTATCGATTGACATTGTCTGAGTGCACCGGATTGTAGTATATCAATAGCGACTCCCTTTCCAAATGTGGTTGATTATCAATTATCGGGAGTAGACTATGGCCGTCGGAAAAAACTTCCCGTCCGGTGAGATGCACGAAGGTGGCAAACAAATCCTGAATGCCAAGCAATTCTTCATTAACGGACGGTTTTCCAATTCTTGCCGGCCAGGACACAATACATGGAACATGCGTAGCTGTCTGCAGGGTGGTACCTTTGCCCCCTCTGATCATTCCGGATGTGGTACTACTCAAAACCCTCCGGCTGTTTCCATTATCCCCCAGAAAAATCAAAAGCGTATTTTCCTCCAGATTCCTTTTCTCTAAATGTGCCTGGATTCTTCCCACGATCTTATCAGCATAGGTCACCATATCGGCAAAATGAATCGTATCGTCCTCATATCTTCGCTCCCTGGCTGACCAGCTTTCACTGTCAGGCGTCGGCACAAAAGGATCATGCACCAATACCATCGGGTAATACAGAAAAAAGGGACGATCCAGGTTCTTGTCAATGAAATCCAAACCGTACTCACAGAAAATATCCGGACCATATGTATCTTCGGTTAAATCCAGGATTTGCCCGTTCTGCTCTATCAGGGGATCGGCATATCGCTCACCAGCTGATGCCCTCTCTGTCACCTGCCAAAGGCAAAATTCATCAAATCCGAACTGATAGGGATTCCGGTGATCTTTAGCTCCGGGATCACCATGATATAGACCGCTTAGCTGCCATTTCCCCACAACACAAGTAGCATAACCCGCATCTTTCATCAATTGACCTACCGTATATTCGGAGGGATTGAGGTAGCCAAAATACTCGTAGTTGCGATAATTGTATTTCCCGGTCATCAACTTCACCCGGCTGGGTGTACAAAGGGGCTGACTATGAAAATTGGTAAACCGGATGCCATGGGCTGCCATGCCATCCAACACCGGCGTGTGGTATTCAGTAGAACCATTTACCCCTAGACTTTCATATCCCATATCATCAGCCATAATCAAAATGACATTTGGGGCTTTTTGCAGTTGTGCTTCCGCAATTACCTGAAACAAAACGAGAAAGGAAAGAAGGTACATGATCCGTTTGGCAACAGGATTCCCCATCAATGTGAAGCTTTGTAATGTTCTTTGATCAGGTCCCGTCCAAAGTCACCATCAAAGTCCCGCCAAACCGAATGAATGTGGTTTGCATCATTCTGGGTATTGTCAAACTCGACGAGAAATCCGGGACCCTGAATCCGGTAATAGTGGCCGCTACTCCGGTCTGTTGTCCCGGCCCAGGCGAAATTGATATTGTCCCACCCACCTTTTTCAACCATTTGCATCCTTGCGCTAGCCAGATCTTCCGGCATCAGTGCAATATAGACCTCTATCAGTTGCTTCAGCATGGCCATCTGAGACTCGTTCAGATCCCGGGAATCGATGCCCAGGTCCTCCAATGGACTCACTTCACTCTCTGCTGCCGTAAAAATTTCATAGGGTGATTCGGTGAGAAAGATGGCTTTCTTTTGTTGATCTGGCGAAAGAGAACCCACCAGAGCAATTCCCAGATCTTCCTCTTCTCGCAGCACACGTAGTCCTTTTTGAGGACCTTGGCGTACTTCGGCGGGATTCGATCCGAGGAATGTCGGCGTATCGGCTATTTTTCCATCTATCATGGTGAAATGCAGCGAAATATGGTGTCCGCTGAGACTCCAGCTCCAAGCCTCTTCCGTTGAGGGTGTGCCATAAATGGCAATGTGGTACTGTTGCGGATCACGCCTTGCACTATTATTTTCCATTTCTTTCAAGATACTTTCCAGATTCATTATTTGTCTGGCCTTGCCATATCCTTCCGCACTGAGCGATTTCTGCAATAATTGATAGACCAGTTCGTCCTGCTCCGCATTTAACTCATTCAGGGGGATCCCGAACCGCGAAAAATTCGCGACCGGCAGGTAATGCCATATCTCACGACTGGTATCACTCACTTCGAAAGTCATCTTTGCTTTCTGTTCAGCTGAGAGTGAATTTAAGAGGTCATGGGCTGCCGCAACCATTTCTTCAGCAGTGTTAGACAGGCCCCTTCCGTTCAGAGACAAAGTCAAAAAGGCAATGAATAGAATCTTGATGTTCGACATAGTCAGGCTTTTAAAATTTGGAAATTTGAGGATCCCCTGCCTAGCAATATACGGAAGAAGTTCATGGATTGTACCCTAACTAATCCAGAATTGTAACTTATTCAACCCATGTATCGGCCTTTCTATCCTATATATTCTCTAAATAATAGCTGCCAAATGCAGACCTTGACTATATTATTTAATTTTGCACGCAAAATTTAGGAAAATCGTACTATGAAAGGATGGTCGAAGTACTGGGTTCTATTGACAGGTATTTGCCTGATGACCTGTCAGACAGATGATTCTTATAAGGAAAAGGTAACCGATCCGGTGTATCTGGATAATACTTTATCCAAACTCACCGACATTATCGTCTATGATATATTTTCTCCTCCTGTGGCCAGCCGTATTTATGCGTACGCCAGTATTGCCGGTTATGAGACTTTAAGACATGGCCACCCCGACTACCCGTCTCTGGCCGGCAAGGTAAGTGAACTGACTGAAATTCCGATGGCTAAGTCGGAAGATGTGAACTACAATATTGCGGGCGTTTTCGCTTTTGCGGAAATGGGAAAAGCACTGATCTTCTCCGAACCAAAGATGGATGAATTCTTAGATGATCTCAAGTCAAGATATACCGAAGCCGGAGTTCCGAGAAAAGTATTGGAAGCCTCCATAGCATATGGTCTGGAAGCTAAAGCTCACATCATGGAATGGGCAAAGAAGGATAATTACAATGAAACCCGGACCTTCCCTAAATTTGATATCAGAGAGGATCCGGGAAGATGGCAACCAACACCTCCTGATTACATGGAAGGGATTGAGCCTCACTGGAATGTGATCCGGACGCTGATCATTGATTCCGCGCAGCAATTCACACCCCCGGTTCCGACCAATTACGATATGACAGAAGGAAGCGATTTTTATAAGGAAGTAATGGAAGTATATGAAACGGGCGTAAATCTGGATGAAGAAAGAACCGGCATAGCCCAGTTTTGGGACTGTAATCCCTATGTAAGTCACCACAAAGGTCATGTGATGTTTGCCACAAAAAAGATTACTCCTGGCGGGCATTGGATGGGTATTTCACAGTTGGCTGCCCGCATCGACAGTGCAGATATTATGAAAACTTCCAAGACTTTTGTCTATACCTCCATCGCACTGTTTGATGCCTTTATCAGTTGCTGGGATGAAAAATACCGCAGTAATTTAATCCGGCCGGAGACGGTGATCAACCGGCATATTGATGAAAACTGGACTCCGCTCTTACAGACACCACCTTTCCCCGAATACACCAGTGGACATAGTGTAATATCTTCTGCAGCAGCAGTGGCGCTGACCAGCATTTATGGAGATGAATTCCACTTTGACGATACCGTAGAAATGGCTTATGGACTGCCAATGCGTTCTTTCAATTCATTTCTGGAAGCTTCCTCCGAAGCAGCCATCAGTCGTCTGTACGGCGGTATTCATTATATGCCTGCGATAGCCAATGGTGTCGCCCAGGGTAGAAAACTAGGCGCCTTTGTAGTGGAATCGCTGAACGAGGGATAAAGTACCGGTTAATTCTTCATGGAATTATCTTCCTCTTTTTCATCTTGGTGTATCTCGACGTATCTCCAGGTCAGCTGTTCTTGATAGCGGCCACCCAAGCATCCGGATTTGCCGGTATTAATAATTCATACATGCCGGTTCAGATTCCGCATCGACGATAATCTGTCGGGATCACCCGTGATCTGTTTCCGGAAATTTCCCTCTTTTACAAAAAAATTGGAATTACAATTTAAACCATCGCCCAACCATCCGGTCTAATTCTACGTAAAACTTGATAACATCACTTAAGAAAATCAAATTAAATCCAGATAATGGGCGGATTTACCAATTTCAGCCTGGAGCCTTATCAGGGTTCCTGGAATACTCAGCAAGCCGGGCATTTACTTCGTCGCACCATGTATGGACCCTTAAAACATGATATCGATGAGGCTCTCAAGCTGGGTTTTCAAGGAACCGTCGAAAAATTACTGCAAAACCAAGATCTTCCCGATCCACCGATAAATGCATTTTTCGAGGGTGATCCGCAAGTACCACTCGGTGAAAGCTGGGTAGGTAAACCGGTCAGCCGAATCGAGGAAATAAATAAACTAATTAATTCCCGGCTGCAGTCTTTGACTGCCTGGCAAATGGGACTGGCGATTCATGAAGGTCTGTCGATCCGCGAAAAAATGACCTTATTCTGGTACAATCATTTTGTCACAGCCGATATTCGGGATGCCAATTTCCGATATCGGAATATCACTAATTATCGAATTAATTTTTTGGGAAATTTCAGGGAATTAACCAAAATAACCACGATTGACCCTGCCATGCTTCGCTATTTAAATGGCAACCAAAACACTAAAAACAAACCCAATGAAAATTATGCCCGGGAATTACTGGAATTATTTACGATCGGAAAGGGACCCCTGGCAGGAGAAGGGGATTATACCAACTATACGGAAGATGATATACTGGCTGTCGCCAAAGTACTGACCGGATGGCGGGATCGTGGATATCTATCCCGAAATGGAGAAAACATCGGTTCAGAATTCAGACCCTTTCAACATGACAAATCGGTTAAGCAATTGAGTCACCGGTTTAATAATGAGATAATCAGTGATATGGGAGATCAGGAATACCAGCATCTCATCGATATCATTTTTATACAGGATGAGGTCTCCCGGTTCATCGCCCGTAAAATATACCGGTGGTTTGTTTACTACGACATTGATGAAAACATAGAATTGAATATCATCGGACCTATGGCTGAAATCTTAAGGGAAAATGACTACGAGATGTATCCCATGGTCGAGGCTTTATTAAAAAGTCAACATTTTTACGATGAATATGCGATTGGAGCGATTATTAAAAATCCAATTGATTTTATTGCCGGTTCTGTGAGACAATTAAAGATTGACCTCGGAGAAGATATATTTGCCAATTACCGGGTTTGGGTACGTCTGGCCGGTTTTTCTCAACTATTACAGATGACTTATTATAATGCACCGTCGGTAGCTGGCTGGAAAGCCTATTACCAGGAACCGCTCTACTACCGTACCTGGATAAATTCGAGCACGTTAAGCAGCCGTTTATTTTTAGTTGGATTGCTGTTAAACGGGGTGGAAGCAGATCGGTTAAGGATTAAAGCAGACTTACTTAGTGTTGTGGACGAGGTTGAAAATGCAAATGATCCCAATCAATTAATTGATCACCTTGTTGAATTATACTTTCCTAAATCCATAGCTGACAGTCAAAAAGAATATTTAAAATCCATTTTAATTCCTGGTCTACCTGACTACGAATGGACATTGGAGTATGATCAGTACAAAACCAGTCCCGACAATGAGGAATTAAAAATCGCTATTGAAAACCGGTTAAAGGGACTGTACTATGGACTGCTTAGCCTGCCGGAATATCAACTTAGTTAAAAAATACCCATAAAAAAATATAGAATGAATCGTCGCTCATTTTTACGATCCGGATCTGTCTTTTCTCTCCCCATTGCCCTGGGTGGAGTCAACCTGGGAGTCATGGCAAGTTCAAAATTAAATTATTTACTCCAGGACGAAACCGACCGGGTTTTTGTCCTGATCCAACAAAATGGTGGCAATGACGGATTAAATATGGTAATTCCGATAGACCAGTATAGCGTGCTTTCCACATTGCGTTCGAATATATTAATACCGGATAACCAGACCTTGAACCTGACCAATGAGACGGCCTTCCATCCTTCAATGTCCGGCCTCAAGGCGCTTTATGATGAGGAGGTGATCACAATCATTCAGAATGTCGGATACGAAAATCAAAACCGGAGTCATTTCCGCTCCACCGATATTTGGAATACCGGGTCAAATGCCGGGGAGGTATTGACTACCGGCTGGATCGGACGGTACCTTGATACACAGCATTTTGGTTACCCGGAGGGCTATCCGAATGAAAACTACCCGCATCCTATTGCTATCACACTGGGTCCATCAGTTTCCGAGACCTGTCAGGGTTTGGCAGCAAATTTTTCTCTCGCAATCAATGATCCAGCTTCCTTGTTATCCATCCCTGGTACCACGGGTGGAACATTGCCAGACCTGCCCTATGGGGATGAGCTCGGATTCTTACGTCAGGTGATCCAGCAAACCAATGTTTACTCAGAGGTTTTAAAGGATGTGTCAACAAAGGGCACCAATATTTCAGATCTGTATCCCGAGCCCGGTCAAAATTCTCTTGCCGACCAACTGAAAATTGTGGCTCAACTAATTTCCGGTGGACTGCAGACGAGGATTTACATAGTCAATATAAACGGTTTCGATACCCATGCAAACCAGGTGGACCAAAATGATGTCCTTGCCGGAGATCATGCTAATCTGCTATCGAATCTGTCCGAAGCAGTCCTGGCTTTTATGGATGACCTGAGAAAGCAAAGTCTCGATCACCGGGTAATCGGAGCTACAAGATCAGAATTTGGTCGCCAGATTGCTTCGAATGGCAGTTTTGGCACCGATCATGGTGATGCCGCTCCTTTGATCGTATTCGGCAGCTGCGTCAATGCCGGTATCATCGGTGAGAATCCTCAAATTGCCACAAACCTGGAACCACAGACTGGCGTACCGGTCCAGATCGATTTTAAAAATGTATTTGGCTCCATTTTAATGGACTGGTTTGGAGCAGCCGAGAATGACATTCAGAGCTTGTTCGCACACGATTTTGAATACCTTCCTATAATTACGGCCTGTAATACAACCACTGCGGTTGACCAATTTTCGAATTTCAAGATTTATCAATTCAAACCCTATCCCAATCCATTTTTTGAAAGGATAAATGCCTCTTTTAGCTCGCCAGGGAAACATATTCGCTTGAGTCT
>JAGQWZ010000065.1 GCA_020436835.1 Saprospiraceae bacterium | reverse complement strand
GCACTTTGATCTACCTATGCGAGAATCCCACTCCTGCATTTTTCGAGCGGGTAGATGGTGCCATCAGAAATGCAAAGAATGAGGAGGAGATAGAGTAGGGAGACGGAAGAAGGAGGACCGGAGACAGACGGTTAAGGAATTCATATTTTTAAGGAATCCAATTTCTTGCAAGTAGTGATAGCGGCGAATCCCGAGCATGTCGAAGGACATTCGCCGACTTACTCACGATACATTATTACTCATTTTTCAATACACACCCTTCTCCAGTCTCCTCCCTCCAGGGTTTCCGACTCCTTCTTCCCACCTCTCTCTGAACATCCGGCATCGGACATCCAACACCGGACACCCGGCATCCCTCCTGTCCTCTGTCTTCCGTCTCCTTCTTCACACTTCCTTCTGAACATCACAGCACCGGACACCCGGCATCCTTCCGTCTTCCGTCTTCAGTCTTCCATCTTAAAACTCCCCCACCAACCATTGCCGGGATCATAATCTCTCGATAAGAATTCCAGACGTTGTTTTTCCAACTGTGGCCAACGCTCGTTAATGATCTTATCCAGATAGGCTTTTTCCTTTTCCGGATCATATTGCGGATCCGGTTCCGGATATTTTGCTCCAACGGTTTTTAGATAGTTGAATAGTTGGGTCCGAAGATTCTCCGTAATATCCGGATGGTCTTGATGCAAATCATGTTGTTCGGATAGATCTTCATTCAAATTATAGAGCTCTTCATGACCGTCTTCATAGTAATGAATTAGCTTCCACTGTCCTTCCCGGATCATCGAAGCCGGTTCTCCCCCCTGATTTCCATAGTGAGGATAGTGCCAATAAAGTGCCCGGTTTTCGATGGTTTGTCCTTGCAATAATGGCAATAAGCTTACACCATCCAGATGTTGATCCGGCTTTAGTGGTATGTCCAGCAAGTCGAGGATGGTAGGATAGAAATCCGCACCGGTCACCGGCACCTCAATGCTGGAGTCTGCTCCTTCCAGCCAGGGTACTTTAATAAAATACGGTTCCCGGATACCACCTTCAAACTGATAACCCTTACCTGCTCTCAACGGCAGATTGCTGGTGGCAAAAGCATCGCCGGCAGCCACCCCTCCATTGTCCGACGTAAAAATGACAATGGTATTGTTTGCCAGGTTCATCTCCTCCAAAGCACGGAGAACGACACCCACCGCATCATCCATCGTCTCTACCAATCCGCCATAGACCGGATTGTCCTGCACCTGCCGGATGGGAAGGAAATGTCCCATCTCAAATCCAGTTTCAGCAATCCCTAAGTCTTCAGCTTTGTCCCGGTACTTCGACCATTTCTCTTTCGTCGTTTGAATCGGACCATGGACCGCATAAAAGGAGAGAAAGGCAAAAAACGGTTGCTCACCGTTATTTCGAATAAAATCGGCTGTTTCACGAGCCAGACGCAATGACAGGTTTTCTCCATCCGTCTCATTCGGCAAATTTGGATTTTCCCAGGGTGAAAAATATCCGCCGCGGGGACTTCCGACATCCCATCCACCTTTGTTAATATCAAATCCATGATCGGTAGGCCAGGAACCTTCACTGCCCAGATGCCATTTGCCGGCAAAAAAAGTCTGATATCCGCTTTCCTGCAAAGCTTCCGGTAGAGTGATAAAATCAGATGAAAGTTGATGCTCATATTCCGGTGGTAACAATTTATTGTGTCTGCCCACCTCACGCCAGTGCTCTCCGGTTCTTGCTCCGATCCAATCGGTAATACCGTGCCGGGCTGGAAAACGTCCGGACATAATACTGGCCCGGGATGGACTACAAACCTGACAGGTAGCATAACCGTTGGTAAAAATTACGCCCTCATTGGCTATCCGGTCAATGTTAGGGGTTTCATAGTACGCACTTCCCATGCAACTGAGATCATGATATCCCAGATCATCGGCAAGTATAAATAAGACATTAGGAGATTTTTCCTCAATGGTATCCGAACAATTCAGAAACTGAAATATTAAAAGAATATAGAAACATTTTATCAGCTGCCGTGTTTGAGAAAGGATTTTCATTTTTATGGTGTTAACTTGATGTTCAGGAGTAGATCCACCCTTTAATTCTAATGACAATTTCTGGCGACTTTGCCACAATATGTATGGGTTCAGCTACTATGTTATATTCAGATTAAATTAGTGAAATAAGAATGTTCCCTATCAATTTTTTTTTCGCTGGAGCCTACTAAGCATTTTTTCACTTTATTTGAACCGGTAAAAATATCCGTTGATGTCATCTGCCAAATTAATAGATGGTCCCTATATTCTCGGTAATACCGTCAGGTATTTAACCGAAGATGGAAATGTACACGACATACCTTTGGACAAACATGAACCGATGACCGTGTACGTTCCAAATCCTGACCGGGATCAATTTGAACTCTCTCTGAAATCCGGCATTGAAGCCGCTGATACTATATTTTCAATGCCGGACAGCTTACTTGCCATAGCGGACATTGAAGGCAATTTTGATGGTCTTGCCAGCTTTCTCATGAATAATGGTGTCATTGATGAATTCTTCAATTGGACATATGGAACCGGGCATTTTTTGATCAACGGTGATCTCGTCGATCGCGGCGCTTACCCCATGGCTATTCTTTGGCTCATGTACAAGTTGGAAGAGCAGGCCAAAGCGGCTGGGGGCAGGGTGCATATAAATCTTGGCAATCATGACATTATGAACATTCAGGGTTGGTGCGACTATGCTCATCCGGATTATCAGCAAACAGTCAGGGCAGTGACAGAACGATTTGAACCTGACCAGGCTTTTAGACTTTTGCATTCGCGGACAACAGAAATTGGCAAATGGCTGAGGTCAAAAAATACCGTAATTAAAATCGGTGCGCTGTTATTTGTTCACGGTGGATTATCACATCTGCTACTGCCCTATAAGCTCTCACTTCCAGAGATCAATCAGATTGTACGGCAGAATCTGGATGGCGATTTCTACTACCGTGCCTCTGAAGATAATGTAGTCAGCCAGGTCATGGGACGCAATGGACCGATCTGGTATCGTACCTTAGCCCGGGAGGAAAATGGCCGTTCCATGGACAGCCAGGAACAGTTGGAGTCAGTTCTGAATCAGTACCAGGTCCGGAAGATGATCATTGGCCATACCGTGGTGCCTGACATATGTACCGATTATGAACAAAAATTAATTAAAATTGATATCCTTCACGGAAAAGAAAAAAATACCGGAAAAACAAAAGGTATACTGGTACAGGATGGTATAGTATACAAAATTGATGACCTGTCTAACCAAACATTCCTGACAAGTATCATTTAGCCGGATAATTTATCAGGGAATTGGAAATGGTACAGCATTAAAATAGGGATCGATAAAATAGCTCTGAAAGTCAATTTAAACCGAAATAAAGACTTACTCCATAATTAATTTTCCTGAAAATTAAGCCACCTCCACAAATAGGCACTCGCTGCAGTAAATCCGGTTAATTGCATTTCCAGGGCTTTCTCCGTATGCTTTTCCTCATAATAAGCTCCAAGTGGATGAGGGTCCAGATCGTACCCCAATACCTGTGCCCCCAGGTCAATAATTCCAAAGGTTTGAAATTCGAATCTCCGGTCACTTTCAATATCAATCGGCCAGTAAATAGTCCCATCTTCTCGAAAAATGGTGCTGGAATCATTCCAGTTATAATTGCAGAAATTATTGTAAATGAGATGACAATTAAACGAATTTACTTCAGGAATATCCAAATCAGCCAATTTAAAAAAGAGCGATCCTTCAATGGTATGCCGAAGCGGAGCGGCCATATAATCGGGATGGGGATAGGCCTGATGATTCCCCAGTCCTCCCAGGGAGTCAATATTATATCCGGTAATCCACTCACTAACTTTTCGACCTCTCATTAACTTATGGTTTAAAGAATCAGCAGGTGTAGCCAAAGCAGTAAGGCGATATTCATATAATTTATCCATCCACAAATTCCGGTTTGGATGTCTAAAGAGCATCGCACATGCTGTCTGGATTCCTGTAGCATCCCATCCATTTTCCTCAGCATGTGTGTTCATTTTGTAATTCCCATTGGCTGCCGGCGCCTGAAGGTCAATAAATCGATCCGCCTCACTGACCATCATCTTAGCAACAGAAGTCCTATCTGAAGGAGATAAATGATCCCAAAGTAACCAACCGGTGACAGCTGTCTTACTCGCCCATTGAGCCGACTGCCATTGATCACCCCAGGGGTGACCAATTCCTCCGTTACTAAGATGATCTTGCGCCAACGATTTAACGATAGTAAGCGAAAAATCCAGCGCTTCTCCTATTGGAACTCCGGTAATCGACTCTTCATAGGCCCCGGTAAATATGGCTACCGCGATGGTATATGCATTCTGCGCAGCCGGGCGGATTCCACCTTTCGTCTCCGGACCAAATTCTCCTGATTTAGTGTTGTTTTCCAGGTAACCATAATCAAGGAAGTCCCCATGAACTTCAGGACCATCATCTGCATATCGCCAGACATTCAGTATTTCTCTGCAGGTGAGGTTTAATAATCGCTGCCATCGGAGTGTAACTGCGTCCTGGGGTAACTGCCGGCTAAATCTTGTTTGATCAATCGGGACAATATCAGTGGGTCGTGGGGCAGGTGAACATTGGTTCAATAACATGGACATTGAACAAAGCATTGCAAGATAGCTTGCAGACATACACCTCAAATGAATGGCAGGCAAAATTTAATGATGAATGGACTTATTTATAAAAATCTTCAATTTACATCATAGCAGCGAAGTTAAAGGCATGATCATCTTCAAGCCAATCTTTCCTGTTCCAGATCTGATGATCTTCAGGCCACATGGATAGAAACAAAAATTTTCTGTTGAGAGGGCTTTTTATTACTCCACCTCTATAATCACCTCCACTTCTATGGCAATGTTACTGGGCAATGACCCCATACCTACCGCAGAACGGGCATGCTTTCCTCTATCACCAAACACTTCAACCATTAAATCTGAATAGCCATTGACTACTTTGGGTTGGTCCCGAAAATCCGGTACCGCATTGACCATGCCTAGTACTTTCACAACTCTCTTTACTTTATTCAGATTTCCCAATTCGGCCTTTAGTGCAGCCAGGGATTGTACGGCCGTAAGTCGGGCTGCAGCGTATCCTTCTTCGATCGTTAAATCTGCACCAACTTTACCTTCAATGTAGGTCCCATCATCCTTTTGGGGTCCTTTTCCGGAAATAAAAACCAGGTTTCCCGTTCGAACCGTATTTACATAGTTCGCCACCGGTGGAGATACATCCGGCAAGGTAATTCCCAGCTCAGCCAGTTTGGCCTCCGGATCATAGTCACCCGTTTGGGCTTTTACGACTTCTGTATTTTCCATTTTTGGTGCATCTCCACATGCCACCATAAATAAAGCAATCAAGCTAATGAAAAGGTATTTCATGAAATAAATTGACTTGTTAGAAATTTAATATTTGTAGACATCTTCAGGCGATGATCGATCACTTTAGGCCATTCCGGAGAGCACCTCTTTAATCCGGGAAGCCACGATTCTCTCCTCTCCCGGATTCATCATCCAGGTGGTAATTCCCAAAGATTCCCGGTCACCAACCGTTTGGATCGAAGGATGTCCCATGCGAAGTTTTTCACGTACTGCATTGCCATCCATCTTAATTTTATCCATATCCCATTTGATCCGTAAAGAAGGGACGTGATTAGCAATTTCAGGTACATGAATTTCCGGCATCACTCCATCAACCGATGCTGCAACGTCATGTATATGTTGTATCTGCCCTTTCCACAACTTCCAATCTGCCTCATGATCCCGGCTCAGGAAGTTTTCGAGGGCAGCCAGCATACCCAGCGTCTCTTCTTTATTCACTTTCATGCCCCTTCCGACCGTATCACCACGAGGTAATGTATTCTGCCGGGCTCCTGCTATTAAGTCCTTTCTTCCTAAGAGCAGCCCTGCGCTCTGAGGCCCTCTTAATCCCTTGCCACCGGAAAAACAAACCAGGTCGAAACCCATCTTGGTGTATTTAAAAAGATTCTCCTTCGGAGGTACGTCAGCAGCGCAATCGATCATCGTTGGAATGCCATGCTTTTTACCCAGACTGATAAACTCTTCATATTTTATCTGACCGTCCGGATTGGCATAATTTAAAAACCACAACATGGCGGTTTGATCATTTATTGCAGCCTCCAACTCAGCCGCTGTTTCAACTTCAATCAGCTTTACGCCACAATTTCTTAATGCATGTGAATAACCAATATGATGCGACTTCTGTAGAATTACTTCACTCTTCATGCCACTTAAATCGGTAGGCAGTTGCGCTGCTTTTTTTGCATCGGTACCGGTAAGCACTCCTGCCAGTCCCAGTGTCAGGGCGGAAAAACAACCGGCCGTCACCGTGGCTGCCTCACATTCCAGCAACTCGGCGATCCGTTCTCCTACTTTGTCCTGCAGGTCATCAATATTCACATATTGTTTGGATGCATAATTGATTGCATCCATCACATCATCCCGCATCAGACATCCGGACATAGCGGTATATGTACCAGCTGCATTGATAAAAGTACGGACACCCAATTCCTTGAAATAATCCCTGTATGGCTTCCCGGCCATGGTAGCCGCTTCTTTCGCCAACAGATAATTCCCCCCGAAAATGCCACCTACCAGGGGTAGAGTCGATAGATTTTTTAATAATGCCCTTCTATTTATCATGATCAGGATAGTTTATTTTTTTGCGATTTACAATTAAGTCCAATATAGTAAAATCCCCCCAACTGAATATGGCTACAATATACTTATGCAGCCAACTCAGCTAAATAGATTTCGAAATAAAGCCCACCAACCGTAGGTCCGAAAACTAAAATAAAAAGGGAGAAAGCCTGTCGAAAAAAATATATTCTTTCGACAGGCCGGAGATGCGAATTAGTCAATTGCTGCAATGCAATCCATTTCTACGAGAGAATCTCCCGGCACTCCTCCATAGGTCGCCACGGTGGTACGCACCGGAGGATTTGGCCCAAAGCGGCCTCTGAATACTTTATTCATTGCGGTATAATCTGCCAGGTCAGCCAGATATACATTCACTTTCAGCACTTTTTCCATGGAGGATCCGTTTTTCTCCAATTCTTTTTGCAGCTCGTTCAACACGTGATCGGTATGAGCTGTAATGTCGCCATCAAAATGAGCTCCTTTTCCGGCTATATAAAGAGTATTTCCGTGCTTTACCGCTCCGGAAAACAAAGGTACATCCTGATCCATTACAATTTCACCCACCACTTCTTTGTTGGTTGATGTTCCGCTGGAAGCCTTAGCTACTCCTGCTCCAAAAACTGCAGCAAGTGACATCCCAATTTTTTTAAATACTGATCTTCTATTTTCCATTTCAAAAAATTATTGATTATTTATTTTCGAAGGTACCAGGGGTACCAAATATGCTCTGCTTTCAAACCCATCGCCTTCGCCTCAATTGTCAATTCGCAATTGTCAATTCCTAATTCGTCATTCCTTGTCGTTAAGTTAAGCCTAAAATGTATCGTGAGTAAGTCGGCGAATGTCCTTCGACATGCTCGGGATTCGCCGCTATCACTACTTACAAGAAATTGGATTCCCTAACAATATCAATTCCTTAACTTAACGACATTAACCCGTAATTCGTCATTTAACTTGCAACTCCTTAGCCTTCGCCTCAGCCTTTTTATTCAATTATCAATTGTCAATTATCAATTATCAATTCCTAATTAGTCATTCCTTGCCGTTAAGT
>JAGQWZ010000614.1 GCA_020436835.1 Saprospiraceae bacterium | reverse complement strand
GGCTTACCGGGCGGACCCGACCATTGCTCCGTATGCCGAAGATGGCAGTTTTAATGATCTCAGCACCAATGCATCCACCGGAAATCCGATCGCCTCCATCTTCTACACCAACAACCGGCAGAGAGGATATCGCCTGGTAGGCAATGCGTATGCTGATGTAAATTTTCTCAAGAATTTTACCTTTCATTCCAATTTAGGCCTGGATATCAATGAGACCAGAGGTAAGAATCTATCTCCTGTCTATTTTGTGTCCGCCACGCAGCGAAATGAAGAAAGTGTATTGACCGCAACCAGCAATATTGTCCAAAGCTGGCTCTGGGAAAATACAGTTACTTATTTCAAGGAATGGACAAACCATCGATTGACGGTACTCGGGGGAATGACCTCCCAGGTGTTTAATTCAGAAGATCTCAGTGCCACCGGAAGAGACCTGATCGGAGAATCGGATGAATTCCTTTATCTCGCCGCCGCTACCAGTGATGAACCAACAAATTCAAACACTGCATTTGAATGGGCGATGCTCTCTTATTTGTTCCGGGTAAATTATGTGTTCCAGGACAAATATCTCTTTACTGGTTCTTTCCGTACGGATGGTTCTTCCCGTTTTGGTGCAGATAACCGGTACGGATACTTTCCCTCGCTGGCTATTGGCTGGAATATGATCAACGAGCCTTTCATGGCGAATCAACTAATATTTAGCCGACTTAAATTGAGAACCAGCTGGGGTGTCATCGGCAATGACAAAATCGGAGCTTATCCGGGAAGACCGCTGGTCAACAGTCCCTTCTACTATGCACTCGGCGTCAACGAGGATTTAAATGTAGGAGCAACGATTGAAGGACTTCCAAATGCAACCATTCAGTGGGAGGAAACAAGTCAATTTAACTTTGGATTCGAGTTTGGATTTTTAAATAACAGATTGCTCGGAGAGATCGATTATTACAACCGGACCACCGACAAAATCCTGATCGACCTGGCCCTTCCCGGGCATTTTGGCATCAGGGATAACTTCCCTTTTGTGAATGCAGCCAAGGTTGAGAATAGCGGTATCGATCTGAAACTGGATTGGCAGGATAAAATCAGCCGTCTGAATTACAATGTCGGAATTGTACTTAGTACGGTCAAGAATGAAGTACTTGAATTAGGTGAAAATAAATCCGAGCTGATCGGCGGGGCGCTCAGTGGAGGAAAATTTGGAACGCGTACGGTACCCGGTCTGCCGATCGGTGCTTTTTTCGGCTATGAAACCGAAGGGGTTTTTCAAAATGAGGCGGAAATTGCCTCTCTGCCCACGGTCGGTGTAGAAGTGCCCGGTGATTTAAGGTATAGCGATACCAATGGAGATGGCATCATCACCACCGCCGACCGGACTTATCTTGGCAGTGCCATTCCGGAACTGATCTGGGGAGCCAATCTCGGTTTCGAATTTGCCGGTTTCGATTTTTCTATTGACTTTAATGGGCAGTCGGGAAATCTGATCTATAATTCGAAAAAGCAGGCACGATTCGGAACTTATAATTTTGAGGTGGGCTACCTGGACCGATGGACGGGAGAAGGCACCAGTAATTCCGAGCCCCGCATCACCAACGGAGGCCATAACTATGAGGTTTCTGACCGCTTTCTGGAAGATGGCTCTTACTGGCGTATCCGAAATTTAAGTTTAGGTTATTCCTTCCCCACTCAGTTGATTTCCAAATATCGCATCGAGCAATTTAGAGTCTATGTCAGCGGTACCAACATCCTGACTTCAACCGACTATACCGGATATGCTCCGGAATTCAGTAGTAGTGATGTCTTATCAGTAGGGATCGACAGAGGGATCTACCCGATTGCACAGACTTACAACATCGGATTAAATGTGTCATTTTAAACCCGAATTAAAAGACAAATACAATGAAATCATTATATATCATTTTAATATTTCTTCTGCTCAGCGCCTGTTCGAAGGATTTTCTGGAAGAGAAACCTTTGGGCCAGCTGACTTCGGAAAACTTCTTTCTGAATGAAGATCATGCGCTGCAATCGGTGAACGCCACTTACGAAATGCTGCGCGATTTCCGCATCCATGTTTTTGCCTACATCGCACTCACTGACATCATATCCGACGATGCGGACAAAGGCAGTACTCCTTCTGATGGGGCGCCTGTGTTGGTGGCAGATGAGTTCACGCTGGATCCGGGCAGTTTGATCGTTGATGATACCTGGCAGGGTTACTACCGCGGAGTCAAGCGGGCGAACTGGGTCATCGCTAAAGTGCCGGGCATTGACATGGATCCTACACTAAGAGACCGGATTGTTGGTGAGGCGAAATTTTTACGGGCGTATTTCTACTTCAATATGGTGAGATGGTGGGGAGGCTTGCCGCTGGTACTGGAACCACTCGACCGGGAAGATATCCGGATCCCCAGGGCGACAGTTGATGAAGTATATGCTGCGATCATCACTGATCTGACCGATGCGGCAGCGGTATTACCCTTGAAATCACAATATGCATCTTCCGATCTGGGCAGGGTGACCAAAGGAGCTGCGCAGGGATTGCTGGCCAAGGTTTATCTAACCCGGCACGACTACGACAAGACGGTGGAAATGGCCATGGCAGTAATCAATAGCAATGAATACAGCCTCGAGCCTAACTATGCTAAAATATTTACCATCGAGGGTGAGAATGGACCCGGGTCGATTTTTGAGGTACAGGCTACTGCCTCTCTCATCGGGGGTTGGTGTCAGTTTAACCAGGTGCAGAGTATACGACCCGCCAAGGGCTGGGGGTTTAACCGTCCGTCAGACGATCTGGTCAGAGCCTATGAACCCGGAGACCCAAGAAGAGAAGCGACTGTTTTGTATGTTGGAGAAGTTGTCCCGGATGGCAGTTATATCGTGGAGGATAATCCCGAGATGTTCAATGAGCGCTACAATCAAAAGGCCTGGGTTCCGGACTCCGAGCGGGCGTCAGGACAAGGCAGTAGTCAGGGAGGTGGAAATATCCGGCTTCTTCGCTATTCCGATGTGATCCTGATGGCAGCCGAGGCCTTGAATGAGCTTGGCAGGTCAACCGATGCGCTGCCCCTGGTGAATCAGGTTCGGGATCGCGCCCGGGGTACGCTACCACCTCAGATTCTAAAACCAATTGAAACCACGAACCAGGCCGAGTTGAGAGAGTTCATCTGGAAAGAACGCAGAGTGGAACTTGGCATGGAGCAACACCGTTGGTTTGACTTGTTGAGAACCGGCCGGGCGGCCGAGGTGATGCAAGCGCAGGGCAAGAATTTTATCCCGGGTAAAAATGAACTGTTGCCTATACCTCAGTCAGAAATTGATCTTTCCGGAGGTGCGGTAAGTCAGAATCCAGGATATTAAAAAAGTCATTAATTTCTTGATATTATATTTCCGGGCATTTTGGCGATCAGGATCCAGTTGCGTTAACATTAAAATGATGAAGATTTTATAACTTACTCAGAAGAATAATGCCATCTCTGGATTTATAAAAAATATTCCAGAAAGGAGTCTAACAGGAAAAAGAAAATCCCGATGCCAGAGCTAAGAAAAATCTTTCGATTAGCAAAACCACGGGACCTTCACCAATTAAACCGGATCAGTTATGCGTCGAAAAGTTTTTGGGATTATCCCGAAGAGTGGCTCAACAAATGGAAATCAGACCTCGAGGTTTCGCAAAGAGATATTGAAGAACAAAATATACTGGTAGCGATTATTGAAGACCGCATTATTGGCTTCTGCCAGATAAAGGAAGAAATAAATAAATTTGAAATTAATCACCTTTGGATTTTGCCCCGGCATATGGGTCAGGGAATCGGAAGGGAACTATTGAACGCGGCTATTGATACATTGACCTCTGGCACGAAGCAGATCGAAGTATTGGCGGATCCCAATGCGGAAGCGTTTTATCAGAAACAAGGATTTGTTACTTTCAGTAAGGTTGAAAGTTATCCCAAAGGCAGATATTTGCCGCTGATGCGTAAACAATAGCAAAAGTTAAAATGAAAAGACGAAGATTCATTCAATACAGCGGTCTGGGCACCCTGTATTCCTTTATTCCTAAAATCCGGGACCAGAAAAAAACGCACTTTCTTTCACTCAGCTTTGATGATGGATTTAAAAAATCATTTTATCAGGTCGCAGAAATTCACGAACGATATGGATTATCTGCGTGTCTCAACGTCATCGCGAGCGGACACTTAGCCTCTTTTAAGGGAGTTGATCGGTGGATCCTACCTGAATTAATGGGAGATTTTAACGACTGGAACAAATTAAAGGCACGCGGCCATGAAGTAATGCCCCACACCTGGGAACATCTGAATCTAACCGAAGTTAGCCTCGAAAAGGCAAAAGAGAACATGGATAAGTGTTCTACCTACTTTGCAGAAAATCTGGATGGATACACTCCGGAGGAAGCCGTCTATAATTTTGCATTTAATGCCTCCACTTCGGAGCTGGAAGATTATGCCCTGAAAAAATACAGGGCAGTGAGATCTGCGGGGTGGATTCTCTTAGAAAACGCCAAATTCAATATTCCTGAAAAAGGGATAAAGAGACTGGGCTGCTGGAGTTATGGTCCCGACTACTGTGATGAACAGGTTGAAAAGGAAATTAATGACTTCCTTGACACGGACGGTGGTTGGTTGATCCTCAATGTTCATGGCCTTGATGGGGAAGGCTGGGGGCCTTTACGGTCCACTTTTCTTGACCAGCTATTAAGCAGACTTATCAAAATCGAGCACCTTGATGTAAAACCCACCGGAAAAGTGATAAAACAATATGCACTCTGAGGCATTATCCAGAAGAGCGTTCATTTCCACATAGTTTCGATGCGCCTCAGTGCATTTAATCACAGACTTTTTCTGTTAAAACCGATATTTTGAGCCGGAGTGAGGAATGAAATGTACCGGCAAATTGTTTAACCGTTAGCTCTCAAAATTGTCTGTCCTTATGCGATTTTTATTTGTGTTTATTTTCCACATTATCTTAAATAATCTTCTGTGGTCTCAAGATCAGCCTTCGAATCCATGTAAGGACCTGTCAGGGATCATCGAAACGGAATTAAAATTTAATCAGACAAAAATTCATCAAAGGACCAATAAAAATACCAGCAATTACGACATCCGGTATCAGCGTTTGGAATGGCAGGTTGATCCGGCTATCCGGTATATTCAAGGGATGGTTACCACTCATTTCGTTCCGTCCACGGAAAACTTTGAGTCTATCAGTTTCGACCTGAGAGATAATATGCAGATTAATGAAGTGCTTTTTCATGGTGCCCCCCTCTCCTTCCAACAGCAAAACGACAATCTACAGATTGACCTGCAGGAAACAGTAACAATGGGATCGCTGGATAGCATTTCCATCGACTATGAAGGGGTGCCGGCTTCGCAGGGTTTCGGCTCATTTGAGACGGGAACTCATAGTGGGATACCGGTACTCTGGACTTTGTCCGAGCCCTATGGAGCTAAAACCTGGTGGCCCTGCAAACAAGACCTCAATGATAAGATCGATTCGGTGGATATTATCATTCATACCCCTCCGGGCAACCGTGCAGCCACTGCCGGAGTCCTGATTTTTGAAGAACAAAATTCCGGAGGTGCCACTTATCATTGGAAACATAGGTACCCGATACCGGCCTATCTCATCGGGATCGCCGTTACAAATTATGCCCAGTTTTCAGATTTTCTTATCCTTCCGGATGGAGATTCCATTGAAATTCTAAACTATGTGTATCCGGAGTCAGTTACCGCCGCCCAGATACAACTGGAAAAAACCAGGGAGATCATGGAGCTCTACAATGATCTATTTGGTATTTATCCTTTTGCATCCGAAAAATACGGACATGCCCAGTTTGGCTGGGGAGGAGGTATGGAGCACCAAACCATGAGCTTTATGGGTAGTTTTTCCTATGGACTCGTGGCACATGAACTGGCTCATCAATGGTTTGGGGATAAGGTGACCTGTAGTAGCTGGAGCGATATCTGGTTAAATGAAGGTTTCGCGACGTATCTTTCCGGATTGGTGTACGAGCAGCTTGGGTCGGAACAGGAATGGACCAATTGGAAATTGGCCAGAATAAACAGCATCGTCAGTCAGCCCGGAGGTTCTGTCTGGGTGAAAGATACATCACTGGTCAGCCGGATTTTTGATGGAAGATTAAGCTACAATAAAGGAGCATATCTTCTACACATGCTCCGGTGGACGATCGGCGACGAGGCATTTTACCGGGGTGTCAATGCTTATCTCCAGGACAGTGCATTTTCTTACGGTTATGCCACGACAGAAGATCTGAAAAGGCATCTCGAAATTTCCGGCAACCGGGATCTTACCGAATTTTTTTCCGATTGGTTTTACGGTGAAGGATTTCCCAGCTATCGCATCGAATGGAGCCAGGATGGTGATCAATTATATTTGAATATTAAACAGTCGACCTCCCACCCTGCAGTCGATTTCTTTGAAATGTCATTGCCAATTTTGGTGGAAGGTCAGGGAATGGATACCCTGCTTAGAATCGATCATCTGGTAAATGGACAGGATTTCCGGATTGATCTGCCTTTCGAAGTAACCCAGCTCAAGTTTGATCCTGACCTTTGGTTAATTTCCAAAGATAATCAAGTGGAAAGAGTGGTAACTGGCCGGGAAGAAGATGACTTCCAGTCCGCACTCCGCATCTCACCAAATCCGGTGCAGGGTAATATGTATGTAGAATTGCAAAATTCCCCCTATAAATTCAGCCGGATAGAGATATATGACCTGAAAGGCACCTTGATCTACCGTAGTTTGAATAATGGAAAATTCAAGACCATTCAAACCGCCGGTTGGAAGGAAGGTATATATTCCGTAAGGATTTGGTCCGGTAATAAATCAATGGTAAAAAAGGTGGTAAAGCTTTGATCTGCACCGGCCGAAAATTATCTCTTTAACCTGCATCAGATTTTCACCCAAAGTGATTTGGATCACTAAAGAAAATGCACCTCTGGGTTAAATTGCCAAAAATTTGTTTGATGAGATTCAAGTTATACGCACTAATCCTTTTCGCATCCGTGTCATTCAGTGCCCAGGCACAGTCTATCTTTGAAAAATGGCCGGCATTAGACCAGTATCATGAAGTGATGGCAGCGACCTTCCATCCCTCGGAAGAAGGCAATCTGGCTCCACTGAAATCACGCAGCGGCGAATTAAAAAGCAAATCGGCCAGGTTAGCTGCCACAGCAATTCCTGCGGAGTTCAATTCACCGATGATCCTTTCTGCTATAAAAGAGTTAAAAAAAGAAAGCAAAGCAATAGATAAAGAAGTCAGAAAAGGTAAACTTACCGATCAGGAATTGACGAAATCTATGGCAGCACTTCATGATGTTTTCCACAAAATTGTCGGTCTCTGCCAGGACGGACATTAGGGATAACATTCCTCATTCGGAGTCTTTGCTACCCAGGACTTTTATGGAAACATAAAATCTCTGACATGCATCTCAAAACCTCGTTTCCTGCAGCGCAATTTCCATGCTTCTTAGCAGATCTCTCATTCCGGCACTCATATCGGTGATTAATTCCAGGGATACCGGAACGATCAGAAAAAGAAAAAGCAGGGCAATCACCGTATAAGGAAGGGCGGGATACGAGCTTAAAAAATGGTTGATGCTTTTCATAACTGGTCTAATTTTGTGATTTAATCTTCCATACAAAGTTGCGACACGGGGAATGCGCAGACTTTAAGGTATGTCGCAAAGACTATCGATTTTGTTGCAGGAATTCCTTACCACCATGTCCCGACCCATGCCGGATCTGTCTTTTTCCGGAATATCCGTTCAAATCATAACTCCTGTACGTCTAAGGAATAGCACACTAAATAACGACGTACCTGATGACGATACGAATACTAAGCACTTACTGCCTCGTTTTTCTTGTCGGTTTCCAATCGACAAGGGTATTTGGACAAGAGCGTCAAGAGCTCGATAATATACCGATCGTAAAAGAAGCGCTTGATTCTATTTGTCAGACTTTTATTGAGAGCAAACGGGTTGCCGGTGGTGTATGCATGATCCAGGACAAAACAGGCATCTTCTACCAAAATGCTTTCGGAATGCAAAGCATCGAAGACCGTATTCCGATGACACTTAATTCATTATTTCGAATCGCTTCCATGACCAAACCCCTCACCAGCCTGGCTGTGCTTATTTTGGTTGATGAAGGACTTTTGTCCTTGGATGACAATGTCTCAGACTACCTACCCCAGATCGCTGATTTACCGGTGCGTACCCGCGACAGCCGGATTGAAAGACAAAAAATGCCGGTGACAATCCGGCACTTACTCACTCACACCTCAGGATTAAGGAGCGCAGCTGACCCCTGGTTTGAGCAAAACAATATTCCCTTCAACGAGGCATCTTCGCTCCGTGAATTCGTGGACCTTTTATTGAAGGCTCCGCTGATATCCCAGCCGGGGGAGGAATTTAACTATGCCATGAATAATGATGTCTGTGCCAGGATCATCGAGGTGATCACCGGAAGCGACTTCGGCCTATTTCTGAATGAACGAATTCTTATCCCGCTACAGATGTACAGCACATCCTTTATCGTATCTGCGGAAGATCTACCCCGGCTCAGCTCGGTTTATCAAATCCGTAGGGACTCCTTCGTGTTGATCGAAGGAAGAAATCCAGTCCAATCAAACTTTGCCCGGGGAAATGGACACCTGGTGTCATCTGCCGGCGACTATATGAATTTTTTAAAAATGCTATTAAATGATGGAGCGTTCAACGGGAAAAGAATAATCAGCAAATCCGGTCTGCAGAAATTATGGGAGGACATATTACCATCACAAATTCAACTTAAAGTGGGAAGTACAGCTTTTCCGGATTCCGGCTTTGGCCTCAGTGTAGCCATAAGCCGGGGCAGTAGAGACCATTGGAAGCCCCTGCCGGTCAGTTTTGAAAACTTATTTCGACATCTGCCGGCAGGGAGCTTCTCGTGGCCTGGTATCGTCAATACCTACTTTTGGGTTGATCCGGATCATAAAATTGCCGGGGTTGTATTATCGCAAATGGTTGACCCGCTTAAATCCAGCCACTTCCAGCTGTTTACGCAGGCATTTTACACTCATTTTCTGGGTCATTAATCGCAAACCTGCCGGAGGTGAATATGATTGACCAAATGATCAACGCTCACGGAGGAATGGGCATGTGGACAAAATTTGAAAGAATTATTGTCACGCTCTCATTCGGTGGATGGGCATTTAGATTGAAAGGTAGCCAAATGCGTACCCGCAGGACGCGTCTTATTATTTCCCTCGACCAGCCCATGGTTGTCATTCGCGATTTTCCATGCCCGGGATCTCAGGGTATTTTTACTCCCGACCACACCTGGATCGAATCAGAAACTGCAAGTGAAATTCATCGATATCATCCGGAAGAAATAATTAAAATGTTTTCACATTCAATCTTTTGGGATGATCTGGACTTATTGTACTTTGTAGGATATGCGTGCTGGAATTATTTCAATATTCCCTTTTTGTTTGCTCACGAAAGTTTTCAATTTGAGGAACTCCCGGATTGGGTAGAACAGGAAAGAAAGCTTAAGAGAGTAAAAGTCACTTTTCCAGTGGATATTCCGACACACTGCCGCTGTCAGATATTCTATATTGATGCATTTGATCGCATTTTCCGGCACGACTACGATCCAACATCCTATGCATCCTGGGCAAAGGCAGCCCATTATTGTTTTGACTACCGAAGATTTTACGGAATTTGGCTACCGACAAAAAGAATAGTGAGACCAAGAAATAGAAATGGAACCGTTTTAAGGTTTCCCGAGCTTGTCAAAATAGAAGTTCACGAAGTACATTTTCAATAATCCTGAAAAACGCACCATGTCCAATATTCCAGCCCGCGAAAAATTTGAAAATGAATTTTTAGCATTTAAATCCCAATTAGATTCCTATTTATTGCGAATATGTGGTAACCGGGAAGATGCAGAAGACATTTCACAAAACGCTTATTTAAAAGCGGTGCATAATCTGCAAAATTTCCTGGGTAGATCTTCGCTAAAAACCTGGGTATTCACCATTGCCACAAATTTAGCCCGGGATCATTTCAGAGCCAGACAACGCTGGTCTGTCAACTGTCAGGACAATGCAAGGGAAGATGCTTTTGCCCATCCTGAACGCATTGACAAAATGAAAGAAATTAATACAGCCAGTCCTGCCGGTGCCTTCGAGATCAGAGAACATGTCGACTTTTGCTTTACCTGCATGGCAAAAACACTGACGCTGCGGCAACAGGTCTGTGTAATTTTGAAAGATATCTATGAATTTACGCTGGCAGAAATCATGGATATCACTCAATTGCCAGAAGGGAAGGTTAAGCACTCCATAGCAGATGGAAGGCAAATATTAAAAACAATATTTCAGAAAAAATGCGCCCTGGTCAGCAAAAAGGGCGTGTGTTACCAGTGTAGTGAATTAAATGACATTCTTAATCCTGAGCAGGACAGGCAGATGGAAATCTTAAAATTAAAAATGCACAAGGAAGCGCAGAGAAGAACTTCGAAGGATCATCTCTATCGCTTAAGAACTGAATTGATCAAATCAATTGATCCGCTTCAATCTGCCGGTACCGACTTACATAGTTACTTCCTTACCCTAATGCCGTCCTATTCAGATCAGGCGGTAAATACAAAGAAATAGCTGTATTCAGGTTTCCAAATTATCATCAATTCACATCCTGCTTAGCAGACCGGGCATTCATAGCGGATTTTAAGGAATATTTCCTATAATGAGGAAATAAATCGAAGCAATATGAAATACCGGTTTCTGTCCTCAGTTTTTCTACTTCCCTTCAGTGCGATGCTTTTCTTTCAATGTGGCACAGGAGGAGATACCCATCTGGTTGTGAATCAATGGGAGAAAGTCACTCTCACTTTTGAAGGTCCCGAACTGTCGGAGCAGGGTCCGGACAATCCCTTTCTCAACTACCGGCTAATGGTGCAATTTAGCCTGGGTGATTATAAGATGAACATACCTGGTTTTTTTGCAGCGGATGGCCATGCAGGAGAATCCGGTGCAGAAAAAGGAAGGATATGGAAGGTACATTTTCGACCCAGTCAGGCAGGAAACTGGTCATATAGCACTTCCTTCCGGAAAGGAGAACGGGTAGCCATCTCGGAAGATGCTAATTCAGGCGAACCGACTGCTTTTGATGGCGAAAAGGGGATGCTCGAAGTGCTTCCGGCGGACCACCGCGGTCGTTTGATCACGACCAATCAACGATATCTGAAGTATGCCGGTAATAATGCGTTTTTTCTAAAAGGAGGTGCGGACAGTCCTGAAAACTTCCTGGCATACCACGAATTTGACGGCACCCATAAAGGGGAATCACCGCAAGCACGTGACGGTGAAGCTACCGGACAACCGGAACTACATAAATATGAGCCCCATATAGGCGACTGGAATGCCGGAGATCCGGTCTGGCACGGAGATAAGGGAAAGGGTATCATTGGTGCGCTCAATTATCTCGCTGGCAAGGGCATGAACTCCGTTTATTTTCTAACCATGAATATCGGCGGAGACGGTAGAGATGTCTGGCCTTATACCGGCTACGCGGAGCGACAGCGTTTCGATTGCAGTAAGCTCGATCAATGGGAAATCGTTTTTGACCATATGGATAAGCTCGGTCTAATGCTCCATGTAGTCACCCAGGAAACTGAAAATGAGAAACTACTGGACGATGGAAATACCACCTTTGAACGAAAGCTTTATTACCGTGAATTAATTGCCAGATTTTCCCATCATTTGGCAGTCACCTGGAATATGGGAGAAGAAAACGGACCGGCAGGATTTTCTCCCAATGGCCAAAATACGGAACAGCGTAAAGCGATGGTCCAGTATTTTAAAGATCATGATCCTTACCAGAATTTTGTCGTCATTCATACGCATTCCAATTTGGATTTAATCGATGAATTATTTGATCCAATGTTGGGCTTTACTCCATTGGATGGCATGTCGCTGCAGATTGGCAATCCGGACAATATTCACTCTGCCACTAAAAACTGGATCGTGAAATCTCAAAAATCCGGGCATCCCTGGGTCATTAATTTGGATGAACTGGGTCCGGCAAACCGGGGGATAGATCCGGATGACCGGGAGGACAATAATCAGGACAGCATGAGGAATAAAGTATTATGGGCAAATCTGATGGCCGGTGGCGGTGGAGTAGAATGGTATTTTGGCTACTTAAATCATAATAATGATCTCGGTTGTGAAGACTGGCGATCCAGGGACCGCCTTTGGGATTATACCCGGTTTGCCCTGGAGTTCTTTCAAGAAAATCTGCCCTTTACCCAAATGGAATCCCGGGATGATCTGATCGAGTACTTACATACGGCATACTGTTATACTCTTGAACATGAGCTTTATGCCATTTATCTATCGCAGGGCGGTCCATGCAAACTGGACCTGCGAGATACTATGCATTCCTTCGCGGTGGAGTGGTATAATCCCCGGACAGGAGGACCACTAGTGAAAGGAACCGTAGAGCAATTGACTCCGGGAAGCCTGGTTGATATCGGGTTGCCTCCTGAAACTGACAACAAGGACTGGGTGGCATTAATTAAAAGAATTTAATGCTTGACGTTACGTTAACTATCTATTCTCAGTACACCCCTTGACCCGACGCCAGATTTTTGGAGGACGGCGTCCAGCTCCTCCCAACGATAAATGTTGGGACATAGCCTGGAAGGGAGAATCCAGCCACCACAGGAGTATATTCTACCATGAAATTTCCTTAACTTAAAAAGATTAACTTAAGAATGCTCAGCTAAATCCTGGGGCATATTTTGTAAGCCAAGTGTGGTTGATTGTTCCTTTAATTTAAAATACCAAAAAGCGGCCATACTTAAAATGACCGTAATCCCCCCTACAATATATGAAGTGGAATAAATAAATGTCAACCAATTATGACTGGCTTCAAAAAAGTTTTTATAAAGTAAAATTGCAACGCTGCCTAAATAGCCAAAAGCATCGGCGACATACATTAAAAACCCAATATTGCTCCGGCGTCTGAATACGGCAATCCAACGTTCGAATAAAATAGTATGAAAACTCACATAGGATAAATACATTCCGAAGCCGACCAGGATCATCCATAATGCCGGATCTACTAGCTGGTGGTCGGCCAGAAAAGAACAGGCGAGTAGAAGCATGCCACCGGTAGAGATTGTCAGAATATTGATGTAGAAAGCCAGGCGGTTATTGCGAATGAGTATCATTAGAGCAATAATGATAAATACAGCAATAGCGATCGGAATCTCGGCCGTCAGCAGCACTTCGGGAGACCCGGCATATCCCAGACTGTTCCATATCTCTACCGCGAAATTATCCCGGAGATCACGAAAAATCGTTATCGCAATATAAATGATAACCACCAGAATAATTCCCGGGGCAAATTCCCGAAAAAAAAGGATCCGTTCCTGGAAATTCATGGGAAATCGTGCGGCCCGCGATTCAATATCATTCAAACTGGGTGAAGGCAGCCGGGATAACATCCAGATCCCCAGTAGTAGAAATGGTAAAAATATCATGCCGGTAAAAAAAGGCATCCAGAATTCGGCAACATGAAAATGATCCATCAGATATTTTCCGACACTTTTCACCAAACCACTGGCTACGATAAAACTAACGCACATTCCCGCTCCCAGCAATTCCGTATTACGTCTGCCTTCGAGAAAAGAAAAAACAATGCCCCAGATCATACCCAGTGGCAATCCATTAAAAAAAAGCCAGATGAAATTATAAGGATAAGGAGTCAGTCCAAAAAATAATAAAGAAAGCCAGGCAACCCCCATCAGGAATAAAAAAGTACGGACTCGCCGCCCCGGCTGTAATTCGGAAACAATTTTTATCCCAATAAATTTAGAAAGCATGTAACCCAATACCTGGGCTACCACCAGAATGATTTTATAGTCAACATTCCATAAAGTCAAATTCTCATAAGTGCCGGCCGTAAAAGGTTTTCTGAAGGCATACATACTTGAATAGGTAATAAAACCACTCAGTAAGGCGAAGATGGTGAGGCGGATCCGGGAATCACTCAATTTCAATCTCATAAAACATTCAAATTTTCTGCAGATCTATTCCTACCCGGAATGGATTATTTCTGAGTGCAAATTCAAATGCTTCGTTGACCTCGTTCAACTTGTAACCACCACAGATCATTTGATCAAAGGGAAACCGGTCATGATGCCCTTCCATAAAATCAACGGCCGTCACCAGATCCTGTACATTGTAATTATGCAAACCCCGGATGCAAAGGAGATGGCGCACGATCAGTTCCGCATCAATCTTCACGGGAGGTTGGGGATGGGTCGCACCCACGAAAACGGCAACACCTCCAATCTCCAGCGCTTTAATATTATACTCCATGATATTGGTGACGCCGGTGAAATCATAGGTAAGATCAAATCCGATGGCAGGGTCCGGGATCCAATCATTACCATCGCCATTTGCATGCATGAGGATCTGGCCGTCAATACCAAAATTCCGGGCAAAGTTCAGGCGCTGAACACTCCGGTCTAACACAAAAACCATAGCGGCGCCATTTGCTTTTAGCATTGCACAGGCAATAAGCCCTAACATGCCTGCACCGGAGACTAAAATCTTCTTATC
>JAGQWZ010000613.1 GCA_020436835.1 Saprospiraceae bacterium | reverse complement strand
ATCAATTATGATTCAAATTTAGGGTGGAATCAGGCCCTCCCTGGCCAACTTTCGATGTTTGAACCCGCATGTCATGATTTTGGTCACAATTGATCTTTTTTTGGTTTTTTACCCTGTAGGTGGTAATCAGCCGGATGGGAGAAATTCCTTTCCAGGTTGGAGGTGTCGCCACGATGGTTGAGGTAATGAAATCTCCGGCACTAACAAAAGAAACCCGGAGGACAATCGCCATCCGGATTCTTCTAAATTGTACTACTTGCTTATCTACTGGATTTGAATGTTTTATGGGGGCCTACTGGTCAGTCAGCGTGTAAGTGATCGCCAGGGTGTTGCTCTGATCGAAATCGATCTTTGCGTAGGATCCTTCTTTTTTATCTAAGGAAAGAACATAGGTCAATTGGTGGCCCCGGGAAGGTCCGTTCCCAGTGTAAGCACTGCCTACGCCGGTGATTATTTCCTGGGCATGATCGTCCAGACGAATCATATCCTGGGCGCGTCCCATCTCACCATCTCCCATGCCGGCATCTTTGCTGGCCTGAACCGAAAGTACTAATCCTTCCGGTACATTTCCGGAGGTAATCTGAGCAGTGATGTCTCGTGATGGTTCGGTCTTGCTTCCTACAATCGAACTATAGTTAATCCACAAATCTGAGTTTTGCTCTTCCGAAAAATCCAATGCATTTCCTGCTTCACCTGGTGCCTCCGGTCCCAGTTTGATTGACCTATCGCCTTCTGCTTCCAGATCCAACAATGCGACCTCAGGAATATTAATACTTAAATTATGAACATCATCGTGATCATCCTGGGCCTGAACTCGGCCGGAGAAAACCACCAAAGTCAAAAGGGTCAATGTGAAGAAAATCTTGTTTTGCATGTGTTCTTGTTTTTGTTTAGTTATTAATAAATAGTCTTCTTACGTTTGCTTGAGCTGATCTTTATTTCATCAATTATTGGTCAGTCAGCGTATACATGATCGATACACTTGCCGACTCATCCAGATCTAACTGGGCATAGGATCCTTCCTCTTCATTCAATGAAAGCTGGTATTTGAGTTGATGACCCCTTCCAGTTCCATTTCCTGTGTATGCACTCCCTACCCCGGTGATCAATGATTGTGCACTGCGATCCAAAGTGATAGTGCCTACCGGTGTACCCATGGTTCCGTCACCGCGTCCTGCGTCTGATCCTGCACTCACCTGCAACATCATTCCTGATGGGATTCTACCGGAAGTGATCTGTACTTTGATATCCCTGGTTGGCTCCGTGCTTCGGTTGGTAATGGAAGAATAGTTGATCCACAGTTCATTATTTGTCTGGTTGCTGAAGTCTACGGCCATCCCGGCTTCGGTTGGTCTTTGTGGAGCGAAATGAATGTCGCTTCCGTGACCACCTTCAAGATCCAGCAATGCCACCTCGGGAATCTCTATCATCACATTCTGAACCGCGGTGTTGTTCTGAGCAGAAACCTCCAGCATCCTTAAGCCGATCAGGAGTGCAATCATTATTATTTGGAAGTTTCTGATTTTCATTTTTTCGTTTGTTAATCAATTATGATTCAAATTTAGGGTGGAATCAGGCCCTCCCTGGCCAACTTTCGATGTTTGAACCCGGCTGTCATGTTTTTGGTCACAATTGATCTTTTTTTGGTTTTTATGGACTTGGGCTGAAAAAACAATTGGGGTTGTTTGGGAGGTAGGGATCTATTAATTCTGACTATCAGCCATTGGTGGGATAAAGCTGAACCTTATAAATAGTCTTGTGCGGACTATGGAACCTTAGAATTAGTTGAATCACGTTGATTGTGCTTCTCACTCTCTGAACATTAATCTCCGGTTTATTTACTGCAGCGCTAAAAAGAGTAAAACCCGGCAGAAGGTTCCTGCCAGGTTTTACCCGAGTATTGCTTCCAGAGCAATGATCCACTGAATTTGGTCTGTTATTTATTTGGTCTGATGGAAGCGGGATGTTCAAATTCCCTCTTCCGGATTTTGTGTTCTACGCTGCGAATGGATTTGAATGTTTTATGGGGGCCTACTGGTCTGTCAAAGTGTAGGTGATCGCCAGGGTATTGCTCTGATCGAAATCGATCTTTGCATAAGATCCCTCCTTTTTATCTAACGAAAGTACATAGGTCAATTGGTGGCCCCGGGATGGTCCGTTTCCGGTGTAAGCACTGCCTACTCCGGTGATTATTTCCTGGACATGATCATCCAGACGGATCATCTCCTTGGCGCGTCCCATCTCACCGTCTCCCATACCGGCATCTTTGCTGGCCTGAACCGATAGAACCAAGCCTTCCGGTACATTTCCGGAGGTGATCTGTGCCGTGATGTCTCTTGATGGCTCGGTCTTGCTTCCTACGATAGAACTGTAGTTAATCCACAAGTCTGAGTTTTGTTCTTCAAAAAAATCCAGGGCATTTCCTGCT
>JAGQWZ010000612.1 GCA_020436835.1 Saprospiraceae bacterium | reverse complement strand
CCAAGGCCAAATCCATTTTCCAGAATAATGCCTGGTTGCACGGTTGTTTCCAGATAAACAGAAGCATTTGCTTCGTGCAAATTTGCGTCCGGAATAATCTTTCTTGCCCCATAATTAGTATTTATTTTAAAGGAATGTAAATGTGAGATAATGAGGCGGGTTTTTGTGCTTAGATTTCTTTCCCATTTTAATAGGTATTGGAAAGTCAAAAGATGTATGTTGAGACTGATGGCTCCAGCACCTTCATTTTCCAGTCTGTCATTGGACTGAATACCGACATTGAAATACAGGTCCGATTCAGCAAAGTGAATTTTATTTTCAGAGGATAGTACGTTGAGAATGACCAGGTGGGAAGGATTCTCCGATAAGTTACGGCTCCATCTTGCATCCGGTGTAATGAAATTGTAGATATCATTGAAAATAAATCCCGACTGAGTGAATGAACTCATCAGATTGTTTGTGGACCGCCAGTTTTTCTTGAGAAATCCAAAGGTGCCTTTCAGATGGTATCCGGTAAAACGGCTATTCAATACCCGTTGAGACTTTCCATTCCTGTAGTCAGCGTGATTTTCGATCCCTCCTCTGATTCTCCACCAATGTTTACCGGCATTTTTTTGCCACCCGCCTTGTATAAGCCCTCCCAGGGTATTTGTATTAAATCTGAGGCCAAATTCTGATGCGGACTGGCCTCTGGATGGTTTTTCTTCCTCAATTAAATTTATAACACCGCCTAAGGCCTCGCTTCCATAGAGAACTCCCAGGGGCCCTTTGATGATTTCTACTTTACTCAGTCCCAGATCAGATAAGCCCAGACCGTGCTCATCCTGCCATTGTTGATTATCGAATTTCAGACCGTTAAGCAGTATCAAAATACGGTTCCCGTACGAACCGCGGATCACTGGTTTGCTGATAGCCGGTCCGGTACCTAATAAATCTACTCCCGGAATTTGGGCGATCCGGTCAGTCAGGTTGAAATTGCCGGTAGGATTTACCGAGTCAAGGGAAAATGCGGTGATGATAGCGGCATTTTTCTCTGCCGGTTTTTCCTTAAAGGCAGTGATGGTTATCGTCTGTAAGGTGAGATTTTGGAGCGTGTCACTACTTTGACCGTAAACTGAGATATTGACGCCAAGAAGTAGGATAATTATGTAGTATGTTAAAAGGTGCTTTTGCATCAATTTTGAGGTTATCAAAGTTCTCGAAACGGTTTTGTCTGGCAGCGCCATGACTTCCGTATGCCTTTAATTTACAATTATCCTTCGCCTTAGCCTTCTCCTCCGTCTTTTATTTCATGCCAGGTCTTTGGTCTTTAGATGTTGGCCTTTGGTATTTTTGCGGTAATGAGAGAATCAATTGTCAATTATCAATTATCAATTATTGCTTCTTCTGTCTTTCTGTCCATCGTCATTCGAAAAATTCGTAATTTTTAAATAGTCTCCTTTACTAAAATATTTTTCTATGAGGCAATAGAGGAAAATAAAGAAGTACCGGCTCCCCATCTCTTTAATTTTTAAATTGGAAGTTCCATGCTGACGATTGGTCCATTTATTTGGAATAATCGCATAGCTATAGCCTCGTACAATAGCCTTTAAAGGCATTTCGAGTGTTAAATTGAAGTGGGGAGAGAGTAGTGGTTTAATTCCTTCAATGGTATTTCTTCGGTAAAGTTTAAAGGCGTTCGTACAATCATTATAAGGAATTTGAAAAACCCATTTCACCAGATTGTTGGCAAACCGGTTGAGCATTAATTTGATTTTTGGATAGTCCTCGGTCGATCCTCCTTTTATAAATCTGCTCCCGAAAATACAATCATGATTTTCATTTTTCATTTTCTGATAAAACTTTATCAGATCGACCGGATGGTCCGATAGATCAGCCATCATGATAGCCACACAATCCCCTGTGTATTTTTCTAATCCAAACCTGACCGCCATACCATAACCGGGTTTAGCAGGATTTTCGAAAGCCGATAGCGTGGGGATTTCTTTTTGCAGGTTTTGCAGTATTGCAATTGAGTTGTCAGAGGAATGGTCGTTTATCACCAGGATTTCGTGCGGTATTTCTGTTTCGACCAATGTTTTATAAAGGGTATTTAAGGTTTCCGGCAGGGAATCCGCTTCATTATGGGCCGGTATGACGATACTCAGTTTCAATGCTTGAAAATTTTCACCAATGATTTTTCATTTTTATTTATCCAGTTAAACGTATCCGCCACACATTCCTCAACAGTTTTTTCCGCCTGCCACTGATAGTCATTTTGGACTTTCGAAGCATCGGTGTAATAAATTCGCATGTCTACCACCCTGGTTTCTTCATCTGCACCGATGTCTAGCTTCCTGCCTGTAATATTTTCGGTAATACCGGTAAGTTCCAGCAGGGAGATGGAATTTGTCCAGGTACCTCCTACATTGTAGGTCTTGCACTCTCCGGGAAAATCATTTGAAAGCTGCGAGGAAATTAATTTACATAAATCATCCACATGGAGGACATCCCTGACTTGTTTGCCCTGACCGCCGTATCCGAGATATTGCAAAGATTTCCCGAAATAATGTGCAATTACCCAAAGTGCTACAAATCCCTGGTCAACCTTACCCATTTGCCATGGACCCGCGATCACTCCGCAACGGTTTATAATTGCATTAAAATCATAATGGTGGGCGTATTCCCTTATGAAAGATTCCGAAGCTAATTTGGAGGCACCGTAAAAGGATTTTAGGCCGGAAGTATCAAAATTTTCGTCGATGCCTTTTTGGAAGTAAGGTGTCCCGCTTGCATATTCAAACCGGGTGGTGTTTTCGGTGAAGCTTAAACTGTTGAGTAGAGGGTAACTGTAAACCCGGTTGGTTGACAAATAAATGAAATCGGACTTATATTTCCTCGCCAGCTCCAGACAGTTTAAGGTGCCCTGAAAATTAATGTCCACCAGCATTTGAGGTCCGTCCTTGATTCCACTCAAAACCGATGGTTCAGCCGCAGCATCAATGATTACGTCCATTGCCGGCAATTGTAGCAATTCTTCCCGGTTGCGGACATCCCCCCTGATAAAGTCAATGGTGGCATCCTGTAATCTCGGGATGTTTAGTTCGCTTCCTCTGCGGATCAAATTATCGAGCACACTAATTTTTACCCGGGGAAATCGTTGTTTCAGATAGATTGCCAGGTTAGCTCCGACAAAGCCTGCTCCTCCGGTGATCAAAATGTGGTCCATCCAGTATATAGTTCGGCTTCATTTCTTTGGGTCTAAGATGCTAAAATTGGAGGTATTCTCAGGAGATTTACTGCATCTGATGCCGACTGCCTTCGATATTGCGATATATGATGCTACATGGGTTAAATATGTTGATAGAGGGCGCTCAGGATCTCCTTTGAACTGATCCGGCGGCTCTTTTGGCCACTCCCGGCGCCCGGTTTAATCTGCAATATGACTATTTGTTAATAATCTTTCGCAAAAAGTAAAAAAGATACAATGTAAGGGTGGTTATTTTTAAAATTTCAAAATAATATAGTATTACATATACATAGGTAATATTTAATGCTTCATATCTAGCTATAACCCTCACTTGTAATCATTTAGGTGTTTTTTAGCCGGTTAGTTTCATAACGTATTGAAAATCAATGCATCAGGGTCCACCGGTGAGTATGCTAAAAGTGATGGTGGTCATTCGCCACAAAAAACAGATTGTTCACATCAAGAATTCAATGCTGCACATCATATTAAGAAAACGATAACAGCTTACGCCCTGGCACAGCCGTATAACTAGTGACTTAATCCGCATTATTTATGTAGGAATAAAGAAGAAAAGGCTCTCCGAAAAAATTTATTCTAAATCAAAACGCTTATTGTATGAAACGATACGTATACGTATTAGTCGTGTTCGTGTTGTGCCTGGCATCTGCCACTGCACAACGCACGATTACGGGTACTATTATTGATTCAGAGGGTGATCCTCTCATTGGTGCCAATGTTATTGTGAAAGGCACCACCGTGGGGACGGCATCTGATCTGGATGGTACTTATGAACTTACCCTTCCTGACGGGGCTGAAACGCTGGTATTTAGTTATACCGGTTTTACTTCTCAGGAAATCGAACTCGGAGTCTCCAATATTGTTGACGTTACCCTTACAGAAGGTCTTACCCTTTCGGAGGCGGTGGTAACTGCCCTGGGTATCGAGAGACAAAATCGCTCTGTTGGTTATTCGGTCGAGGAAGTAAAGGGAGATAAGGTACAGCAGAAAGCTGAACCGGACATTCTTCGTTCCTTATCGGGCAAAGTGCCTGGATTGCAGATCAACGGATCTTCAGGAGCACCCGGTAGTGCCACCAGGATCGTCATCCGGGGTGGATCTTCCTTTTTAGGAAGCAATGAACCGCTTTTTGTTATAGACGGTATTCCTTATGACAATACCCAATATAGCAGTACCAATCAATTGACGGGTGGTGCAGCCTACGGTACGCCCATTTCTAATATAGATCCGAATAATATTGAAAACATTTCGGTCCTCAAAGGAGCTGCTGCGGCCGCATTGTATGGATCCCGGGCTTCAAACGGAGTTATTGTGATCACTACCAAGACCGGAACCAGTAAAGCGGGCCAAAAAGGAACCGAGGTTTCTTTTTCATCGTCCTACTCTGTAGAACAGATCACCGGTTTACCGGAATATCAGAATACCTACGGTAATGGTGCTGATTTCCTCTATTCAAATGCAAACGGTTCCTGGGGACCGGCATTTTCCAGTCTGGACTCATTTCCTACCTGGGCTAATTACCGCGCTGCTTTCCCAGATCTTCCGGCAAATTCACCTTATGTAGCTCAGCCGGACAACGTTAAGAATTTATTCCAGAATGGCCACGTTGTGGAAAACTCTGTTTCTATCAGTTCAGGAGGTGAGAATGCACGCATCGCCGCTACATTTTCCCATTTGGATCAGGACGGATATATTCCTTATTCAGGGTTTGACCGTACTTCTGTGAGTGTGGGATCAAGCGGAAGACTGGCTAATGGAATTACGATTAATGGTAATCTGACTTATACCCGTAGTAACACCGAAGGACCGTTTTTTGGTGAGAATGGAGCTTCATCCCCGGACGCGGCTTCATCCTTTGCCAGAACCCTTTGGCTGGGACGGACCTGGAATACGGATTTGGGATTTGAAAATCCTTCTAACGGTAATAGCGTATTCTTTAATACAAATGCTATCGACCATCCTCTCTGGTCCTGGAAACACAATGGTCTTGATGAGAGAAATGACCGCATAGGGGCCAAATTGAGCTTGGGATATGATATTACCAAGAATATTAATATTACCTATGCCATTGGTACGAATCAATACAGTACAAAGAGACAGCTGGTCTGGGATATCGGATCAACGGGCTTTAGCCGTGCTGGTGCGGTAATCGATGACGATATCAGCTTTGAAGAGATCGAGTCAAATTTGTTACTCACCTTCGACGATCGCCTGACGGATGCATTTAGTCTGAGGGCCACCGTCGGTCACAACCTGAACCAACGCACAATTGACCGACAATCAGTGCTTGGTACTCAAATTATTAGTCCGGGTATCTATGATATTGACAATACCAATACCCTGGTGCCTAATGGTGGTACGTTTTCGAAGCGTAGACTCATTGGTGCTTTTTATGATCTGACCTTCGGATACAATGATTATCTATTCCTTAATACGACCGGCCGGAATGATTGGTCATCAACCTTACCCGCTGACAGCCGGAGCTACTTTTACCCAAGTTTCTCCCTATCGGCCGTCCTGACGGAGGCACTTAATATTGAAAGCAGGGTTTTGACCAACGCCAAATTAAGAGCCAGCTGGGCGAGGGTTGGTAACGATGCTCCTGTCTATTCACTTAATAATATTTTTAATGTAAATCTTGGGGCTAATTCCGGAGCCATCGGATCCACAGCAGAAAGCGATTTTCCTTTCAACGGACAGCCGGGTATTACCCAGGGGAATGTGGCCGCCGACAATCAGTTAACTCCAGAATTTACGACTGAAATTGAATTGGGTACCCGACTTGAGTTTTTCTACGGCCGGATTGATCTGGATTTCACAGTCTACAAGCGAAATTCAACCGATCAAATTGCCAATATTTCCGTACCGAGTGCAACCGGTTTTGAACAGTTGACCACCAATTTCGGAAATCTTGAAAACCGGGGAATTGAATTGGGTTTGCGTTTGGTTCCGATCAAATTGCGAAATAGTTTCACCTGGGATATCTATACGAACTTTACCAAGAATGAAAGTGAAGTACTGGAATTGAGAGAAGGAGTAGAGCGGATTAATATTCGCAATCTTTTTGGTGGAGGAATTCGTCCGGTGCTGCAAGTAGGACAACCTTACGGCGCACTCTATGGAACAGTGACAGCAAGAGATGAAAATGGTGCTTATTTAATTGATCCGGCTACCGGAGCCCTGTTTCCTTCATTGGCAGATAATGGATTTGGAATCATCGGAGATCCGAATCCGGATTTTACGCTGGGAGTATCCAATACTTTTTCCTTTAAAGGACTTTCCTTGTCATTCCTGATTGACTATCGGCATGGAGGGGATTTCTATTCAACGACTACCGAGAGATTGCTGGGTAGGGGAGTAGTCAAAGATACCGAGGATCGTGAACCATCACGAATTGTCCCGGGTTATTTGGGCGATCCCAATACCGGGATGGCACTGCTGGATGAAAACGGAAATAAAATCCCTAATAGCATTCAGATTACCACCAATGATATTTTCTTCCAACCGGGAAATACAAGATCATTTTTTATCAATGGACAGGATGATGTATCCGTGTTTGACGGAACAGTCATACGCCTGAGGGAGATTAGCCTTGGTTACACTTTTCCAAAGAAGCTTTTGGATCGCACTCCTTTCGGCAATGCTTCCTTGACCTTCACCGGAAGAAATCTTTGGTTCTTTGCTCCGAACATTCCGCATTCATTGAATTTGGATCCAGAAAGAAATGGCTTTGGATCAACCAATACGCAAGGTATCGAGTATGCTACGGCTCCTCAGTCTAAGCGATATGGACTAAATCTCAATGTGACTTTCTAATCAAAATTAATGCTGATTAAAATGAAAAGTATTTTAAAAAGAATTGAATTGATCATGCTGTCCGGAGTGCTGCTATTAGCTACTTCCTGCAGTGATGAATTCTTCGATATAAATAAAGATCCGAATAATCCGACATCAGCCGCCCTCAGTCAGTTATTGACGAACTCCCAGGTGGCGATCGCCGGAGCAACCGGATTATCTACTACCGGACTCAGTTCGCACCTCAGTGTCTTCATGCACCAGACGGTGCGCAGAGGAGATCCGGATCGATATGGAACCCTGGGCAATAGTTTTATGATTAATGCCTGTTGGCAACAATTATATGATATTGCCTTACAGGATCTTGAGGTGATGATTGAAAGTGCCCAGAATGTGCCGGAGGGCCAGGTCGCCAACCTGGAATATGCCGGAGTGGGAAAATTGATGAAAGCGTATGCTTACAGTGTCATGGTGGATGTTTGGGGTGACCTTCCATATAGTGAAGCGCATCAGTTAGCTGAATTTCAGAATCCGAAGTTTGACGATGATGCGGAAATATATCCGCAGCTTTTATCCCTGATCGACGAGGGAATTTCCAATATAGAGGCTTCAACCAGCAGTGAACCGCTGAAGCCAGGAGCAGACGATCTGATCTATGGTGGAAATAATTCCAGATGGATAAAGTTTGGCAAAACGCTAAAACTGAGGATGTTGAATCAATTGCGTATGGTGTCTAACGTGGATGATCAGATTAAAGGCCTTATTACAGAAGGCGATCTGATCAGTTCTTCCGGCGATGATTTTCAATTGATGTACGGAACTTCTGTTTCTCCGGATAATCGCCATAATGGATTTGTGATTGACTACGCCAACCAGACAAAGACGTACTATATCAGTCCCTGGTTTTGGGATGTAATGAAAGGGAATAATCCGGATATTTTCTCCGGCATTTCCGATCCACGTGTTCCTTATTACTTCCACAAGCAATTGTTGCCAGGGGAAGCTCCGCAGAATCCTTCGGAACGGCTGGATGCAGATGGTTTTCTCACCATTCATTTTGGTAGCAATGGTCCGAATCAGGCACAGGCACAGGATGTGTCGCAAACCGTATTGGGTATTTACCCGGTGGGCGGATGGTATGATGATGGCAGTGGTGCTACGGTCACAGCGAATACCGGTACGGGAGCAGCTCCTGAGCGAATGCTTACCTACTACACGGTTCTCTACCTGCAAGCTGAGCTCGCCCTCGATGGTGTAATTGATGGTGACCCCAGAGACCTGCTACAGGAGGCTATGCAAGCTTCATTTGAGAAGGTAAATGAAGTGGTGGCCGGTACCGGAACTACTCAGAATGTTCCGACTATCGAGCAGGATGCCATTGATGAATATATTGCCTCGGTATTGGAAGAATTTGATGCGGGTGATGCAGATCGACAACTGGAGATTATTCTTACCGAGAAGTGGATAGCCGGTTTTGGAAATTCTATCGATTCCTATAATGACTATCGCAGAAAAGGATATCCTGCCATTTTTGATCCCAATTCAGATACAGGTCCCTTTGCGCTGATTACGTCGTCTCCTACTCCGTTTTTGGTTTCATTGCCCTGGCGTGCGGAAGATCTGAACTTAAATCAGAACGCACCGGCACAAAAGAATCCAACCATGGACCGGGTTTTTTGGGATCCGAATTAATGGAATTATTTATTACTGACTATTAATTGTTGATGAATTTTTGGTGGATATTTTCGATCATATTTTCTTCAATAATTATTAATTATTAATCGATAATTTCTAAAATCAATAATTAATAAAAAAATGAAAAGAATACTATATAGTTTTTTGTTGATAGCGCTTATAATTCCGGTAAGTTGTGTCGACGAGGATAAGTTATTCTCTCTTGATGACTTTCCTACCGGAGCCTTGCCCAACTTTGGCCAGGGCGCGAACGATGACGGATTCATCGGGCTGGGGCGTGCAGCAGATTTTAATATGGAAATCACGGTTGATTTTTCCAATAATTTACAACAAGGACCGGACGGGAAAACACAGGGATCCGGACGTACCACCACCAACCTGGAATTTTCGGATGTAGATGTTTTGGATATTGATGTCATGTGGACCGATGCGTCTACCGGCCAAAGCTATACCGGTACCATAGGTTCAACCAGTGCCTGGCCGGCGACCTTGTCTTTTACGGGAATGGATATCGTCAATGCAATTCCGGAATTATCATCTCCGGATTCTTTGAAACTGGGAGACCTGATTACGGTAGCTGGTGGTGTGCATTTTTCTGACGGCCGATATTCACCTGCTTTCATCAACAACAATGCAGGACAGCCAATTCTCGCTTATAGTCCCAGTTTCTTTAATCATCCCGGCTATACGGTACTTTTACAGTATGCTGTCAACTGTGTGTCTGAATTGGGAGTTGAAGTGGACTATGAAGTGTTGGAAGCCGTTGACGCTTACGGTGCACCGGTAGCGCCTACCTCCGGTACTTTTACCTGGGTCACCAATTCAAATGGTAACTACAGCTGGCAATCGTACAGTTTTGGTACGTATCAGAATGCCTATGGCTGCTGTGAGCAGACTGCAGGATCAGCTTTGAGAATCGTTGATCTTTGTGATGATTTGAGCATCTCTCCGGCAGACGGTTATGGCTGTGCCTGGGAGCTGATTGTAGATGAAGTGGCAGGGCCGGTTTTAACCGTGACCCTCTCGGGTGCCAATGGTGGTTGCTTTGATCATGTTACGGTCAAAATGACCAGGACTGATGGCCAGGATTGGCCGGCACTCTACTAGATCCTCACCATTGAGAAAGTCGAATATGTTCACATCAATGTAGAAATGTTATGGAATAATGGGGGCCGGACAGCCCCCATTTATTTTAAGTGTATGTGTCAGCGTAAATTTAGATTCAAGTTTGGATTTATCCTGTTCTTTGTTTTATGGGTCCAGCTCAAGCTTTATCCGCAAGAGAACACCGTTGGATTGATCAGCAACAGGATCAGTGATCAGGGTTATATTCTCTTTAACCCTTTAAGTAACAAAACCACCTATCTCATCAACCGTCAGGGAGAACAAGTGCATAGTTGGACCAGTTCGTATGTGCCGGGAATGACGGTGTATCTGCATGAGGACGGTATGTTGTTCCGGGCCGGGAGGGTTACGGATGACACGTATATTAATAGTGGGGGAGCCGGAGGTATTATCGAACAATTTAATTGGGAGGGAGAAGTGATCTGGCAATATCGTTATTCATCTCCACTAGTCAGGCAACACCATGATTTTGAGATACTTCCCAATGGAAATATCCTGATCCTGGCCTGGGAGAAAAAAACCAAAGAACAAGCTATTGCGGCCGGAAGAGATCCCAGCTCCCTTGGTACCGACCAGTTGTGGCCTGATCATTTGGTCGAAGTAAAGCCAATGGGAGAATCCGGTGGAGCGATTATTTGGGAATGGCATGTTTGGGATCATCTTGTTCAGAATTATGATCCATCCAAAGATAATTTTGGTGATGTGAGTAATCCCGGGTTGATTGATCTCAACCACTACTCAAATAAACTGGCGGATTGGATTCACGGCAATTCACTCGAATATAATGAAGAACTGGATCAGATCATGATCAGTAGCAGAGGATTCAATGAGCTATGGATCATTGACCATAGTACGACGATCGAAGAGGCAAGAAGCGACTCGGGAGGACGGTCCGGTAAAGGTGGCAACCTGCTCTGGCGTTGGGGAAATCCTTCAACCTGCCGGAAAGAAGGGTCTCAATTATTGTTCGGACAACATGGTGTCTATTGGGAATCAGTGCCAAATACAGGGGAAAGCAGAATTTATATTTATAACAACGGCAATGGAAGAAGACCTGAGATATTTTCCACCATTGATTTTGTTGATATAAAATACTCGGATATTACCGGATACCCTCTCACTGCTGCCGGATATTTTGCACCAAATGATTTCACCAGTACTTTCTCCCCGGAAGATAGTCTCTCAATTTATGCACCCTTGTTTTCAAATGTGCAAAAAATGAAGGATGATCATCTCCTGGTATGTGTGGGACCCCGGGGTACATTTATCGAATATGATAATACCGGAGAGGAAGTGTGGAAATATATAAATCCGGTTACCGAATCAGGCCGGATATTAAGTCAGGGTGAATTGATCGGAGACCATCAGGCTTCGATTAATTCTGTTTTTAGTATTCAATACTATTCTCAGTCCTTCCCCGGATTTGATGGGAAATTATTGACTTCCCTTGGAGTGATCGAAGGTGAAATGGTAACCGGAATCAATGAGGAGGAAAATAATTATAGCATTTCCCCCAACCCCGTGAAAACCCACTTTTTTATTCAGGGAGATGTACAAACTATCAGGATTACAAATTTAAATGGACAGACGGTCAAAACAATCCTTTCACCGGGAGATAAAATCAACGTAAGTGACCTTGAACCCGGAATGTATATCTGTCTGATAAATCAGGCATTTACCTTAAAACTAATTGTAACAAAATGAAACACTCGATATTTATTATTTGCTTCTTCCCACTCGTTGTTTTGAGTCAGGAGGAAAACCTCAAGCCCACTATTATTGACAATACCGATCCCAGTCGATGGATTTATGTATCTCCTGATGAACAACCAGGACTTCGGGGTGATCAATATTTATTTGATGATTGGCAGATTGCTACCCTTACTTTTAAGGAAAATGTGGTTAAAGAAGGGTTATTGGTCAATTTAAATCTTGAAGATGATGAGCTGGAAATCGCGACTACAGAAGGTATTAAAATTGTTCCCAAAGGTTTTATTACTTCGTGGAAAATAAAAGATCATCTTTTTGTTTCACTATATGGAAGTAACGATAAATGCCTGGAGTCGGATAAAAGTTATGCTGAGATACTGAGTGAAAATGATAACCTCGTTCTTCTAAAAATTCAGGATCTGGAGAAACGAAATCCGGCCTATAATGAGAAACTGGGTATTGGCGATAATAACTACCGGTATCTTCGTGAAGATAAACTGATTCTTTTGAATGATGGCAAGTGCCTGGAGATTACCGGAGGATCAGGTAAACGAGAAAAAAGTCTTATCCAATTTCTACGTAACCAGGGCATTTCCAAACTAATTAAAGAAAATGACCTTAACCTAAAGGATGAAAAGGATTTGGTGACGCTCATCGAACTGATAGCACACAACTTGTAAGACCCTCTTGAATTAGTTAAATTGGTTTCCCAAATATAGAATAGGGATGCCAAAGGAATTGTTTTTCGCCATTGTCGGCACAGGTTCGATTGCCGGACATTTTATTAAAAGCATTCGGGAAATAGAAGGATGTCACATTTCGGCACTTTGCAGTTCTTCGAAAGAAAGAGCTATACAGGCTGAGACTAAATTTGAGATAACGTCCTATGCTGATCTCCATTTGCTGCTTTCTCAAGAGAAGGTGGATATTGTGTGTATCTGCACCTCTAGTGGCAGTCATTTGGAGCCCGCTTTGGTTGCAGCCCGGGCCGGCAAACACGTCCTTTGCGAAAAACCTCTGGAGATTACCGCTGCCAGAGTAGATGAGATGATTGCTGCCTGTCAGGAAAACGGAGTCCATCTCGGCTGCATTTTTCAGAATCGCTTTAGTCCGGACTTTATCCGGTTGCAACAGGCAGTACGTTCCGGCCTGCTGGGTAAGTTGGTTGCGCTCAATGCGGTGATTCCATGGTACCGGGACGACGACTATTATGGAAAAAGCATCTGGCGGGGTACCCTGGACGGAGACGGAGGGGGAGCACTCATCAATCAGGGTATTCATACCGTCGATCTCTTTCAGTTAATCGGTGGGCCTGCCCGGGAAATCATAGGTAAAATTCAGACCACAACTCACGACATCGAAGGGGAGGACCTGGCCATGGCTTTGGTTACCTTTTCCAATGATGTATTAGGACATATTCAGGCCAGCACTTCCATGTGGCCCGGTTACCCGGAAAGGCTGGAAGTGTACGGGGAGAAGGGAAGCATCATTTTAGAAGGCGGGGCTATTCGACATTTTAATGTGCAGGGTATTGATCCGGATCAATCCGCTCCCGCTGCTTCTGCGAGTGGTTCCTCCGATCCAATGGCAATCAGTCACGAATTACATAAAAAGCAAATTATGGATTTTGCCACCGCTGTGTATACGGGGGGTCGTCCGGCTGTCGATGGTGCGGAAGGCCGAAAGGCGGTTGCCATTATTGAAGCCATTTACCGTTCCTCAAGGATGAACGCACCGGTGATCTTATAATCACCAATAATTTCAACTTCTTTTTTAGCATTTGCCTAAGTCAGTAAGCTTACTCCTGAAATTGGTGGAATTTTTTTTGACCTTAACTGGTCGTTAAACTTAGAAATTGCTTCCCGATCGGTTTTCTCTGGGCTCTTTCTACAGGAATACAATCTACCTCAAAAGGCTTCCTTACTTTAAATTTTTTTCATCTTCGCTTTTCAGAAAAAAATAAGGACATGAAGTGGCTACTCAGAATCGCTTGTACAGTTATGGTTGCCTTGAATTTGGCAGCGGCACAACCATCCCGGTTGATCGACCAGGTATATCCGGTTTTCCCATTTTCGTCGATTGACGACGGGACTTCGCGAAGTGTACTGGATACGGTGCTATATCCGATTTTTGGAGATGAATGCGCCCTCGAGGCGGTCACCGTCGGTATTCAGGGTTGGGGACGAATTTCCGGGATGAATGTATTCGGTGATTTGGAAAAAGCGCAGCGATTAGAATTTAATGGCAGTGAAAACTTTACGGTGGTGGGGGCATTGGTTTTTTTTGAAAAACCTGGTATTGTGGGAAATAGTGCGGTCAACTGTAAGATTTATAGCGAACACCCGACGACCGGTGCTCCCTTTGCCACGAAGGGTTTTAGTAATGCCGTTAAAATGTCAGAGATCTTATTTGACGAAGAAACACCGGTAGCGACTCCTTTTTCATTTGCTGATGGTGTGGACGTTAATCTCACCGAACCAGGATTTTTTGTTAGTGTCGACTTTTCAAATTTATATGCATCACGGGATACGCTGGTTATTTTACAAACAATACCAGACTGCGGCGATGGTGGCAACAGTTGGGAATTACATAGTGATGGAGTAAGTTGGCTTCCCATCAGTTCTTTTTCTACCTGGGGTATTAATGCTGATTTTCTTATCACGGCGGTTGTCGATTTTAATGACCCTACTAGCGTGAATGATTTTATCTCGTCGCGTAATCTAAAACTATTTCCGGCATCACCGAATCCGGCACAGGATCATGTTCAGTTAAACTTTTCATTGGAAAAACCGGAATCCGTAGATATTGAGGTTTACGATCAACAGGGAAGATTGATACACCGGGAGCAAAAAAAATCCCAGTCGGGCAAATGCAATCATCTGCTTAATACCAGCGATTTGGAGAATGGTATTTATTATTACCGGCTGCTTACCCCATCCATATCACTGGCCAGCAGATTCCTGGTGTCCAGATGAAGCGTATGAAAAAGAGGACTTCATCGGGCACCTAAAAGGGGTGTTGCCAAAACCGGATTTGAGATAAATAACTCCAAATTTAGTTTTGAAAACACCCCTTGCTAGCTACCTATTTATTTAAATCTAATGATGAACAAAGATCCGCGTTTTCTGCACCATATTTTCAGAGCGTAAACTCAGCTGATAAAAGCCCTCTCGAAAGTTGGATACGGGAATTTGAAAGCCCCGTTGAAGGTCTGCAAAGTCAAATGTCTGACTCCATACAATTCTACCTGAAAGATCAATCATTTCCGAAAAGACTTTGCCTTCGAACTTTAAGTCACTGAGGGATACGTTTAGTACGTTGGCTACCGGATTGGGGAAAGCATTGATGTTTATTATGCTTTGGTTTATCTGTGCTGCCGTGGTAAAAAGAAACCATTGCGAATATTCACTATCTCCTGAACCACATTGAGATTTCACCTTAAATTGATAATTACCTCCCGGCACCAAGCCACTTACCTCAATGGTCGAGTCCGCCGTCGTAAAGATCTGGTGGAAAGCCACGGTATTCTCATCATCTTCGATTTCGATCTCATATAGTAGCGTGCCCGTTGTTTTGTTCCAGAATAAGGTAGCAGAGGTCGCCGAAACCTGGTGGATTCCCAGACCATCGGGAATAGAGCAACTTCCTGCTGTGGGATTGCTTCCGTCCCCACCGGTATTATCCCCTGCACCGGCGGTAAAAAAGAACCAGGGAGCATGGTCGCTGCTTCCGGAGCTGCACTCAGATTTGACTTTAAACTTGTACTGTCCGCCCGGAGTCAAACCCTCAATGGTGGCAGTAGTCTGGGTAGTATTAAATTCCTGATGGAAAGGAGGGGTGTTTTCCCCATCTTCAATCTCCACTTCATAACGGATAGCACCTGGTGCTGCATTCCAGGAGAGTTGTATGGACGCACCGGTATTGTTGCTCACGTTGAGGCCATCGGGAATAGAGCAGCTTCCCCCGGTGGGATTGTTTCCTCCTCCCGTGTTGTCTCCTGCACCGGCGGTAAAAAAGAACCAGGGAGCATGGTCGCTGCTTCCCGAACTGCACTTGGATTTGACTTTAAATTTATATTGCCCGCCCGGAGTCAAACCCTCAATGGTGGCAGCAGTCTGAGTAGTATTAAATTCCTGATGGAAAGGAGGGGTATTATCCCCGTCTTCGATCTCTACTTCATAACGGATAGCACCTGGTGCTGCATTCCAGGAGAGTTGCACGGATGCTCCGGTATTGTTGCTGACGGATAATCCGCCTGGAACGGGACAATCATCATTGGACGCTACTGTTATGGGAGGGAGAATGCTGGTGAAGAGTAGGGTGGTGAAAAATACCGAGACTAGTTTGTATAATTTCATTGTAAGAGCTTTTGATAGTGATTTTAATATAGTCACGAATTTATCATTGGCTCTTACCCTCTGAAAATGACGATGTCTGACCCTGGAAAAAAATTGCATAGACCTGGAAAATCCAAGATTTATTCATTTTCTCCAACCCGACAAGAGTGAGAGGAAGGATGATCAGGGTACTTTGCAGGATAGACAATCAATTTCGTTAAGTTCAGGAAATTTGTCTGTAACAAAATCAAGCATTGCAGCCCAGGATAGAGGCGAATGCATGTCGAAGGATATTCTCCGATTTATGGACGATATATTTCAGACCATAACTTAACGGCAGAAATGCTAATCGGAGATATCAAGTTGAATAGGACAGTGGTCTGATCCCATAATATCATTTAGTATCTGACAGTCCTTGATCTTTGGTAGTAATGATTCGCTTACGACAAAGTAATCGATACGCCAACCCACATTTTTTTTTCTGGCATTAAACATATAGCTCCACCAGCTGTATTTAACGGTGTCCGGATTTCGATGGCGAAATACATCGATAAATCCATTTTTTAGCAAATGGGAAAATCCGTCAATCTCATCCTGGGTATACCCGGCAGTCTTGTTATAATTACTTTTTGGATTGGCAAGATCGATCGCCTGGTGCGCCACATTGAGATCTCCACAGAGGATGACCGGCTTCTTCTTCTCCAGATTCTTCAGGAAGCCGATAAAATCTGCATCCCAACGCTTCCGGTACTCGAGCCGCACCAGACCCCGTCCCGAGTTGGGGACGTAGGCCGTCACCAAAAAGAAATGCTCCATCTCGACCGTAATGATCCGCCCTTCGTCATCGTGTTCCGGGACTTTCATATCATGGATGATATCAAGTGGTTTCTCCCTGGATAAAATAGCCGTACTGGCATATCCTTTCCTGGTAGCTGAATTGGCATAGATGTGAAATCCGTCAAGATTTTCCAGGGCCATTTCCACTTCTTCCGGTTGCGCTTTCGTCTCCTGCAAGCAAATCACGTCCGCCTGGGTTGCTTTCATACTCTTTATAAAGTCCTTTTTTACCGCTGCCCGCAAGCCGTTCACATTCCAGGAAATAATTCGCATTAAATAGGATTTTTAGATTCGGTGCAATATAATTATTAATCATTTTTCGATTGGATTTTTACGGTACACCACTTGCCCGGTTGCCATGGAAATTTGAGGAAAGGTTTTCATATTAGTAAAATATATTATATTTAGCCACCAGCAAAAGTGATCATTCTTCGATGAAGTTTTCGTTTACCCTTACAACACTGCTTTTGCATGTAATGGCTGTATTTTCCCTGCATGCAACGACTTATTATGTTAGCGAATCCGGCGACAATCTGAACCCCGGTACCATGGCAGAGCCGTGGGAAACCATTCAATATGCAGTAGATGCGGTGACACCCGGTGATACCGTTTTGCTGTTGGGAGGGACCTATTTTGAGAGAATTCAAATTAATCAGTCCGGGATTGTCTTAAGCAATGCTCCGGGAGAGACCGTGATTATTGATGGCACCGGTACCACGGGGGGAGATGCACTGATCGAAATAACCGATCAGGATAGCATTACCGTAGCAGGACTGAACCTCACCAATCATGTCACACAAAGTGCCCAGGGTATACTGATATCCGGAGCTTGTCGGGGCATTAGCATCATCGGAAATAATATTAGTAACATCAGTTTCGGAAGTGGGGAGCCAATGAATGAAGACCTGGACAATGCCCAGCCAATTATTGCCTATGGCGATAATCCGGACAACCCGATTACCGGCCTGCTTATCAGTTCAAATAATGTCCATGATTGCAACACCGGCTATAGTGAAGGGCTGGCGGTAAATGGAAATGTGGATGGATTTACCATCATAAATAATACGCTGACCAATATTACCAACATTGGGATCGACGCGATCGGCGGAGAGGGCACTGCCACCGCCAATGACCAGGCCCGGAATGGTTTGATCATGGATAACGATGTGCAGAATTGTAAATCTCCTTATGCCGCGGCAGCCGGAATATATGTAGATGGAGGTGCGAACATTACCATCGAAAGTAACCTGGTGACCGGTTGTCAGTGGGGGATTGAGGT
>JAGQWZ010000611.1 GCA_020436835.1 Saprospiraceae bacterium | reverse complement strand
CCACCTGAGGTTCAGAATGTTATCTATAACGTACGCCCTGGCTTGACGGGAATTGGCAGCATTGTATTTCGTGATGAAGAGGAATTAATATCAGAGATAAAAAGAAACGGTGGTTCCGTTTGGGATTTTTACCGGGAGAGGATTTATCCTCATAAGGGAAAACTTGAGGAATGGTATCAACAAAAAATGTCATTTTGGCTGGATCTTAGTATAATTTTCCTTACAGCATGGGTGATCATTTTTCCTCGGAGCGAGCTTTATTATCGTTGGTTTCGCGATCTCCCTCGCAGGGATTTTTGATGAAGAATTCTCCTGAAAAAGTCTGGCTTTCCGCTCCGCACCTTTCCGGCCGGGAACAAAAATACATTGATGATGCATTTACCCGTGGTCACGTCTTTCCCATGGGACCCAATGTAACCGGGCTCGAAGACGACTTGGTTCAATATCTGAATACGGAGGTATGTGCCTGTGTCTCTTCCGGCACAGCCGCGATTCATTTGGCACTGATACTCCTGGGGGTGCGTCAATCAGACGAAGTCATTTGCTCTTCCTTTACCTTTTCGGCGTCAGCAAACCCCATAGTCTATCAGGGAGCAGTTCCGATTTATATTGATTCGGAACCGGAAACCTGGAATATGGATCCGGATTTACTGGAAGTTGCCATTAAAGACCGGTTAGAGAAAACGGGAAAGAAGCCCAAAGCCATCATTTTAGTGCATTTGTACGGTATGCCGGCTCAACTGGATACCATTATGAAAATTGCTGATGACTATAGTATTCCTGTTATTGAGGATGCGGCGGAAGCCCTCGGATCAACCTACCGTGGTAGAGCAGTGGGCACCTTTGGTGAAATAGGTATTTTGTCATTTAATGGCAATAAGATTATCACGACCTCAGGTGGAGGGGCGCTTGTTTCTAATAATCCGGATTATGGTGAAAAAGCAGTTTTTCTCGCTACCCAGGCCCGTGATCCGGCACCTCACTATCAACATTCTCAAATAGGGTATAATTACCGAATGAGTAATATTTGTGCCGGTATAGGACGGGGTCAGATGGAGGTACTGGGGGAAAGAGTAGCAAAAAGGCGTGAACATTTTTATTTCTATAAAAATGCACTAAAAGAAATTGACCGAATTCAATTTCTAAGTGAACCTTCTGAAGATTACTTCTCCAACCATTGGTTAACCACCTTTGTAATCACCGAAGGTTCAAACCGGGAAAGAGAAGACCTGCGGATGTTCCTACAGGAACGTAATATCGAGACCAGACCACTTTGGAAGCCCATGCATTTGCAGCCTGTATTCGAAAAATATCCCTCCTATGTAAATGGAGTATCCGAAGATTTATTTAACCGGGGAATATGTTTGCCCTCCAGTTCGAACCTGTCGGATGCCGACCGGGATTTAGTGGTGGCATCCATCAAAGAATTTTTTGGCATAGGTTCTGGAGCATAGGGCAAGGGTAGTGCCTCTTAGAAGTATTCAGTGGTCAGTTGCCAGTATTCAGCATTTAGAAGTATTCAGTGATCAGTAGCCAGTATTCAGCATAGCTCAATGGGACTTAGAGTT
>JAGQWZ010000610.1 GCA_020436835.1 Saprospiraceae bacterium | reverse complement strand
TCTAAAATAATGAAGCATATAGATCGAAACATTCAGAATAAAATCATTTACTTAGAGCAACTGACTGCCAAACTAAAAAGTCAACTAACTGAAAATCAGGCCACTGCAAAAGTGGTTATATAAGAGTGTACAGCGATTGAAAGTATTCCACAATTCAACAGCATTCAGGCACCGGGCATCGGACATTCCACGGTCTCTCGTCTTTTTTCCTTCAACTACGTCTGCTTAGCCTTAACCTTCGCCTTAGCCTTTGACCGATCCCGGCTCCTGTCTTTTCAGTATTCAGGGGTCAGGGGTCAGCATGAAAACGGTACCATAGGTACCAGGAGTACCAGTAGTGCCAGCTTCCTACAACTCAACAGTTTCTCACTTCCACAACTCCACATCATAAGACACCGGGCATCTGGCATTCTCCCTCTCCCGGTCTTTCCCATTCGTCATTCGTCATTCGAAAGACTCGTCATTCGAAAGACTCGTCATTCGAGAAAGGCTCAGGGATCTCTACCCCCCACAGGCTTGGCTCAAGCTCCCTGATCCAACTCCCGTCTCCGGCTTTTTCAACCCCTCCGGGGTTGGTTTCTGGCCGTGTTTCTCTCCCCGGATTACGCTTCGCTTCATCCGGGGTTACAATAATCCCACCCTTACGGGGTTTCTTCGTGCCCTCAATTCAACCTTCTCACAATTCAACAATTCAGCATACACCGGACATCCGGCACCGGGTCTCTCTCGTAGCCACTATACTTATACATATCAAATATTCATATGTAAAATATAGATATCCACAAATCACTGAAATACAATAAAAAAAATTTTATCTTTTAACATATAATAAAAATAATAATGTATATTTGGTCTGACTAAGTCGTCCAAATCATGAGAAACTACAGAACCACTCTTGTGGGCATATGCTGCCTGCTGCATTTTTCGACCTATGTGGCTGTTCAAGGCCAATCCTGTCGAGATCTTACGATTCCTATAGAAAGAGATGATTCCTCCACCATCGTGGTCGGTGATTTTATCAATAATGCTGACCTCATTACCAACCTTAGGGTGGTATTGCGAAATTCCAGCGGAGGCATCGTACATTTTGAGAACAATGCTTCCGCTGCCACTACCTTCCGCTTTTATGCCTGCCCTCATGTGGGCCGTAACCTGGCTTTGCATGCTGAATCTAATGGGGCTGAGGTCTGCCGGAGTGCTATCCGTCTGCACGAGGATTTCCTTCCCATCATTTTGGGAAGAGATACAACAGTCTGGTGTGATGACACGCTCACTAATCCCGGCGTTCATCTGGATGGTCAGCCACCAATAGCTATCATTCCATGTCAAGGGCAAAGACCATCCGCTTACACCGGTGACTGGAAAAACATATTTCCCTGTAATAGTGATACCGCAATGGTCATCTACAAAATGTATGAGGCCTTTGCTAAAGACGGAAGCCGGGCAACCGGACAGGATACCGTTGTGGTAATGCGGTTTCCACCAATCACTGATCTCAATATCACTTGCAATATGTCGGATACGATCGCTTGTGATACCCTCTCTCCGGTTGGTCCGGTTCTTACGCTTCCGGATCGGGAAATTCGATTTGTAGAGGCATACCGGAATTTAGATGGTACGCTGAATTTCAAAGCTATTGACCTGGATCCTGCATGTGGAATCACCACGGTGGTAAACAGTGAAGCCTTCAACAGTGAATGCCCAAAACTATACAACGTCAAAGTGCAGATCAAGCAAACTTGCTCTTCGGCCGGTGATGAAGGGTATTTTACCTGTGATTTTTGGGTAACAGAAATTGATACAACGGCTCCCGGGCTGGAAATTATCCGTGGTAATCAGCAGTGGATTGTGGATACGCTTCTTGCACCGACTACCAATCATGATTGCTCGGCTCAGGTTTTTTTACCTCCGCTGCAGGCTACCGATCATTGTCATTCCGTGGAGATGGCAAAAGTGATCGTTGAGGGTCATGGCTCGTTTGTGCTTGATCAGCAGGCGGATGGGACCTGGTCGTTGAGTCAACCTTTTACACTGCCTTTCCTTGAGAAAAATACGCGGGTGATCTTTGAGGCCACCGATGAGTGCCACATGGTAAATAGAGATACTATATATGTTAGTGTTCTGGATGAATCAGAGCCGGTGGCTGCTTCAACTCGAATGCTTAATTTATCCCTGACTGGAAGGAAATCATGGGTGGACGCAAGTACGGTTAACCAGGGTAGTTGGGACAATTGCAGTATCGAACGACTGCTGGTGCGAAGAGTAGACTGGAAAGAGGCCTGCATTGACCTTTGTACGGATTTTGATTTCACAATTGGGGATTTAAAGCAGAATTACCTGCAACACTTAGATAGCCTGGGTGAAGTTGGCTCCCATTATGCCGAAACAATGAGGTGGCTGACCCTGGATCCAGGATTGTGCAATGACCTTTTGCTTCATGCCTGGCTTTATGATTTGCATCATTATCAAAGTACCATCTGTCAGGGGAACACAGAAGTCATATTCGAACAGGAGATCCATTCCTTCTTTCCCAATGATGACTTACTGGATGAAGCCAAGCTACTTGGAGGGGGTTGGAGTGATGCGGTGCCTTTCTCTTGCGAAGACCTATGCGATACGGTTAAAGTGGAGCTGCTTGTGATGGACTATTGGTGTAACTGGAATAAGACCTGGTCCAATATTTATGTGGAAGATAAGAGCCCGGTCACCGTTGCACAACCGTTGGATGAAGAGATTGACATCAGTTGTTACGCCTTACATGATGTTGCGGAAGGACAGGACAAGACCATTGACGAATTGATTGCACTGGCACAGAACAGGGATCCGGGTGCATTGGAAGCTTTGAATCAGATCTTTGGGGGTTATCGCAAAGCATGGTTGGGAGACCACGGTGACTTTGTGGACCTGGACGGGATGCCTGTTGATACGGATCTTGATTTCATCAATACTCAGTGCGATTGCCGTGACACCATGGCCATAGTAACTGCTACGAACGAGCATGGACAAACTGTGCTTAAAGACAGTACCTGGCGTATATGCGACTACTATACAGAAGAGCTCAGTTTTACCGGTGGAATTCTGCTGGTGAATTGCCCGGACCTCGTAGAATGCAGGCAGGAGGTCTGGACAGATCTCGATGATTGTGGTATCGGTACGATCTATCGGAAATTTACTATCACTGCCGGATGTGCCGGTCAAAACATGATTCCAATTGAACTCACTCAGCATATCAATGTCTTTGACCGTTGTGCACTGGATCCGGGAATGTTCCGGTTTCCAGCCGATACAGAGATTGAATCTTGTGGGTTGATCTACGAGCCGGATGGATCCGGAAATATTGGTGGTCCTGCGCATCCTGATAGTACTGGTCGGCCCGAGTTTCTTTTCGATAGTGGATGCTACCTGGTAGGAATAGGATATACCGATAAACCCCTTGAAATCGTGCCTCAGGAGGAAGATGGACCTTGTTATAAAATTGCCCGGACCTGGTGTATGATTGATTGGTGTGGAATCCCGAATCTCTCACCGGATTGGCAAAATAATCCAAGTTATGCTGACCAGATCTTGAAATACACCCAGTATATCAAGGTCTTCTGCGAATGTCCCTGTCTGTTGAATTGTGAGAATCTGCAGGATACAGCTATCGCTTGTTCTGATATCCCCCAGGATCTGACCGAACTTTATCAGTATTTCGACGTGCCCACCATTGAATCTCCGGATACCACTCAACCATGTGATGGAACACTGAATAATAAGACGGAAATTGATACTAATAGCTGTGGTATCGGTCAGATTGTCCGGACCTGGTACCTGATCGATCCGTTGAATCAGGTCGTTGATTCGTGTAAGCAGGCCATCGTCATGGACCAGCCGCCGATCGAGATTGAAAGGACTAACTATTATCCTGGAGATGCCGAGCCATTTAACTGTTCCGACTCCATTGTTACGGAGCCAGTAGAGTTTGATTTTTCGTCTTGTCCATTATTTGGGGATGTAGTGATCTCAAACAATTCTCCATATGCTGTCAACGATAGTAATGATGCGAGTGGAGTATATCCGGTGGGAGAGTGGATTGTCACCTATACCATAAGCCGTAGTTGTTTTGTAGATATTCAGGAAGTAGATACAATCAGTGTCATCGACGATGTAAGTCCTCAGGTAATTGCTTTCAGTGATCCCTGCGTGAGTAAGAGTGAATGGGAAAACGATTTTCAGAATAATCCACTAAATCCGGAGATACGGAATATGTTGGGAGTAATGGGTACTGACAATTGTGGTATCCATACGGTTTTTTTAGTTGATCTGGACTCGATGTTTTTCCCGGATGCAGACATACGTGATTCGATCTTGTATACCTACGACTGGCAGGCATTGGATATTTATGGAAATTTATCGGATATAAAAACCACTACTATTTTAGTTTCGGATCTATGTACCGTGAGTGCCGATATTCAAGGTGTTGTTCTCACTGAAAATCAGCAACCGGTGAGTGAGGTCATGATCAAAGCAATGGGTGATGACGGCATCCTTGTTGAGTATCCGGCCGATGAAGATGGAAAATATGCAATTGAGCCCTGGGATTTGAATTCCGGAATTATGGTGCAACCAATTAAGGACAGTGAACCACGAAATGGATTGAGTACGGCAGATATTATTCATATGCAGAACCACATTTTGGGCATACGACCGCTACAAAGCGAATTTCAGGAAATTGCTGCGGATATTAATAATGATGGCAGGATCACTGCACTGGATTTAATCCAACTGCGCAAAATGATCCTGGGTACAATAGATCATTTTCCCGAGTCCCATTCCTGGCGCTTTGTCAACGACGTAAATGGAAAGGACGAATATTACGTGGGTCATTTTGATGCGCGAACGAATTTGAATTTCACCGGGATAAAAATTGGCGATATTGATCAATCAGGAGATCCGGCCCGGAGTAATGGTCGCAGCCGTGACCTGATGTTATTAGAAGTTAATGATCGGATGCTACATGCTGGTGATCAGGTGACTATCCCTTTTAAGTCATTGGATACGAGCAGGTTGAGCGGAATGCAATTCTCGCTGCAGTACGATCCGTACCGGCTTGAATTCAGGAGAATTTCTGAATCAGTTTCTTCCGGATTTGGCTCGGATAATTATTCCTACGACGAGAACCATCCAGGGCTGATTTCTGTCAGTTGGAACAAACCGGTAAATTTTTTCGGTGAAGCCTTATTTGCATTTTCTTTCCGTGTACTGGATGATAGCCAATTAAGTGACGTGCTTACGGTAAATAGCCGGAAACTACCCGCTGAGGCATATGATGGTCAGGTAAAAGTCTATGATCTGGCATTAAAATTCGGAGAAAATAAAAAGGAGAATGATTTTTATTTAGCACAGAATTCGCCGAATCCATTTAAAAATCAAACGATGATTTCTTTCCGGTTGCCAAAGAAAATGATGGCTACAATTCGGATTTTTGATGTGACCGGTAAACTTCAAAAAACAATATCCAAACATTTTCCTGCTGGTGAAAACCAGTTATTCCTTCAAGCCTCCGATCTGACTAAAGGTGTTTTATATTATCAGTTGGAGGCTGGTGGTTTCACAACTTCCCGGAAAATGGTCTTGATCAATTAACTGGTTGCTATAATTACTCAGCTGGCGCAACGATCCAGCTGAGTAATTCTCTTTGTGACGGATATTTATGAAGATATCCGTACTGATTTTACTATCTCTGACCGGGTATTTCCGAATTTCTCCGGTTAGAAGGAGCGGATGGCACGTGTATTACCGAATCCATCCTTCGATCCCAGAGCGATGATGCCATCAAAAAATTTCAAGGCGTAGGCCTTTTCAAAATTGCTGTTTGACTCCAGAGAACTCCAGTAAGTATGGGTGCCCAATGGCTCTCCTCCGATAGTATTCAGGGTTTGATCCACCAAAGTCCGGGTTTGGTACAGGTCCGACAGTTCTTCGGTGGAGGGCAGGTACCAGTCATCATAACCTCCGTAGGCCATTTGAGCGCAAAGACTAGCGGCTGATATTAAATGATTCGGATTCTGAATAATGGCAGAGGTATTGCCTGCTCCATTGGTCGGACTCCAGGATCTGCTATAATTATAATTGCTGTTCACTTCGCTCCATCGGATAAATCCCATCTGGTGTGCATATACAACCTTACCGTGTTTGCCGGAGGGATCAACATAAAAAACAACACCACCCTGCGCGTAGTCACCGATCGCATATCCACTGGACTCAATTATGTGCTGAGTAATTCCTGTTGGAACCAAATAAAAAAGGAAAAACATGGAAGCCAACATTTTTAGAGTGTTCGTATTCATTCTTTTGTGCGTTTTATTTGATCCTCGGAAAGATCGAATGTGGTTTGATATTAAAATTTCAAGGTGGCCGATATCTTGATAGCAATTAGCTTGAATTCTTGTTTTTGCAGTTGTCCGGCGTAATTATCCGCTGGGAGTAAATCTCTATTCATTGTGGAGGGGTACCAGTCTGGTAAATAAAACCATTAATTTTAACGACAAATTCTGGCAACTTGCTGCACCATTCTTCGTGGTAGAACTCGCTGTAGCCTCAGCAATGATAGTGTTCTGCGCCTCGACGGTTATAAAAATTCATCTGATACTTTGCCATAATAACTTATGAGTTCATCTACTAGAAAGACCGGATGGCACGGACGTATCCAAAGCCCCCTTTCGAGCCCAGGGAACTGGTGCCGTCAGAAAATTTCCATGCCCATGCTTTTTCTGCATCCAGATTATATTCCGTGGAACTCCAATAGGCCGAAGTACCTAATGTTTCTCCTCCGATGGATGTCAGCGTTTGATCGACGGTAACTCTTGAACTATATAGTTTTGATAATTCAACTATACCTGGTAAGTACCAATCGTCATAGCCACCATACGCCATTTCCGAACAAACACTGGCTGCCGAAAAAATATGACTTGGATGCTGAACAATAGCGGATGTATTTCCTGCACCATTAGTTGGACTCCAGGCCGCTTCAAAATTAAATTCATTTTCTACGTTACTCCAGCGCAGATAACCCATCGAATGCATGTAAAGTACTTTTCCGTGTCTTCCGGATGCATCGACATAATAGACGACTCCTCCTTGAGCATAGTCTCCAACTGAATAAACAGTAGGTTCAGCTGCAGAAAGGGTGGTGGCATCGCGCGTTGCCAGTGTGCCGTCACTCTTTTTTACGACAATTAAATTTTCACTATTAGCCATTTCCATCTCTGTGATTTTCAGCTGTCCTTCTACTTCCATATGTTGGGTTCTTCCCGCATAGGTCAGTCCGATGATAAAAATGATCACTAAAAAGAACTTCTGGTGGAAAAAATTGGTCAACCACCAAAGCTGTTTGTTGGGAATTTTCATGATGTCTGATTTAAAACTTATGTTAGGTTACTGAAGGAGAGATTTAAAAATGTATTGTTCAAAGAGAAGTCTTGACAAATTTGGGCTACGCAGATACGGTTTTCTCCTCCGGGATGTACGTGCGGGAACCTAATTTAGTGAAGGGAATGACACTTGGGACGGTTTTCTTATATTCATGATAAGTATTTCCAAATTCTATGATCAGGTCTTTCTCCTCGAAATAAATTCCTATGAAAATATACGCTGTAAACAGAGCAGAGAGACTTAGGTGGGTGAGTGACATAACCGGAGTGAACCACAGGAGCATCATCAGTCCGAGGTAGATCGGGTGCCGGACAATTTGATAAAGCGCAAAGGTGCTAAATTTCGGTTTTCGTGCTGTCCGCTGAATCATATGGAGATAACTTTGTTGCAGGCCAAATAACTCAAAGTGATTAATCAGAAATGTGCTTGTAAGGAGAATAATAATCCCCAGAAAAAACAATCCATAAGTTAGATAAAAGCCTGCAGTGCCTGTTTGAAATTCCCAAATCACGCCATCAATTGGACACCATAAAGTAGCAATAAGGATACATAAAATCCCGGATAACAAAACATAAATACTTCGCTCCAGTTGCTTAGGGATAATTTTCGTCCACGTGTTTTTAAAGTTTTTCCGTGCCATCACAGAGTGTTGAATACCAAAAAGGAGAATCAATCCGGAATTGATCAGCAGGGATACTCCCCAGCTATGTCGGGGAGTGGATTCCATGGGATTTACCGGCAGTAAATCACCAACCCAAAGAATGAAAAAGAACAGACCGGCTACCCCGATCAAATAGAAAATAATGCTTGTTATAAAACTCGTTGTCTTTGCCATGATATTTAAGATTTAATTTTTTGGATTGTTAAGTAAAGCTCTTGCTCAACTTGTACATCACAAAGGTCTGATCCTTACAGGATGGCCGTTTCACCCGATTCGATGTTTTTGTAAAATCACTGATTAGTACGATGGATATCACACTATTATGTGAGGAAAGAAATCGTCCATAACTGCTATTTCCAAACACTGATAACTTGGATACCTTTGCCCCGTGTACCTAAGGTTATTGAAACGGTACGTTGGATCAGGTAGTTCATTGATCGGTTCTTACATTAGAAAAGTTGCAGGTGGCAAACTCTATTGTTGCTGGTGTAGGAAATGGTATTTGAATCGGGAGGATTGCCGATGGTCGAAATTAAATCAGGATATTTCAGAGTATGAATATGAGAATGACAGATCAAGGTTCTTGGAGGCTTCTAAATGCTTATATTGTTTGAAGCACGGTGAAGATGTTTTTGATAAGATGTGTTGGATTGATCCGGTTTCCGGAAATGATGGCTTAAAATTATTTTTGGCGATGTTTTGGAGAACCTTTTGTATATGTTTTATCTCGTTTTTAACTGTCCTGAGCAGAGCGGATAGTGGACGATTAGATAGTCTGAAACAAGTGGTAAGAAGTAGTCAAAATGACACTATCAGGTGCTCAGCTTTGTTGGATATATCATTATTTCTTTACGCTGGTGATGAAGCCGTAGAATATGCTCGAAGGGCTTTGCAATTAGCCAGGGATCTTAAATCTCCGCACTTCACAGGTATGTCATATTATGCATTGGCATGGTGCCATAGTTATGATGAAATGGAACTTAAGACCGGGTATCTGGATAGTGCTTTACAGACTTTTGGTACCGCCAACGACCTTGACGGACTCGGACTGGTAAGTAATACAAGGGCGGTTATGTTTATGGATTATGGTGTTTATGAAGAAGCCATATCGTCTTTCTCCAATGCCTACAAGTATTATCTGGACTTAGGTGATCCGGATAGACAGGCGCTGATCCTTAATAATTGGGGAGCCTGTTTGAATGAAATGGGATTGCCGGAGAAAGCTTTGGAAAAATACACCGAAGCATTGAATTTTGAAAAGAAACAAATCCCAATCCATTACCTGAAGCTTGGCAGGATTTATCATGGGATCGCTGAAGCTAACCGTCAGATGGGCAATTTGGATTTGGCCGCAAAATTTCATGTACTCGCTTACCAGGCCAGGATGGAGACAGGTAATATTGCGGTGGCTGAGACACTCATAAATATGGTCAAGATAATTAGCCAGGCGGTTCGGTCTAAGTATGATACTTCCCTGATTATGGATGAGTTTCGCACCCTGGGATTTTCCGAACCATTAAAGATCCTGGATCACGCGGCAAATTTTCCGGGTATGGAAGGTCGGATTGATTTTCGAAATACGATCCTTGATGCCAAGCGGGATTGGTATGTGGTCAACAATGACTTTTTTCATGCCTATCATCTGTTGGATTCATTAAAAAGGTTTGATGAACAACAGAAATTAAATCCAACCAGTCTCGAGGCACTGGCAGATCTGAAGATCCAATATGAAAAAGAGAGACTTAAACTGAATCTCCTCGAAACGGAGGTAGAGAATCAAAAGAAAGCAAATCAGGTGAACATATTATTGTTATTTCTATCTCTGGTTTTTGGAGCTTCGTTGACCGGACTTCTTTGGTACCAGAATCGAATTCGCAGGAGCAAGCTGTTGTTGGCGGAGGCCAGACAGGAACAACAAATTATTTCAATGCGATCTATGCTGGAGGGGCAGGAAAAAGAACGATCCAGAATTGCCAGGGATTTGCATGATGGTCTGGGAAATCTACTGTCATCCATCAAAGCAAACATGGGGAGTTTGTATATTGAGTTTAATGATGCCAATACCAGGAAAATATACACCAAAGCCTCGGATATGATTGACGAAGCCTGTACGGAAGTGCGTAAAATAGCTCATGAGATGATGCCTCAGGCACTGAAGAAACTTGGTTTGATTAATGCACTTAATGATCTGGTCAACCGGATGAACTTCACACATCCTTTTACTGTCGATTTTAAGATCTATGGTGAAGAGCGTATCCTGGAAGATCACTTCAATATTATGATTTTCCGGATTGTTCAGGAGGTATTTAATAATATCATTAAGTATGCTGCGGCAAGTGAAGTGCTGTTGCAACTTACCTTTAGCGATGAATGGCTTAATATTACAGTGGAAGATAATGGGGTCGGTTTTGACCTGCAAGAGATTGAACTGGAAAAGGGTATAGGTCTGAAAAGTATTGATTTTCGCACTAATTATATGGGTGGTAATTATGAGGTAGATAGTAAGGTGGGTGAAGGAACATTGATCAGCATTAATGTGCCGCTCGTAAGCAGTGAGATCTAAGAATTAAATCGAAAGCTCATGATAAAAGTATTGCTCGCTGATGATCATCAAATTTTGTTGGATGGAATCACCTCCATGTTGGAAAATGATCCCGAATTATATGTCGTGGGCACGGCTTCCCATGGATTACAAGCGCTGGAGATGCTGAAAAGAATGGAAGTGGATGTATTACTGTTAGACCTACAGATGCCCGTGATGGATGGTTTGGAGACCATTTTGCATGCGCTGAAAATTAAACCAGAATTAAAGATATTGATATTGACTACTAATGATGAGGGCAGTATTATTACCACTATTTTTAAAAAAGGAGCCACCGGTTATTTGTTGAAGAATGCGTCAAAGGAAACCTTGATCAATGGCATCAAAGACGCTTATGCCGGTAAAAAAGTCCTTAGTGCGCATCTTACCTCAAAGATGATAGAAAGTCTGAATGAAAAACAAAAACACCTCAAAGGGCAGATACCACAGATTACCAAGCGGGAGTTGGAAGTGATCAAGCTCATAGCGAAGGAATTTACCACGCAGCAAATTGCTGACAGCCTTTATCTGAGCATTAATACTGTGGCTACCCACAAGCGAAATCTTTTTGTAAAAATGGATGTGAAGAACTCTGTGGGTATGATTAAAAAGGCCACTGACTGGGGCTTGCTATAATTCAGATATCCAGCGGTCGGTGGGTAAGGGTTCCAGGGGTGCTAAGAATTCCAGGAGTACCAACCTTTCCCCTTCTTTCAGTCTTTGCTCCGTGCCAAATACCCTCTGCTCTCTGCTCCAAGCCCTCTGCATCCGGTCACCGGACATCGGGCACCCAACGGCGCAGCCTTCTCCCTTCTCCCTCCTCTTCGGGTACTCCAACTCCATGCACTATGCTCCATCCTCTTTGCTTCCGTCTCCCGTCTTCCTTCCCCTTCACAGCCTCCTGATCCAGATATTCCGGAAAGCGGTGGGATTATTATGATCCTGCAGTCTAAGGGGGCCACTACCATGCTGGTTTACTTTCGGAGGCCCAATGTATGGGGTAGTACCCTGGATCTTGGTATGATCCTGAATCAGCACGCCATTGTGGAAGACCGTAATGTAAGGATGGGTCTCGTATTCGTGGCCACTATTGAAAGTGGGTGCATGGTAGATAATATCATAAACCTGCCATTCTCCCGGACCTTTAGAGGCATTGACCAGGGGCATGGTTTGTTTATAGATCGAGCCAGCCTGACCATTGCTATAGGTACGGTTATCATAGCTGTCGAGTACCTGCAGTTCATAGATACCCTGCAGGAAGATGCCACTGTTGCCCCGGCCTTGTCCTTCTCCTTCAACTTTAGAAGGTGTACGCCACTCGATATGCAGTTGACAGCTGGTGAATTTTTCCCTGGTAAAAACATCACCGGCACCTTTTTGGGCTACCATGGCTCCATCTTCCAGTTTCCATTTTGCTGCTGAACCATCCGCGTGTTGCCAATTGTCAAGGGATGTTCCGTCGAATAGAACGATTGCATCGGAGGGAGGTGCCCCATTCATCCCGGGGGTAACAATGGCCGGTTCCGGACTCCATACTTCCGTTTCTTCCGGTTTCATCTCCTGGCCAGTTAACCAGATGGCGCTACAAAAAAGCAGAGCGAGCGTAAGAATATTCTTCATGACAGTATTATTTCGGTGGATTAAGATACTTGATTAGAGCTTATTCAAGAAGTATTTCTGTAAAATCCTATTGCAGATTTGCGCTGATATAAATGGACCTGATATTTTATTACTATTGTAACAGGATACTAACTTGTTTTTTATAGGGAAAGAAGACACAATCACTATAGTGAGAAGGCATGAGATTTGTTAATCACTGACCTACTTCACCGGTTGCAACTAAGAAAAGTTCCAGGCGAAATAGGTTTTAGTGCTTTAAGTCAAGAGAAAAGTAAAAATGTAGGGGAAGGTTATGCCGGGATCGAAATTGAAACGGTTGAATGGGTCCTCATTATCTCCTTTCCTTTACACGGAAGTGTTGCTATAGCACACTAGTTTTCACTGGGAGGAAACCCAAAATGACTTTTAAACGCTTTGGAAAAATAGGATAAATTGTTGAATCCGGTCGCATAGGCCACCTCGGAAATTGTCCCATATTTTTGGTCTAAAAGATTCTTTGCTCTTATTAATCTGAATTCTCTAATCAGCTCATTGGGACCTTTGTCAATTAACGCCTTTAATTTGCGGTGTAATTGGCTCCTGCTAAATCCCACTTCCCTGGCGAGATACTCGACACTGAATTGCTCATTTTCAATATTTTGATGAATGACCTCCCTGACAGACTCCAGAAATTTTTGTTGGGCTGAATCTACCAGCATTTCACTTGGTCTCAAATTAAATGCTGATTTAAACTTTTCCTGCAGTAATTCCCTCGATTTAATTAAATTGTTGATCCGCACTATTAATTCTTCCCGATCAAAAGGCTTGGTCAGGTAGTCATCCGCTCCGGAAACCAGTCCCTCGATCTTGTCTTTTTGATCTGCCTTGGCAGTCAACATAATCACCGGGACATGATTGGTTTTGATTTCAGTTTTAAGTTCGTTAACCATTTGAATTCCATCTTTTACCGGCATCATTACGTCGCTAATGATAAGATCGGGAATATATTCAACCGCTTTATCGATTCCCTCCTGTCCATTTCCTGCAACCAGGCAGATGAAATTCTCCTCCAGGTTGTCAATAATGTATTGTCTGACATCCGGATTGTCTTCCACGATCAGGATTTTCTTTCTGGGATCATTTGCAGAATCAAAGGCAATCTGTGGTTCTCCATGGACAATGGCATTAATTGGTACTTCGGAATAAATATGCCGGTTGTCCGTGGCTTGTTCTTCGGATTTAGGCAGTGGTAAATGGACGGCAAAAGTCGACCCTTTGCCTGGTTCACTTTTTACATCGATTTTTCCCCCGAACAAATGAATTAGTTCTCTGGTCAAAGCCAGGCCTATCCCGGTACTGGAATTACCATCTATTTGATTATTCCCATTGTAATATCTTTCAAATATTTGCTCTTTATCTTCATTCTGAATTCCAATGCCCGAATCAGCTACCTGAATATCCAGTATTTCAAGATTATCTTGTGCTGCATTTTTGATGGAAAATATTACTTCTCCACCTTCCGGAGTATATTTCATCGCATTGGAAAGTAAATTCATTATGATCTTTTCATATTTATCCTTATCTAATTTTACCCAACATTCCCGGTTTGGGATGTCAATGTGATAATTGATGTTTTTTTGCTCTGCCCAGCTTTGGATGGTACCTGCTAACTGTTTGCTGAAATGAAAGACATCTACTGCCATCAGAATAAGTTCAGCTCTTTTTTGCTCCAATTTACTGAGATCCAACAGTTGGTTAATTAACTCTTTTAGCCGTACTACATTGCGATACATAATATCGTAGTATTTGGTACGATCTCCGGTAAATTCACCCTTCCGCATCTGATTCAACGGACCCTGTAAAAGTGTAAGTGGTGTCCGGAATTCGTGACTGATGTTGGCAAAGAAATTAGATTTCATTTTATCCATTTCTTCCAGTTGTTCGGCCTTCGCTCTTTCCAGTGTAATTTCATATTCGGTCTCCTTCTGTTTTCTTCTTTGCCGGGATCTCAGAACAAGTAGAAGGGTAATCAATCCTAAAATCGAGATTATGGAGGTTATCAGAACCAAGTTTCGTGAATTAGTACGTTTTTGCAATTCCAGTTCTTGCTGGACTAATTGGGCCTCCTTCTCGCTTGTTTGCAACCGCGCTTCAGTGACCACTAATTGTTCAGCCTTTTCTGTCGAAAAAAGAGAATCCTGCATAATTACCAGACTATCAATGTATCGAATCGACCTGGTGACATCATTAATCCCAGCGTAGTATTGGGCCATTCCACGGTAATAGGGAACCGAACTATCGGGAATATCCTTAAGTACTGGATTGGATGCGGTGATAGCAAGGTGTTCAATAGCTCTTTCAAAATTTCCCAGAAAGGTATGAGTCAGGCCCAACATTGCATTCATATGAATAATGCCTTCCTCAAATTTGATTTCATCAAAGATTTCTAATGCATTTTGAAATTCCTGGATCGCAAGTTCATACTGCTTCAACTCGAAATGTCCATCACCGATCGCCCAATAACACATGCCCTGACCCTGTAGGTCATCGGTTTTCTTCAGTGCCTTTAATCCTTCTCTTGCATAATCAATGGCTTCCTGGCCCTTCGTAACAGCTGCCATACTTTGAAGCACGACGCCATAACGGTAATCATCTCCTATTTTTTTAAAAAGTTGACCTGACTTCTCCAGATACCGCCTGGATGTTTCCTCTTCACGAAGCAAGGAATAGACCGAGGCAATGGTATGATTTGCAATAGCCGCCCTTCTTTCATCTCCCAACGATTCCACAATAGCCAATGATCTTTGAGCACATTCCAAAGCTTTATCCAGTTCAAATTTATTTTGGTAGATAAAAGAAGAAGAATTCAAGGATCTCGCTAAATTATAGGGGTCATTGACCTCTTCACATTCTTTCTGTAATGCTTCGTGCATCGATAGTGACCGGGCATCATCACCAGAATAGTGAAATGCAGTGGCTTTGATATACTTAGCTTCTCGGATCCCCTTACCGAAATTTAATTTCTCTGACAGAGAAATGGCCGTATCGGTGAGATTTTGCGCCTCGTTTCGGTCGGAATAGAGATAAGAAAAAGCCAGCTCGTTGTATAAATTGACTTTATTCGTATCGTCTGGAGTATGGAGAATTAAATTTTGCAGACTGTCATTCTGGCCAAAACATAGAAATTGATAGCCAAGCAATAGTATGAGGATCAAGTTTGACCGTAGATACATCGGTTGAATCTGGATGATTACCTGACAAATTAATGAAAACATATTGTAATTAAAGAGTATGGGCTTCAGAGACCTATCCGGCGATCTGCCATTAGTTTAAGTGTTCAATACCTCAACCACAGTTATTTTGGATCTTTTAAGATCTTTTTTGGCATGATAGGAACGATGTAAACTTAGAGTGAATTGGCGAAAGTAGTGCTACTTAAATTCCATTGCTTAGGTCACAATTCATCGTGAATTTGATAGCTCTGCGGTTTTCTTGGACACTCGGGTCAACAAACTGATTTGTCCCTGATCAGTCAGAGGATGAGGTTATCCGAATGAGGCCTCTAAGCCTATAAGGAGGTCGCATTAAATGTATCCCCCTGGCTGATATCTCCGGTTATAAATCCTTTTTTAAACCACCGGACTCTTTGTTCGGAAGTGCCATGAGTGAAACTTTCCGGAGTCACATAGCCTTGGGTTTGCTTCTGGATATTGTCGTCTCCGATTGCACTGGCAGCACGCAGGGCTTCTTCGATATCACCTTCCTCAAGAATATCATTCATCTTCTGGGCGTGATGAGCCCATACTCCCGCATAGAAATCTGCCTGCAGCTCAAGACGCACCGACAGTTCATTATACTCTTCCTGGCCCATTCTTCCTCTCGCTTGGTGAACTTGCGTGGTGGTGCCGGTTAAATTTTGAATATGGTGACCAATTTCGTGGGCGATCACATAGGCCATGGCAAAATCCCCGGGAGCACCAAATCTTCGACTTAATTCTTCGTAAAAACTTAGATCTATGTACGCCGAGTGGTCTGCGGGACAATAAAATGGTCCTGTCGCACTACTGGCACTGCCACAGGCAGATTGGATGCTACGATTGAAGACCACGAGTGTTGGTTCCCGGTAAGTAGCTCCTTGCTCTCTAAACAGTTTTCTCCAAACATCTTCATTGTCAGCCATCACTACCTTTACAAACTGATATAATTTATCCTCTTCACCCTTTGGTTCGTATTGTGACTGACCGGCAGAAATACCGGACGAAGGACTAAAAAGGTCCAATGGATTGCCGATGATAAATACGGCACCCAGGATAATGGCACCGATCACTAATTTGGTCTTGGTGATCCCACCCCGGAAAAACAAAAAAATGAGATTCATGATCATTCCTGAACTCATACCGCCGCCACCACCACTTTGACCACGAGCATCTTTCACATTATCACTTTGCCTTCTTCCTTGCCATTTCATAACCAGATCAATTTAAGGGTTTATCAATCCACATGATGAAGATAGAATAAAAATGGTCCTTTCGAGTATTTATACCGCTCTGCCAATAGGCATCATGGGAAGTTATAAGTGAACCGAATTGATTGGATTTTTGTTCGAAAGCCTTTTTCCTCAGGAATAGAAGCCACGCTGGTTTACTTCCAGGGTCAGAAATAGTGTCACTGTAAGTCCAATTTAGAAATGGGCCGTGCTCCGCATGGAAGTCTGGGACCGGGAGAATACCGGTGGTGAGTTATCTAAAGGAATGAAGTTAGATTCAGGGACTAACGTAAATAATCAAGTCTATGCCATTGGCACAAAGAAAATCACAGACTATCCTTAATCCGCCGGATATTTCGCGATATGGCACCAATGAATCAGACCTCAGTATGATCTTTCTTCCGTGGCGACAATTTGTAAACCAAATACCCGAAACCGACCACAAAGTGAATCAACACGATTATTAAAATGAAGACAGACCAAAAGCTTGTCATAGTTAGAGTTTGACAGGTTTTTTACTATGGTGAAGTTACAGGTAAAATAGATGCAGTCTTGTGATCTCTATCACGTCTTATGCCACTGGTCTTCGGTTTCCCGGGTGTTCTCCAGGTCCCTGACTCATAGGTCCCAGGTGTGGTTTTAGCTTACGCTGGAGATTGGGTGCCAGAAAGGTTGCAACAAAGACTGTTTTCTTTGTGGTCTGTCATTTTACCCATATTTTAAAGCATTAAAACATATTGAATGTCCGGGGAGTCTTAGGATGAAGCCAACCACCAGTAGCAAAGCGTATGAACAGCATGTTATTAAACACTCAAGTACTTGGGATTTAAATATTTGCCGATAGTGGATTGTAAAGGAATTTCCGGGACATTTGATCTCATCAGATCCGAATAAAGCATATGTACTACAATCAGGAGGAATACAGAATCAAGTTTGAGTGGGGTTTGGATGGGATCCATACGCTTTACCCGGTTTCAGACATCATTGTGATTGTAGATGTTTTATCTTTTTCAACCTGCGTTGATATTGTCACAAGCAATGGAGCCATCGTCTACCCTTATCAGTGGAAGGACAAAACGGCCTTGAATTATGCCAGGAAGCAGAACGCAATTTTAGCGGATTCGAACAGAAACAGGGAATCCAGTTATACCCTTTCACCCAGATCCCTATTGGATATTTCATCGAATGAAAAAATCGTTTTGCCATCTCCTAACGGGTCTACGCTAAGTTTGTCTACTGAAAATAGACTAACCGTATGTGGATGCTTAAGAAATGCAAAATCAGTAGCTGATTTCTGCCGTCTCAGAGGTGAAAGAATAACTGTGATTGCTGCGGGAGAGAGATGGAGTGCCACCGGGAACATGAGAGTAGCCCAGGAAGATCTTTTGGGAGCCGGAGCTATTCTCAGTCATTTGGGATCTAACCTTTCACCGGAAGCCGAATCAGCCCGAAACATTTATGAGTGTAGTAAATCTGAACTGTTTACTATTATCAGCAAGCTGTCTTCCGGTAAAGAGCTGATAGGAAGAGGCTTTGCCGAAGATATCAAGATCGCCTCTCAGCTGAACGTCAGTGATTCCGTGCCAGTGCTTTTGAATAAAGCATATATTAATGAGAAAGACATTTGACAGTGCATCCGGTTTATAGTTGCCAAGTGGAAAAAATCTAATTAAAAATATTGGATGTATTCATATATTAACGATGTGGCATTTCCCGGGATTAGGATTGATCGATTGTGTATGACTGAAGATTAAGGATCAAACCGATGGGTTGACGTTGTAATTATTGTCATCATGGTTATGGAATTTTCTACCCAGCCTTCTATTATTCAAAAGATCAGAATAAAGACAAGTGCTAACGACACCAATGGCTCTTTTTTGCCTTATCATGAAATAGAAAGTTGCACTGGATATCAATGGAGATGGACGCGGATGCTGGCGGAGTTTTTGAGATAATTCTAATTTTCGATCACTGTTTTTCTCCCTGAATTTAATTATATTGGAGTATTAGCGTTTTCTGACAAAGATCAAAGTTGACATTTAATTTCTGAGCATCCATCATTGAAGGATGTTTAAACCAGAGACGTGATAGCTCTTTTGATTTCTGCCCTTGAAACAGAAATCGATCGATTAAAAAAACATAAATCCTTATAAAGTGAAAAATTTTCTATTAATATTGATAGCAGGTTCAGTGATTATAACGGTATGCCAAATGCCGGAGAGCAAATCGGAGAGCAACCAACAAGATTTAATAGAAAATGAAATTCGTTGGCAGGGAGAAAACGAGGTTGCTAACCACCTGGCCTTGTTGGGCTTTCATCGATATATCACTTATGAAGATCATCATGCCTTTATCCTCTCGGAAGCCGCGGTCAATGAGGATTCTTCCTTGTTCGCATCACATGTCTTACTTGCATTCCTGGGGAAAGGAGATAGACGGGAGTATCACAGGAAGATGGCAAGCCAATTCGTGCAGGGTGAGAATCGAACAAGTAGACTCTTTGTGTCACTACTGGATTTTGATGACATAAATGATAGTCTAAGAACTGAGCGAAAAAGAATTTGGACTGAAATGCATGAAATATCGAATGATCCTTTTATCCACTACATGTATATTCGGCATATGAATGGAACGAATGCTGAGAAGATTCGCGAACTCGAGAAGTTGATCAAATTCTGTACCGAAAATGATTACAACTATACGGCCACTGCGGCCAATAATATGATGGGTTATCTGCACATGCGTGAAGGTAACCTGAATGCTGGAGTTAAAGCAATCGAAGAATGTTTAAAATTGCATCCTGGAGGGTATAATCCATTAGATTCCCGGGCAGAATTCTACTTATTTCAAGGTGATACAGCCGAAGCTATCCAGACTTACCAGAAAGTATTGGAAAGGTATCCCTATGCTGAATATGCAATATCCAAACTGGATGAATTACAAAGGGACCTATAATAGAAGTTACTATTTTGTTGCAGAGTGGTAATGAATATTTATCTGTCTCCTTTACAGTAAGCAGGCCCTGTTGCGGTGCGACAATTGGATCCAGTTATATATTTTGAGTGTTCACACAAACCCAGGAGTCTGGCTACTTGATATATTTGATTACATATATTGTGGCTTCAACTTTAATTCCTACCAAAATTTTGCGATCCTCTGCTACTATGCAACCTTAAAAAAAAAAGGATATTACATTATGAGTTTATGCTGCAAATTGCAGAATAGATACGCTAAAATAAGTGGGAAAATCAGACTATAAAATCGTAGCGACTCAAATATAGGCAGGAACCTCGATTACCGGTTTTAAATCACTCTTGCTAATGATAAAAATTAAAAATGTAGTTGAACTCGTGAATGCTTAATTGGTTAATCCGCCATTAAGAGGCACCAAACGAATTGTATATGAATTTGCAGCAAAATAAAAAAAATGCCATTTCCTTCT
>JAGQWZ010000609.1 GCA_020436835.1 Saprospiraceae bacterium | reverse complement strand
GCGGAAGACGAAGGGGTGGCAAAAGCGGGCAATTGGGGACATCCTCACTTTATGCCCAACGCCTCTTTCCTGATCGGCTGGGACGGAAGCAGAAGAAAAAACCTACCCTGGAGCGTACACTTCGGACCTGAAATATATCTGCAATCGTCATACAATCACATTTTCCTTCCCCACATAGCGGTGAAGGTTGGTTTAATCTACAAATTCAAATAACCATGAAAAATCTGTCCAAACTTACATTTGTCATTTCGCTCTTTCTTTTTGTTTCCTGCCAAAAGGAAGATTTCTACGAAGGAGATCATTTCTTCGTGAAAAACGCTGGGGCGGAGATGCCGGTTTTTGTAAAGGGAAATATCGCCTCCGGAACCTTTATACTATTCCTTCACGGCGGACCGGGCGGGAATGCTTCACTTCCCTCTTTTATGCCGGTATCCCGGGAACTGGAAAAAGACTTTGCCTTTGCCTACTGGGACCAGAGAGGTTCCGGTCTATCGAGAGGTAACCCGGCCCCCAGCACCTTTACGGTCGAACAATTTGTTGACGATCTCGACCTTGTGGTTGATGCGATCAGGCAGCGCTTCGATAATCCCCGAATTATTTTTTATGGTATAAGCTGGGGAGGTGCTTTGGGAAGTGCATATCTCAGCACGGGTGATTACCAGGAGAAAATTGAGGCATTTATATGCATGAACAGCGGGCATAATTTATTAGACGGCATCCCTAAATCGGTCGTTTTTGTCAAGGAGTATGCACAGGAACAAATTGACCTCGGTGTTGACGTGGATTACTGGACGGAAGCCAGGGACTGGTGTGCCACCGGGCCAGACATGACAGATGTGGACAATTACTTCAAATATGATGCTTATCTGTCCAATACCAATGCCTACCGCAAAGATCCGGATCAGGTAGTGGAAGGACCGGAAGTCGGAGCTTTAGGTACGATGAATTCTTACCTGTCCCTCGCTATATTCTTTAATGGTCAATATCTGGCGAAGCGGTTTAACATATTGGAACTTAACCTCAGTGATGATATGGAGAAGATAAAAATTCCTTCACTGGTGATTTGGGGCCGACATGATGGCGTCAACACCATTGAAATGGGCTACGATGCCTATAACAGTATCGGTGGACCGGATTTTACGGAGAAAGAAATGGTGATCCTTGAAAATAGCGCTCATGAGGGCTATATCGAAGAGCAGGATTTATTTATTGCCACATTTCGGGATTTTGTCTACAACCTGTGATTCTCAGAAATCCATTTAAAATAAATTCAAATGGATCTAACTATTTATGCAAAAAAAACACATTTACTAATAATAAAAAACAATACCACACAGTCGAGCAAAGCGAGCACCCGGGTTAATATGAAAGTAATGATGGTAAATCGCTTATCTTAATGACAAGGAAATAAATCGAAAAGAATGAAAGCGGCAATTTATACAAAATATGGTTCACCAGATGTCCTGAAGCTGGTAGATATCAAAAAGCCAACACCGAAGGCCAATGAGATACTGGTTAAAATAAAAGCAACGACAGTAACTTCAGGAGATGTAAGGTTACGCAGTTCAAATTTTCCGTTATTAGCCTGGCTTCCGGTGCGAATAATGTTTGGTTTATTTAAACCGAAGAAGGAAATATTAGGCCATGAATTTGCGGGCGTGGTAGAAGCCATTGGAAAGGATGTGACCAAATACAAAGTCGGAGATGAAATTTTCGGCACTCCTACCCTGCTTAAAACCGGCTCATATACCGAATACATCTGTATTCCGGAAGACAGAAAAAAAGGAGTGCTCAGTTTGAAACCAAAAAACCTCAGTTTCGAGGAAGCAGCCGCCCTGCCGGTAGGAGGAATGACCGCTTCATTTTTGCTCAATAAAGCAAAACTTAAGGAGGGGCAACAGGTGTTGATTTATGGTGCATCGGGAAGTGTAGGGAGCTATGCGGTTCAAATCGCACGGGCACATGGCGCTAACGTTGCTGCAGTGTGCAGCAGTTCGAATTTTGACCTGGTAAAATCACTGGGCGCAGACAGGGTTATTGACTATATGAAAGCGGACTACTCCCGTTTGGAAGACAAGTTTGATATCGTTTTTGATGCGGTTGGGAAAACATCAACATCAAAAGCAAAAAAAGTATTGAAGAAAGGGGGACACTTTGTCACGGTAAAGTCACTCACAAATCCCACCCAGGAACATTTAGATAAATTAAAGGACCTGGCCGAAAGGCAAAAAATCAAACCATACATCGACAAATATTTTCCGCTTTCTGAAATCGTTGCTGCGCACAAATATGTGGAGCAGGGGCGAAAGAAAGGGAACGTAGTGATTAAGGTTGAATAAAATGCAAACATACAAGAACGTTTAAAATCTTTATTGCATCCAGAAGCCTTGTCATTTATGTCCGTTTAACAAAAAAACACCTAAAATGTGGCTAAAACTGTAATAGATAAGTTGTAAATTATGTACAATAAAGTTTAGCTATATGAAAAATATTACACTATTATCATTTTTCATGAGTCTCTCCATCGTGGGTCTTTATGCTCAAAACCTTGAAGTACAGGGAAAAGCGAAGATAACCGTTATGGATACCGTGACGGACGTAACCGCCAATGTAGTAAGACAAACAGATGGTACATTGGCCTTGCGTCAATATAAAATAGGCGACATAGCTCAGGGAGGTATTGTCTTTTATATAGATGAATCAGGGGAACATGGATTGGTCGCTGATGAGGTGGACCTGAGTACGGGAATAAGATGGTATGCCGGCACAGATGGGAATACCCAGGCTAAAGGAGATAGTCCATTTGCGGGTGAAATGAATACGGCAATCATCATAGCCTCATAGGTGTCGATTGGCGACGATGGGAATACCTATGCAGCCCGATTGTGTTCAGAGCTTCAGAAAGGAAGTTATGGCGACTGGTATCTACCCTCCAAAGAAGAATTAAACCTAATGTATACTAATTTACACTTGAATGGTCTTGGTGGTTTTACAAATGCATTATATTGGAGTTCCACCGAGCAAAACAGCACCAACGCTTGGGGTCAGACCTTCAGCTCCGGCGGTCAGGCCAGCGGTGTAAAGAATGCAAACACTGTCCGGGTGCGGGCTATCCGGGCCTTTTGAAAATGACTGCCCAGGCATCCTACATCACCATCATTTGATAAAAATATAGTATCAGTACTTTGTTTCATCCAGAGGAGCAATCACTGAAATGTATTGAAAAAGAATGGGTTAGATACCATGGCTTCCTGGTTTTGCTCTTATATTAAAGCAAAATTTTCAATGCATGCGTAAACCCATTTACCTACTATTGGCTGCAATATTACTATGCAGTCACGATCTGTATATTAAAATGGAAACCTATTTCCTGCAGCCCAATCAGGAAGCGACCTTGAGCCTGTACAACGGGACTTTTGAAATGAGCGAAAATATCATCGATCGAGACCGCATGCTCGACGCTTCTGTGATCGCTCACGGCAAGAGATTAGCCATCAACCCGGATCAATGGAAAGACCGGGACAGCACCATCACCCAATTGACTTTTAATACCGGTGAAGCGGGCACGTATGTGGCTGGTGTCTCCACCAAATCGAGAAATATAGAACTTACAGCCGAGGATTTTAACCACTACCTCGAACATGACGGTGTTTTAGACATCCTGGAACAACGGACTACTGATAACTTATTAGATCAAGATGCCGTAGAGAGTTACCAAAAACATATCAAGGCCATCTATCAGGTAGGTAATATTAAATCCGATGACTGGAAGATGGTGCTTGGCTATCCCATCGAGTTTGTTCCACAGGCAAATCCTTATGAAAGATACAGTGGTGAGAAACTGGAAGTACAGTTATTGATGGATCGCAAACCCCTTTCCAACCAATTAGTCTATGCTGATTATATCCAAAGCGCGCATGGGCATACACACAATGATCACAGCCATGAGCACGACGGGAAAAATCACTCACACGATGAAGCACACACCGACGATGATCATGCCCATTCTCATAGTTCGCAGACCGGGGAAGTACATACTCATACCAGCGGCCAGGAATTACGTACGGATGACCAGGGTATGATTACTGTGGATCTACCCGAAGACGGTATCTACTATCTGCGGACCATTCATATGACCAGGGTGAATGATAGTGATGAATTAACACACCGCTCTAAATGGGCTACGCT
>JAGQWZ010000608.1 GCA_020436835.1 Saprospiraceae bacterium | reverse complement strand
CCTCCTCCGCCCTATCGGGCACCTCCTCTCGAGGAGGACAAGTCCTATCTAGGGTCTTGTGTGCTCCCTTGAGGGAGCTGTCCAAGGGACTGAGGGTGGATCATGTTACTTTACTTACTTGACAATGTACTTAGTAGCTGGTTTAAAAATAGTGCTTAGATTATCTTCACCCGGTTCAGGAAGTCTTTCCAATAGGAACGGCTAACAGTAATGTTTTTGGAGCCAATAGTAATACGGTTTTCTTCGATGCGATCGATTTGCCGAAGATTTACCAGATAGGAGCGGTGGACCCGCATGAGGAAAGGACTGGATAGCTTTTGCTCCAGATGACTTAAGGAGGAGGTAATTAAATGGGATTTTTCAGCAGTATTAATCTGGCAATAGGCTCTTTCTGCTTCGATATACAGGATCTCTTCTAAATTGATCTTGACCATTACATTGTTGTTCTCCCGCACAAAGATCCGGTCCTGCAAAATGAAAGAATCGGTGCCGGTTGTTCTTTCGTGCGAAATTTGTTCGATCAACAGTTCAAAGGTTCTTTTCAACGCTTTTTTCTTAAACGGCTTTTCAATGAAAGCAAAAGGTTGGGTAGCTTTGGCCAGCTCAAAAGACTGGTCGTCGGTATTGGCGGTCAGATAAATGATGGGGACCTTGTAGTGTTTCCTGATCAAATGGACTGTGCTGATCCCATCCAGTTTTCCCTTCAACATGATGTCCATTAGGATAATATCCGGAACTTCCTTATCCAGAAAAGGGAGCACCTGTTCTCCTTCCATTAGGAGCCCACAGACTTCGCAGCCCAATTCTTCCAAATAGTAAGCGATGTCTTTGGCCACGATCATTTCATCCTCCACGATCAGTACTTTGATGGTCTGCATCGGTTCAGGCTATTTGAGTAGATTTCGAAAATGGGAACCTCAATCGGGTATGATAACCATTATCGGTCGAGAAATCCAATTTACCCTTCAGCTGCATGGTCAGCAATTCAATGAGTTCACTGCCGAATCCACTCTCCGCTTTTTTAACGGGTGTTGTTTTTTCCCCCACCCCATTATCCCCAATGTCTAAAATGATCTCTTCGGGACTTTGTTCCATTTTGATCTCTATAGCTCCTTTTTGCTGGCTGGGAAAGGCATATTTTAGAGAATTCGTTATTAGTTCGTTCACAATTAAACCTAAAGGAATCGCATAATCGACATCCAGTTCTAATTGTTGCATATCCAATCTGACTTCTACTTCCTCCTCTTCCGCGTAGGCATCGATCAAATTATCCGCCAGTGTTTGTAAGTAGCTTTTCATCTCAATAGCAGCCAGATTTTTGCCGCGATAGAGTTTCTGATGGATCAAAGACATCGACTGCACCCTGGATTGACTGTCGAGTATGGCGGTCTTGACGGCCGTATCCTGAATATTACGCGACTGCATATTCAACAAACTGGAAATTACCTGTAAGTTGTTCTTTACGCGATGATGGATCTCTTTGAGCAGCAATTCATTTTCCTTATTCTTCACCAATAAAGCATCGGCAATTTTCTTATTGCGACGGAAATAATAAAATAGCGTACTCAGAAAAAGTAGCAATAACCCGATCAGCCCCATCCCCAACCATTGTATCCGGCTATTCTGCTCAATGATAGTTGCCTGCTCGGCAATGGCCTGATCTTTTTTACCGGACTCATATTTAAAAAGGGCCTCCGATTCCAGATTTGCAATTCTTTCCTGCATCAAAGTGTCAAAAACGCTGTGGGCCAGTTGTTGGT
>JAGQWZ010000607.1 GCA_020436835.1 Saprospiraceae bacterium | reverse complement strand
CCAGTTTTCCTGAATCAATTCTTTTCCACGACCGTAATTTATGTTGCGAATAATGATTTCATGGTCGCCCGATTTTACGATGGGGTCGCGAGCCAGTTGTCGGGAAGAATAGGTGTCCGTGGTCGTGCGGACCTCAGAATAAATGCCTGCGGTGCCGGATAGAACTTGCTGACCATTCAGGATCATTTGGGAGATAACGCATTGTTGCCCATATTCAAGGGTGAGCTGTAATGTGGAGTTTCCGAATGATATTGATTTGGTTTCAATTTGATGATCGATTAGAATATTCCCGCTGCTCAGGGGAAAAAAATACAACAGGAGCATACCACTGCAGAACCATTTATTTTTCATGTTCATATTTTCAATTTCCTTGTTGATTAATCAATTCTTTTCCAATAGACCACGACCATCCAGCCAAACGAAAGGATAAAAAGAATTCGTTGCCAGAGGCCCATATATTGAGGCATATAAAAGATCAGTGCCGATAATACACCGGCCATCATGGCGATGGAGAACGCCCACCAGCGGGCACCTGGTTTGGAAAGGACAAGGCCGGTTGAAAAAGCCAGTGCAATGAAGGAAAATCCGGTAAGCGATGCGAATATGGAATGCAGGTCATCTTCCCGTACACTGTAGGTTAACGCCGGATCAATGGGCATATGGTGAAAGATGGCTACGAGGATCAGGCTCAGACTGAATAGGAACAGCGCGATCCGGTGGAACCAAAATTTTCTTAGAGCTGCCCATCCGGTGATCAGGCTGCCCAAACCAAGCAGGATGAATGTCATATTCATGACCCAGGCATTCGGCGTTTGTTGTGCACCTAATTCACTGGTGGTATGGCGTATTATGGAATATCCAGGCGCACTGTAATCCGGCAGGATGAAGATTCCCGCCAGCAGGATCAGATATGCGGCAAGCAGATAAATCGGTTTTCCTGTACTGGATTTTTTCAATGGTGGAGTGTTTTTTATAGATTAATCTGTTTGTTGGTGGGTGCACTGGTTCTATTTTCAGAATAATACCATGCTACCTGCGAACCATTTATTATTTAGCTTCATTTTGATTCGTGTAGTAAGTTGACGGGTTTTCCATATCCCGGTGGATAATTAAATACGATTCAATCTCTTTTTGTAAGGATATGGCATCTTTCCGGTAGCTGTCCAGTGCCAGGTAAAGGCGACGCAGCAAAGCATTGAAAAATCCTATTTTGTTTTTAAATATCGGGCTCCGGGTGGCATAAAGACTCAATTTGTCAAATTTTTCCTGCCAGAATGCCTCAAAAAACCATTCCTCATGTTCCTCCCAGTAAGCATAATTGCGATGAAAGCTGGTAAACGCTTCCCTGGTCTTAATGTCAATATCAACGGTGTACTTATTATAGAAGTCGGCAATCCGGTTATTGAGAGCTCTGGTCTCATCATCAAGGGCAACTTTGGTTTTTAGGAGATTGGATTTTTCCTGGCTGATGGCAAAATCCGGATAGGAAGAAAAGGACCGGTACAAGGAATCATTGGTTATCCAATCTTCT
>JAGQWZ010000606.1 GCA_020436835.1 Saprospiraceae bacterium | reverse complement strand
GCCAATTGCTTGATAGACAGCTCCATGCCGATCACGAACATGAGTAGAATAACCCCTATTTCCGAGATAATTTCTACTTCATGTGGGTCGCTGATCAGGCTAAGACTAAAAGGTCCAATGATCACTCCCGTCAAAAGAAAGCCAAGTATCGAAGGCAGTTTCGCTTTGCTGAGAAGCAAAACAATCAGCGTGGAAAAACCGATAAGAATGAGCAAATCTTGAAGTAATGGTAGATGCATTGGTCTTGATAATTGCTATAAGAAATATACAAAATTTAGATCCAGTCCGGACCACCTTCACCCGACGCCAACCCCGATATATCGATCTGGAATCGTAAATGGTAAGGTCACTTCATTAAACGGATGCAAGCCTCCACTTTTATAAAATTTTGAACTCCCGATTTGTACCTGAAAACGATTATTCCATAGGGAAAACATGGAAAAACACCGTCAGCAACAATCAAACAAGAACCTGCCAGCTTTGTTTCTCTGATTTTTCTGTCATTTTAAGCAAATCTTAAGAAATCACTAATAAAAGGCTTATAATAGTCTCAGATCTTTGCTTGATGAGAATACTTATTGTAGAAGATGAAGCGGGTATTGCATCCTTTTTGAAACAGGGACTGGAAGAGGAAGCCTTTGCAGTTGACCTTGCCGATAATGGTATGGATGGATTACAATTGGCATTTTCAGGTGATTATGACTTACTGCTCCTGGATTGGATGCTTCCCGGCATCAGTGGAATTGAAATTTGCAGGCAATTCAGAAAGGAATTTCCGGAAACGCCCGTTATATTTTTAACCGCCAAGGATGCGCTGGAGGAGACCGTATTTGGCTTGCAATCTGGAGCCAATGACTACATTAAAAAGCCTTTTCACTTTGAAGAACTCCTGGAACGAATAAGAGTACAGCTGAGACCGAAATCCGGTGACCATGCTATATTCACGCTGGGTACGATCAGCCTTAATACGGAGACGCACCAGGTGTTTAAAAACGAAACGGAAGTAAGTCTTACCCAAAAAGAATTTGCCCTGCTTGAGTTCCTGATTCGAAACAAAGGTAAAGTTTGCCGGCGGACTCGAATTATAGAGAGTGTATGGGACATTCAATTTGAGTACAATACCGGAATCATTGATGTATACATTAATGCTTTGAGAAAAAAATTGTCCCTGACCGGTTCAGAGAACTTAATTCACACCGTACGGGGCGTAGGATACATAGCCAAAGACTGATGAATTTAGCCTTTAAAAACAGGATTGCCCTTCACTATATGGTCGCCACAGCTTCCATTATGGCAATCGTTTTTAGCACTATATTCATTATTGTAAAAGGGGCAGTGTTACGAAACCTGGATAATAACCTTTCCTATGAAGCAGAAAAACACAAGGGTGAGATAAAAATCGCCGGTGACAGCATCCACTTCATTAATAAGTCCGAATGGGAAGAACGGGAACATCGCGAAATTCAGATAAACCCGGTTTTCATTCAGATAATGGATAAGGAGGGCAAACTCATGGACAAGTCTCCAAATTTAAAAGCATCCCGGTTACCCTTTCAGCATACTGAGTTTGGAGGCCATTTCAATACCCAGTTAAACGACCAGAGGATCAGACAGGTCCAGATCCCGATGGAAAGAAATGGAAAAATCAAGGGATATGTCCTGGCTGGTGTCTCCTCCGAATCAGCTTTTTCCGTTATAGATAAACTGCTTAACGTACTTCTAATCTCTTACCTGTTGATGTTAATTGGCTTGTTCTTCATTTCCAGGTTCCTGGCAGGTAGAAGTATTATTCCAGTGAAACAGATTACGAAGACGATCACCCGGATCACTAAAGACAATCTGAAAGAACGGGTCGCTCTGCCGGTCAATCAGGATGAAATCTAT
>JAGQWZ010000605.1 GCA_020436835.1 Saprospiraceae bacterium | reverse complement strand
TTGATTTTAATTTATCTGACCTTGAAAATGGAGCATGGTACCATCCCGGACCGTTTATTTTTTTCCCTCTTCCATTCCGTTTCCAGTTTTTGCAATGCCGGCTTTTCCACGCTTCAGAATAGTCTGTATGAATCCGGCTACCGGTATAATTATCCATTACATCTGATCATTGCCTTACTTTTCATTCTTGGGGGTATCGGCTTCCCCATTATCTTTAATTTTTCCCGGTATCTCAAATACAAGCTTTTTAACCTTTGGCTGTTGATCACAAAAAGGCAAAAAGAACTAAGACATCATCCATGGATCATTAATATCAATACCAGGATAGTGGTGGTATCGACGATTTTATTACTCGCAATCGGAACACTCGTATTCTTTCTTTCAGAATTCGACAACAGCCTGGCTGAACATAACGGTTTCGGAAAGTTGGTCACTGCTTTTTTCTCCGCGGCTACCCCCAGAACCGCCGGGTTTAATTCGGTAGATTTTTCCTCCCTGCACTTCAGTACCATTATGCTCATCTTTTTATTAATGTGGATTGGGGCATCCCCCGGATCTACCGGTGGTGGTATAAAGACCAGTACTTTTGTCATCCTTTTGTTGAATTTAATCAGCCTGGCCCGGGGTAAAGGACGAATTGAAATCTACCGGAGAGAAATATCCAACCTATCTATCCGGCGTGCATTCGCCATCGTCACGGCTTCGGTGTTCGTAATCGGTACCTCCATTTTTATGATCAGCTGGTTTGATGCTCAACAGGATCTGTTACATATTGCTTTCGAATGTTTTTCTGCTTATAGTACCGTGGGATTAAGTCTGGGTATCACTTCCCAGTTAAGTCATGCCAGTCAATTGGTAATCATATTTACGATGTTTATAGGCAGAGTGGGCATGCTTACACTGTTGATTGCTGTTGTTAGAAAAATGAAAGACCAGCAATACCGGTATCCAACGGAAGAGATCCTGATCAATTAAAAAAAAGGAGAAATGAAATGTATAATTATCGGTTTGGGTTCTTTTGGTTCATCGCTCGCAGATAAGCTGATACAGGGCGGTCATGAGGTGATTGGAGTGGATATCAATCTGTCTAAAATCGAAGCAATGAAAGAAAACCTGACTCATGCGATTTGTCTTGACAGCAGTGATCCGCATGCCATTACACATCTACCCCTGCAGGATACTGATGTGGTCATCGTCTGTATCGGGGAGGATGAGGGTGCGAATATTCTATCCACTGCTTTGATGAAAAAAATGAAGGTCAAGCGCCTGATCAGCAGGGCCGTTTCTGCTCTGCATGAGACCGTACTGGAAGCTATGGGCGTAGATGAAATTGTCCATCCTGAAGAAGAGACCGCTGAACGGTGGGCAAGAAAACTGGATTACGATGGGATTGTGAACTCTTACAATCTCACCAGCCAGTACAGTATTGTTGAAGCAAAAGTGCCGGCCCGCTATGTAGGAAAAACACTGCTGGAAACGCAATTTCCGAAGAATTATAATGTAGTCATTCTCACTACGATCCGGATGGCTGAAGAAAAGAACTTTCTTGGGATCAGCAAAAAAGTAAAAAGGGTCCAGGAGGTAGCAACTTCAGACACGATTTTACATAAAGATGATATCCTGGTGATTTACGGACACGTCAAAGACATTGAAAAAATGCTCGATCGTAAAAATTAATTCTACCCGTTATGGATTCTCTACTTTTTGGTTAATTAGTAAATATATTAGCCTCGATGCTTTGGCGATTGATCGAATGATTAAATATTTCCAGGATTTTCTTTGCAATACCCGTCCACCCGAAATTTCTTCTGGCAAATTTTGCTCCCTCGACCGACAATTCACTACGAAGATCCTGATATAGAAGAGGCATAGCCAGCATGGCCCCAAACTCTACCGGACGATGCGGATCAGCATAGAGTCCCTGGGTACCATAATTGATCAGGTCTTTCAAGCCTCCGTGTACAGTGATTACCGATGGGGTGCCGCAAGCCATGGCCTCAATGGCTACCATACCGAAAGGCTCGTAGCGAGAAGGCATGGCAAACACATTTGCCGCCCGGTATATATTGGGTAGATCTTGGTCAGCGATATATTGTTTCCAGATGATCCTGTTCTCTATTCCCAATTCTTTTGCCAGTGCTTTCAACTTTCCCACTCCCTTATCATCCTGTTCGGAATCCTCTCCTCCAATTGCCGCTACTAGACGGGCATCTGGCTGTAATTCGAATACGGTAGGCATAGCTTTCAACAGGAGATCATAGCCTTTATTATGTGCCATCCTACCCAGGGTAAGTATATCAAAAGGCTCGATATCATGTTTCAGCCTTATCTTCTGTATTTCCCTTGAAGGAACGGGGAAGAAACGATTTTCATCAATACCCGGAGGCACCATCGTACAGCTTCGCGGGAGTATATCATATTGTTTGGTCAATAATTCGACCTGCGGAATTGTGGTCGCAATCACATGATTACACATCTGATAAACGAAATATTCTTTACGGATCCTTTCCTTAAAACGATAGGTACTTTCCATCTTCTTCTGGTCCATATCGCTGCCCATATTGTGTTGTTTCCACCATCCCAACGAGTGAGGAGTATGAACATGAGAAATCCCTAATTCTTCTGCTATTTTTTGTCCGGCCCAACCGGCATCCCAATAGTGTGAATAGACGACATCGTATTTCTGTCCCTTTTTTCGAATTGCGGCCAGGCAATTGGTTACAAATTGATTTACATGATCATGCATGTCCTCTTTACGGATAAAATCTTTGCCTCCGAATGGAATTCGCCAGATGCGATAATTTTCATTTATTTCATCGTATTCGGGTTGATCTTCAAATTGCCTGGTCACCAGATCCACTCTTTTTCCCAGACGGCTAAAGCGATCTGCCAATTCCAGTACATAAACTACCTGGCCTCCGGTATCCGGTTTACCAAGTTCGGGAGTACCGGCCACATAACCATGTAACGAGATCATCAATATTGATTCCATATGATTCTTTTATATTTTTTTGAGCTTTTGCATTTACATCTAATTGGATGTACGCTATTTAATCTTTCCGTTTTGATCAATTTTTGTCAACGCTTCTTTTGAAATCACATTAAAATGCACCAATCCTTCAACCACACCGGCATATTTCTGTCGCCGGGCCTGGTATAAATTTGGTGAATTTATCCTCTGCGCCAGGTCCTGTTCCGCATTTCCGACAATGATCCCATTAATGCCTTCGAGATTAAACATGGCCAGATCATTACCACTGTCACCAGCTACGAGTGCTTTTTCTGTCCCTGTTTTCAAAAAATCAAGCAGCCATGCTAATGCATTTCCTTTATTTGCCCATTTCGGTAGAATATCCAAATATTTATTTCCTGAATAGACGATGTTTACCTCCAGTTCCGATGCACTGAAAATATCCTCAATATTTCGGATTTCTTCCGGTTGTGCATTTTCTAAAAAAAAACTTCTTTTAAAAGCATGTTGATATTCGGCCGGTTGGCCAGCAATTTCATATGGCAGATCAGAAACTATCTTCTCCACCAGTTCCAGATTCCAGCCTTCTTGCAGGACTTTTTCGAATTCGTTCAGAACGGTCTCGTTTCGATAATCATAAATATGAGTCCCTACTCCACCTACGATAAAATCAGGAGCGGGGATAATATGACGTTGAATCAGGCCGATGACATCATCATAAAGTCGTCCGGTATTATAGGTCAGGACGACGTCAGATCTGGGAGGAAATTCTTGCCAAATTGCTGAAAATCCGGTCTGAAGTGTTTCGAGGTCGATCAGCGTATTGTCTATGTCGAAAGACAGAATTTTAATAGTATTATTAGATATGTTCCTCATTCTTTTAGACGGTAAGATCCCGGGAGTCGGTCACATCTGACTTGAGGTAAAGATAGTGAAAATAAAAAGCCGGCATTTCCTACCATATTTTGATAGAATAATGAAGAATAAATATTCAAACACTTAATCCAACAAAATAATATTTTGAAAATTGAATTTAATTGCAGGCTAAGCCTGCTTCGTTGTCTAAATTATTTCCCAACTGTAGTACAACTGGTTGAAAATCGTTAAAGTTCTGCCTGGCAGCGCCGCATAATAAATCGAACTGATATACGAGCACTTCTTAACGCCCATTTCCTTATCATTGTCTGATGAGTCAAACTGCCGTCCTGATTAGCCGACAACTTCCGGAGAAAGCCCGGGAACTACTGTCAAATGCCGGATTCGAAGTCAACGTTTGGGAAGAAGAACGCCCGATGCCCAAACAAGAACTGATCCTTCGCTGCCAACGAGTTGAAGCGCTACTCTGTACCTCCATTGATGAGATTGATGCTGCATTCATTTCCTCCTGCAGTCATTTAAAGGTCATATCGACTTTTGCTGTGGGCTATGATAACATTGATCTGGTAGCCGCAGAACGCGCAAGAATAAGAATCGGTCACACACCGGGTGTCCTAACCGAAGCCACGGCAGAAATTGCTTTTGGTCTTATGATCAGTGTAGCCCGCCATTTTATGGATGCGCACCATCAGATCGGAAATGGGGAATGGAAATATTTCGTCCCCACCAAAAACCTGGGCAAAGATCTGACTAATAGAACGTTAGGAATTTTCGGACTGGGGGCAATCGGATTTGAAATGGCTCGTCGCTGCCAGGCCGTATACGGTATGAAAATCATCTACCACAATCGAAAGCGCAATCCCAGGGCGGAGGAGGAGCTGGGTGCATCTCTGGTTAGTTTCGAAGCGTTGTTGGAAAGAAGTGATGTAATCTCCGTACATGCCAGTTTAAATGATCAGACAAAGGGAATCTTTGATCTTTCTGCATTTGCGAAAATGAAGGAATCGGCCATCTTTATAAACACGGCCAGAGGAGGTCTGCATGATGAAGCAGACCTGCTCCATGCCCTGAAGAAAGGGCAAATTTGGGGAGCCGGACTTGATGTCACCAATCCGGAACCGATGAATCCGGATAATCCTTTACTGCAACAGCCCAGAGTACTCGTATTGCCTCACATTGGGTCTTCAACCGAATTTACCCGCGATGAAATGGCCAGAATAGCGGCTGAAAATATCATCTCTTTCTTCGAAAATGGCAATTTGGTCCATGAAGTCAGAAGTTCATGATAGCGCCATATTCAAGGAAGGACTGATGGTACCTTCTACCTCTACCCGCGTTACTTATTACATTCTGTTTTTGGGATTGCTTTTTCTCGAATCACGGCACGACTTGACGGTGAGGTGGTTATTCACCCAGAGATAGGCTATATGCAATCCAAAAAATTGGTGCTTGACTGTAGAGCCATCCCATCTCTTCCCTAATTCAAGGAGTCCATATTGTGCATGCGCCTCAATATCGAACTTCCAGATATGAATTCCT
>JAGQWZ010000604.1 GCA_020436835.1 Saprospiraceae bacterium | reverse complement strand
CGGAGGGGTTGAAAATCTAGGACCGTCAGAATCAAGAATTTTCAGAATTATTTGGATGACCAGAATTTTTTCGAGGGGCGAAGGCGAAGGCTGAGGAGGAGGGCATAGATCGCTCAGAACGCATAGTTTCTTTTGGGTGAGTCGGAGGATCTGGTAGACTTCCTGCTACATCTGGTACCCTTGGTACATCTGGTACTTTACCACAGACACCGGACATTTTATTCTCTCGCAAAGATCGCTGAGAACGCAGAGTTTTATTTTTGGTGAATCGTAGGAGATCTGGTAGATTTCCTGGTACTTATGGTACCCCTGGTACATCTGGTACTTTGCCATTAGAGGCACCCGGTCATTTTGTTCCTCTTGCAGAGATCGCAGAGAACGCAGAGTTTTATTTTTGGTGAATCGGTGGAGATCTGGGAGATTTCCTGGTACATCTGGTACCCTTGGTACATCTGGTACTTTACCATTACAGGCACCCGGCCTCCGGCATTTCACTATCCAGACTTACAGGAACGATTGTAAAAAGCAACGATTTCTTTTAAATCCCGTTTTCGCCATTCCCTTGACTCAATTTTTCTTGCCACTTCCGGACAATCACCGACTATTTCTAAAATCTTCTTCCGGAAACTCAGCCCACTTACCGGTATCAATTCTTTTTTGTTTTTTTCAATAAAATAGCGCTCCACATAATCGGTATGTACGCTGTTCATTCCATCATCTGAGGTAGTTTCATCGTAAAATATATACAAATTGAGAGGAGATCCTTCTTCTTCAAGTTTTAGAAAATAATACCGCGGTCTTTTTTTGTTGAGAGAATTAGGATGTGGCTTCGAAACCATGCGGATCGTCTCGTTTTCGTAGGTGAAATTAATTTCTCTGGCGTCCTTTGCCCTTAATACTTTTCTTTGTCCTTTTGCATTAAAGTAGACGATTTTTGACCGCAGATTATGCAGCACCGGCTCGCGGCCAAATAAACTCAGGGGGACCTTAAAAGTGACGGTGGCGGTATCCCGGTCAAAATATATTTTTCCCTTTATTTCGGCACCGCTGACAAATACAAACGATCCTGCCAATAAGACTACCGTAAATAATATCCGCATACATTTTTTTCTTACCCGGAATATATTATTATTCAGGAATAGTCTCAATCCGGCTTTACTTAAAGTTTTATTAATATCGACAGTATTTATTCCAAAGCCTGGCGAATAAATCCCAAGGCCTGGTTTAAAGATGTATCGGCGAAGGCAGCTCCCTCGCTATGTCCCATTCTCACCACTACCAGATCCAAGGAAGGACAGATAAGGGTTCGCTGGCCACCGCCTCCGGCCATGTAATAGGTATCGGGTGGAAGATTTATTTCACCGGTTCCGTTTATCCAGAAAAGACCTCCGTAGATGGGTCGCTCCCAGCTGGCGGCCGGAGTGGAAACAAATTCTGCATATCCTTCCGGTAATAATCGTTCACCATTCCACATTCCATCCTGCAGATATAATAATCCCAGGCGGCCCCAGTTGCGGGCGGTGCCATAGTCAAAACCGGTAAGGATGAAATTTCCATACGGATCCGTTTCCAGCAACTGGCGACGAATACCGATCTTGTCAAATAAGGCTTCCTGCGGCCAGGTCCAATAGTTGCGCTGACCGGCTTCCACTGTATTTCTGACAATGTACCCCAGGGTCAACGGATCGCAGTTACGGTATCTCCCCGTCGTACCGGGAACAAATTCTAGCGGGCGGTTCACGGAAAATTCAAAGACATTAATGGCATCGCAGTATACATACATATGGGCTAATTTAGCCAACGGCACTTTTACCTCCGGATCGCGGTGCGCAGGAAATCGCAACCCGCTGCTCATCTGCAATAGCTGCCGGATGGTGATCTCGCTCCTCGGATCTCCGGGTGTCTGCCATTCTTTCACCGGTGCTTTCTGATCCAATGAAAGTTCCCCGTCGTGAATTAACCGTCCGATCAGGGTAGCGGTCAGGCTTTTACCCATCGACCAGCTTTCCAGTTGGGTGTCTTTATCCACTCCTTCGCGATAACGCTCCAGAATTATTTCTCCCTTATGAATAACCAGAAATGCAGCCGTCAATGAGCTGGAGTCAAAGGCCGCCGCCAGCGCACTGTCCAATAGTGATCTGGAATACCCACCTTCCGGACTAACCAGATCACCCATCGGCCAGGGCTGAGTGTCCGCCGGAGGTAGACCGGATTTCAGCCGTACCGGTTCGAACTGAAGTCCTCCGGGACGGTCGATAATACATCCCTGGTCGGCGTGATAGGTAGCCGATCTTTTCAGACTGTCGCCCAGAAGAGCTACCACCTGTTGTCGCTCGCGGTTGACCTGATACGCCACCTCATCATGATATTCCTCCGCCAGAATAATTTTACCACTATTGTTCGCCGCCTCCTTGGCTTCTCGGCCGGATTCAAAAATGGCGGTGCATAATACCTTGGCGTATGAGCCCAGTCCCAGGTAGGCGGCACTGCCTTCGGGCTGGGGAGTGTCTTCCCACGGCTGATATTCTAGAGAGCGTGCAACCGGATCTTCTGTTTTATGCAGGCCCGCACACGAAAACAAAAGCATGCATATAATTGTGAGCAGGTATAGCTTTTTCATTCCTAAATATAAGACGGAATTAGATCAAGGTAAAAAATGCAATAAAGAGGTGCCCAGATCGGGTTTATTAAAAAGTCGGCGGGGTCTTAAAAGCCTGATTTGCGAACCGGCAAAATGACTTTTAGATCCCAGGGAGAAAGATTTAACATAATTTTAAAAGCCTATTTTTTCGGTCAAAAGATCTGAAAAATCAACAGCAAACCCTCCAAACAATAATTTTGCACTGTTCATTTCAGACGGTAGAAAATGAGGTGAATCTCATAGAAGAATTGCTATTGTTCGTCTAGGATTCGCCGTTTGAAGTGATCTGTCCACTGTGCTACAGAAACATGATGAGCGATCCCTTTCCGGCTCGTCTTTCTTACGCTCATGAAGTCGGCATTTTTCCATTTATTGGCAGTATATATATTGATAAACAGGTAATTATATATTTATGTTTTATAAATGTGATGATCCTAAATCGTTTACCACCTGGTAGCCGTTGCCATGCATTATAGGGAGATCGATCAAATTCATCCAGGCGTAAGTGGTATGGAATTCCTGGTCAAGTCCATTCTTAACGGGTAGAAGCTGAATGCAACTTAAATATATATTTTTCGTCTTTTATGTATACGAGCAGAACTGATAACTCCAAAATCTTCAAAAAAAACAATAATTTGATGGTCATGTCACAGGCAGTCATACGGGAGATAGATGATTCCAGGCGGTCTCAGTGTGCCATCATGTTTACCGACATTTTGGGTTTCACCAGTCTGATGCACCAGGATGAGCAGCGTACCATCCAGAAAATGGAATCCCACCGTAATCAGCTGGAAATACTACATGAAAAATATGGTGGCGAGATCATCCAATATTATGGTGATGGCAGCCTGAGTGTTTTCAACCATGCGATCGATGCGATCCATTGTGCGATGGCGATCCAGCAAAACGTCGTTCGTCTGAATTTGCCTTTAAAGATCGGGATCCATAAAGGGGATATTGTGCGAAAGGGATCAGCCGTCTACGGGGATGGTATCAATGTGGCTTCGCGAATTGAATCAATCGGTGTTGCGCACAGTATTTTATTTTCCGAGGCGATCTGGGAAGATATTCGGCATGAAGGTCTTGAAACTCAGAGTCTGGGTAGTCTGCATTTCAAAAATGTGGATAAACCGATAAAAGTGAGAGCGCTGGTGATGGACGGTCTCACTGTACCGGATAAAAATGCGTTGGAGGGAAAATTGGAGAATCGTCAGGGCCGGCAGTATAGGGCGATCTTGATGGGAACTGTGTTGGTATTTCTGCTGGCGATCGCCGGGATGTGGCGATATAATATGTATCTCAACTCACTCCTGGATGACGATATCACCACGATGGGTGTAATGCCTTTTCGGTTTGAGGGAGTAAAAAGTTTAGATGCGAGCTTTCAGTCCGGCTTATTGGAGAATCTGGTCACCTACCTGTCTTCATTTCACGGAATGCAGGTCCTTTCCTCCCATTCTACCGAAGGGTATGCCAATAGCACGGAAAAACCAACCGAGATTGGAGAGGAATTGTCCGTAAGTCATTTGCTATATGGTACCTTACGGCAGGGTCCGGATGACAGTATTCGCATCAACATGGAATTAGTTGATGTCCGCAATGGACGCAATATCTGGGCTAAATCGTACAATCGAAAACCGGAAGATCTGTTTAGTGATCCCGTAGATATTTCGTCCGATCTGGCTGATTTTCTCGAAGCGCGGGAAAATCCATACCGGTTGGAGGGAGCGACGGAAAGTACCCGGATGTCGCCCACTACTTTTCGTTTGATTGCGGAAGCCAGGGAAGAAGCGGAAAGGCATACGGCCGAATCATTCGCCTTGTCCAATGATCTGCTCAATCTGGCTATTGCCAAGGATTCGTCGCTGGCACTGGGATATGCGTTGCTTTCGCAAAATTATTCCCAAATGCATGCCTACGGATTTCTTGAAACGCAAGAGGCGCAGGATCTGGCCGAGCAGAATGGGGGTATTGCATTATATATGGACCGGAATATGGCAGAAGGCTATGCTTCCAATGCCCTGATGCAATATACCTTTTACGAAGCTGAGCCCCAGGAGATCCTGGACTTGTTGCAGGAAGCCGTCCTGTTGCGACCCAGCTATGACTACGCCTACCATTTAATGGGACAGGTGCATTATGACCTGGGCGAGTTTGAAATGGCAAAGAATTATTTCCAATTGGCATTAAAGCTGAATCCGGATAATTTCTCCAACCTCCGTATGATGGCCAAAACTACACTGGCTCTGGGGGATCGACGCCTGGCCAACAAGCTATTCGGAAAGTTGGCCGGGAAATATCCGGAGTTGACGGATACAAAACTGGCGCTGGTTGATTATTATTTTTCGAAGCGGGATTTTGACCGGGTAGAAAAGGTCATGGAAGACATCATGGATCCTTTGCGGAAAGAGCAAATTAGATTGCGATTGGCGGTGGAGCAAGATGATCTGACTCTGGCCGGGGAATTAGCGAAGCGGATCACAACCGAATATCCCAACCGGGATCCGGGCTTGCCTTTGTTACTATATTATGATAAAGCCGGAAATACCCAGAAAAGTTGGGAGATCCTGGATCGGGCACTTGCGAATAAAGCGACCTGGCTTAAAGAATTAAAAAATGTGGATCTCCGGATAAAAGAAGCAGACCCGGATAGGTTTAGCGAATTATTGGAAGACGTTGGCCTGGTACACGAGCCGGCTTAGGCATAAATTTTTTTTCACTTTTTTATCCTTTTCTCCATATAGACCTTATTTCCCCGGTAGTCGTAGGTGATATTAAATCGATTAAGAATGTTGTTACCTACCAATCCGGCAGCTCTGGCTTTTTTAGTAGCTTCAATATTGACCGGATCAACCTGAAGGGTGGCTGAAACATTTTTCCAGTCCAGATCGTCGAGTTCAACCCGATGTACCCTGGATCTTAAATTGTGCGTGACCGTTGTATCTGCGCCCACTCCTTTATTTTTGTGGATCCGGCCAGCGTCCATCAGCTGGTATTTTTTTACAGTGGTATTGTAGAAGACCAGATCACCGGGGAATGCCGTATCGAATTTGAATGATAAAATGACCGGTTCCGATTTCTTTGAAAATTGAACCGTCAGAGGCAGTCCGAAATGATGATTTTCCAGATCTATTTTTTCAATAACCAATCCCGTGTCTTGGTCAATCAAATTATCGGAGTCCGTGATAATAAATTTCATTTGGTCGAGGTCAGTTCTGATAATGTATTTCCTCAATAATTCATATCCGATGATACCATCCAGATGGAGTCCGAGATATTCTGATAGATGTCCGATCGAGAAAATCTCAATTGATTGAGCATCTAATTTTATTTCTCCAATACTAATGGTGTTATCCGGAGAAGTTTCGGAAAGTACCGGGTTGCCTGCCGTTCCAATCCGGGAAGTGCCGTCAATTTTTAACCCTAATTCATCGGCAGTTGCCTTATCCAGTACGGTTACTTCTGCACCGGTATCAAACAGGAAATTAAGGGTTTTGGATTGATTAATTCTAATTGGGATATAAATTAAATTGTCTTTTAAATGTATGGGCACTTCTGTGTACGAATCCTGAGCCGTCAAAGTGTAAGAGATAAGAAGGAAAAAAATGAGGTAGTTGATTTTTTCCATTTTCGCTTTTTTGTTTTTTCCAATTTCAGATTAATTGCTGGAACTACGAACCACTCAGGCTTGAGTTGGGATTAATTTAACTTTGTTTCCCGGCAATTAACAATCTTTTAACCTCACTCATTAATAATCGGGCTATCCGGATAGGTCAACGTATAATATCGGTGTCGACGGGTGTATAACCCCACTGGCGGCTAAGAGAGAGAATTTGTCCTTTATGGTGGAATTCATGGGTGATGACATGAGTGAATAATTTCAAGGTTGTGATCACCTCCGTTTTATCGCTGAGTTTAATGGTGAAAGCATTGGTTTTTTGACAGCGGATGAAAAATGTATCCATCATTATATCAATCGTTTCAAACAAGCCGGATAGGGTAGAAGGCTCGGTAATGCTCTGGTATGGTGTGAATTCAATTTCCTGAGCCAATGCATGCCTGCCGATCCAGAATTGATAAGTATTTGCAATGTGCACTGCCAGGTTACGGATGCTACCCCCTCTGCCGAAAGAAGGATGTTCCCGGACGAAATGATCGTTCTGTAAATCCCCGCAGTAATCGAACAGGATCTTGCGCGAGTCCCGTACCATTTGATATTGTTCAGTCATCGTATTGACCATCATACATTTGGATTTTTCACACGGGAAAATAGGGATTTAGATGCGGTTAACATTCTCCAAATCAAATTCAGATTCGATTTATTATAATCATTAACAAATCTTTAAGGAGATTTCATATGGATTTTCTGCTTCAGGATATCTTAAATATTGACCCCAATTGAAGAACCATGCAAAAATTAATGTTAATCCTCGGTTTTGTCCTGTTGGTTTCGGGATTGAAGGCACAGTTGGATGCGTCGGTATCGATTGATGCGATGGTTGATACCATGCTAAGAAGCTCATTGGATACTACGCAAACGACACTGGCCGATACCGACAGCATTTTGATTGAAGAAGACGAGAAAGATGCTAAACAGACCGTTTTCCTGCTGCGCGAGTCCGATGTATTGGTTCGATTAAATTCGATGCCGATATATACCTGGAATGATGATCAGCGACGGCACATTAAACCGTTGGCAAGGGATTTTAATAAACTATTCGACAGCAGTCAGCAAAGTGACTCCATTTCGCTGGAAAATGCATTCGGCGTTTCGTTGGCGGGAATCAAAGCCCTCTCGCAAGATCTCAGGCATTACGATATTATGATGATTGACCTGCAAAAGAGTAATGAGGCATTAGCTCGCAAAACCAGGACCTTGCAAAGGGTCGTTGAAAAACAACGAAAGGAAATGGAATTGCTAAAGCGTCAAATGGCCGATATAATGCTTAAAGCAGGCAGATAACGCCCGTTTGCTTCCTGCAAACCCAATCCCGTCCATAAAATCGCACCGATGTGCTTTATTAAGCATGGCCTCCGCAGCCAGAAGGATTTGGTTCCGGGATAATGCCAATATTTGAGTTTTATCATTTCGGGAAGAATTTTTTTCCATGCCGGCTAACCAGTAACTTCAGCCTAAAATTACCCTTGAAAAGTATATTGGTTCTTGCCTCCTTTTTAATTGTCACGCTATTCGTTCCCAGCTTTCGTTTGATCGCTCAGCATGATCCGGTCTCCACGCATCTTAAAGTGGTTGAGGAATTTACAATAGCAAAAGTCTGGTCTGGCCATCCCGTCGGATTTGATTTACTTACTAGCGATCCCTTTCAATACATTGCCTTCTATGACCAGCATCGAAATATGTGCATTGCCCGGAGGAAACTGGGGGAGAGCGACTGGACTACGACAATATTGCCGAGTAAAGTAGGCTGGGATTCGCACAATGGTATCTCTATCGCCGTCGACCGGGCCGGTTATTTACATGTGAGCGGGAATATGCATGTCGACACGCTGGTTTATTTTCGCTCTGCATTACCCAATAACATCCAGTCTTTTGAAAGAATGCCGATGCTAGGCTATGATGAATACCGGGTTACCTATCCGCAATTTTTTAAAAATACGGAAGGGGAATTATTCTTTCAATACCGGGATGGGAGCAGTGGCAATGGCATTACCTATATCAACCAGTATGATTCCGAGGGAAAGAAGTGGAGTCGCGTGTTGAGCCAGGGATTATTTGATGGTGAAGGAGAGACCAATGCCTATCCCAACAATCCGGTTTTGGGGGCCGATGGTTATTTTCACTATCTATGGGTGTGGCGTCTCAATCCGATCGCCAATACCAACCATAACCTGTCCTATGTGCGCACAAAGGATTTTCGTCATTTTGAAAATATCAGGGGGGAGTCGATTTCTATTCCAATCAGATACCGCGAAAGGAAAGTCATAGCCGATCCGGTAGGTCCCTGGAATGGACTTATGAACAGTTCGAAGAAATTGGGATTTGATAGCCAGGGACGGGTTTTACTGGGCTATCATAAGTTCGATCACCGGGGTATTAGCCAGCTATTTATCTGCCGCTATGAGGACGACCGATGGATACAACAACAGATTTCTGATTGGCCTGATTTTACCTGGGAGATCAATGCCCGGGGTTCGCTGGGTAAAGCGATAGATCTGGAGGAAATTAAAGCCGGGGAGCGGGGACATATTTATGTGTCGTATACGCATGAAAAATATGGGAGCGGTTTGTTGAAAATTGATGAAAGTTCGCTGACCCTTACCGAAGATCTCACCGGTGCCAGGTTTATCACGGTAGATGGTTTAATAGATAGACCGTCTCAGGGTATGCAGATAAATCAGAGATTTGATGAGAAAAATCGTTTTCTACTCCGTTGGGAAACACTTCCTTCGAATTTTGATCAGCCCAGAAAACCGCCGTATCCGGAACCGTCCATCCTTAAGTTGTACGAACTTGATCCCAATTAATTTTATTTAATTTTAATTTTTTGGTTTGAATAAAATTCCTTCCGTTGCCAATCCTGTATTTGATTTTAATCTGGCTTTTACTCGGGTCATCTTCTGACCGGCAAATTTTAAACGCTGATTCCGGTGTGGACGGGGACTATCAGGACGCTATTCCCTTTTCGGTTGGACGGGATCTGGCAGGTGGTGAGATCGAAGGTATTTCTGCACTAGTGGTGGCAGATCTTAACGGTGACGGACTACCGGATGTGTTGACCCTCGAGGGTGGTAAACATGCAGGAGGCAGGATGACCGTCGGGTGGTTGGAAGCACCGGCAAATCTCACAGGCCAGTGGCAATTCCACCCGTTGCCAAAACCGCAAACCCTGAAGTCCGAGCCCGTGACCACTCCCTTTATTGGTTCAGCTCAATGCAGTGACATTGATCTGGATGGTGATATTGATATCGTTTTGTCGGCAGATAAACATAGCGGAGATATTAGTTCCGCTTCCGTTTATATTTTACAAAATCCGGGTAAAAATGCAGAAAATCCTGACCAATGGGGGGTGGTTGAAATGATTCGGGATCAACCCTGGCATCATATCAATGATATGGTGATTGCCAATTTGGATCGAACCGGGTCGCCTGAAGTCATCGTTAGAACCCTCGAACCAAATCAACTGGTTATATTCCGGAGAGAGGGTGCTGAGCATTGGAGCTCGAGGATACTGGATGCCAGTCCCTTTGGAAGTACGGGAGAAGGTTTTGCGATCGGGGATATTGATAAAAAAGGAAATCCCGATGTTGTCATCGGGGGATATTGGTTGGCGACACCTGAGGACATCCTCACCGGCAATTTCATTGCACATCCGATCGATACCGTCTACAAACAAGTCAATGCTAACATGAAACTGGATGTTGGTGATATCAATCTTGACGGATTTAATGATGTGGTGATTTCACCGGCGGAAGGTTATAGAAATGGAGGGAATTATGACCTGGCCTGGTATGAGGCTCCCACTTCTGCTAAAGGCAAGTGGACAAAACACGTCGTTGTTTCCGGGTACAATGGTGGACACACGGTAAAACTGGGTGACCTGAATCTGGATGGATATCCGGATCTGCTGAGTGGAGTCTGTTGGAATAATTGGGATCAGAGAAAACATATCAGTATTTTCATTTATAATCCGGCTACCGGTGAATACGGTTCTCCCCAACTGATCATTTCAGATAAAGGATTGTATACAGGAGTGGTCACGGATATCGACAATGATGGCGATCTGGATATTATCGGTCAGGATGAATATTCCGGACATTCGAGGCCTTATTTGTACGAAAACCGGATGCGATAGAAGGGGGAGGAGAAGGACATCCGACATCCGGCAATTATCCTCTCGCAGAGATCGCAGAGACCGCAGAGTTTTGTTTTTGGTGAATCGGAGGAGATCTGGTAGATTTCCTGGCACTTATGGTGCCCTTGGTACATTTGGTACTTTACCATTAGAGGCTAAGGAAAAGGCTAAGGCTAAGGGCACCTACCACGGACACCGAACATTGTATCCTCTCGCAGAGAACGCAGAGAACGCAGAGAACGCAGAGAACGCCAGAGTTTTGTTATTGGTGAATCGGAGGAGATCTGGTAGATTTCCTGGTACTTATGGTACCCTTGGTACATCTGGTACTTTG
>JAGQWZ010000603.1 GCA_020436835.1 Saprospiraceae bacterium | reverse complement strand
CTTGCGCCTGTATCTGAGGAGCATTCGTCACCAACTCTCCTACCAATATCCGCGCCGTGTCATCTGCTCCGATCGAAGCATTGATGTGCGTACAGTTCGGCCCTACCTGTCCGTACGTGCTTATCGCGCCTACAAGCAGCAGGATCAACAGGATTATTTGAGAGAACCAGGAAGAATTGGAGGATCTTGTGACTGTATGAGTGACAGCCGGAAGACCGGAATAGCGGTAATTATTATGCATGGTGTTAGTTTCAGTTAGAATTCAGTAACCATACATATTCAAAAATGATACCAATTAAATAATTACAGCATATATAAATGAAGCAACAAAAAAGGCGATTGGCAATAATAGCAGTTGATACAGCCTGCAGCATGGTAAAAATATGTATGAGTAAATAGATGAATATTGTCATTGGGACAAAAAAAGGCCCCCTGAAAAGTTCAGGAGGCCAGCACTATATATTGGCAGGTCTGTTCTTAAGTCAAATCCTTCGTTTTATCTCACAAAAACCATCTTTTTAGTGATTACCTTTTCACTCGTAATTAAACTATAGAAATACACCTCTGCGGGCGGTATTTGCTCTCTCTCAAAGGAGATTGAATGCATGCCTGCAGTGTACGGCCCCTTGATCGTCCGGATCATCTTTCCGGAGAGGTCTTGAATTATCAACTGAATGTCCATTGGTCGGGGCAGGTAAAAATGGATATTTGTCTGTTCTTTGGCCGGATTAGGGGTATTCTGATACAACTCAATTTCATCACCGAGGTTCAATGCGTCGAATTCCAAGGACACTCCATTTGTCTTACCCTTATGGTATGATTCAGCCGGGGTAATTCGATTTCCAATGGTCATCGCTTCACTTAACAGGACATCTTTCTTCGCCTGAACTTTCACTGTAAAAATATTCTGCCCCCAATCCGCATCGACACCGTCACTAGTGGCATTCCAGCTGGTGGTTAGCAGCCCTTCAGACATGTGATTCACTCCGAAATTTGTCCGGTCCATGTAACTCAGATCATGAACTTCAAAATCGAGAAGTTTGATAGCCTGATCATCAAAAACAAGGGTGTACTGAAATCCTGCGACCGCCTCGAATTGAGTGGCAGAAAGGGGTATTTCATACGTAATACCAGTCTGCAACTTCCGGTCAGGAGTAGTAAATACGAGATTGCTACCTGTTCTGGGAGCTCTCTGGCCGGGATCATTATCCATATCCATATCGCCCATCTTCATTCCAATAAAATCTCCTTTCATCGTCGGTTGGTCTAATTCAAACTGGATGAAATCAGGGATATCTTCAGACTCCGGCGTGTCTGTGACAAATTGATAATCCTTGGCAATGAATCGCCACGAATCACTCGTGGTAAAACGGTCCAGATCACCCAAAATGATCTGACGTAGTTCCAGCATATCAAAAGCATCAATGTTTCCATCCCGGGTCACGTCAGCAGCTAATCTCCGGTATGGAGTGGGGAGCGGTGTGGCTCCCGACACATGATTCAGCATCTGCACCAGGTCTGCGGTCGTGATGCCATTCTTCACGTTTGTATTCTTAAAAGGAGTAATACGTACCGATGCACCCATTAGTGCATCGAACTGAAAACTCCCATTCTCACCGGAACTGATATTGGCAATTGCCTGTTCGGACTCTGCCATTACCTGCACTGATTGCACCATTTGGCCAATCTCGTCCTCAATATTACCGAGGATCGAACCTGCATCACCCAGGTTGGAATCACAGGCACCCGAATTGTTTTGCACCACCAAAAGTACATCACAGTAATCATTCGATCCATCTGTAGCGACTACCCACATCCGCACCATTTTTGTGCCCAGATCGGCACAGGTAAGCACCAGGCTATCAGCAACTCTATCCGGATTAAAAATATCAGAATCATCTCCTTTGTATTCAATATAGTATTTCAACGTGGCGGCATCGTGACCACAGGGAGCCTGACTGCTTTGGTCAAACTCGTAGGCCCAGACCACGGCATGTGCAGAGTCGGCGATCCCGTCCTGATCCGAATCCCAGGGTATGATATCCGCAGTAAGACTGGTAACACAGACCGGAGTAGGCTTTTTAACGGAAACCAGCGTGAACGTATATTCACAGTAGCTCTCATTGTTACATTCATCCTCTATACGAACCTTCAGATGATAGGTTCCTGGTAACAGATTTTCTGACTCGATCTGGAACGTGGTAGAGTCTACTCCCTTTAATTCCCCGACACCTGAATCGAACAGACCTGAAGTACCGGTATCAATCTGCGTCAGTTCCCAGTAACACGTGGTTAATCCACAGTCATCTTCGGAAGAGACCAGGACGGAAAGATCATAATCACATGAACTGAATTCAATGCTTCCCCCGTCTTCTACTGGTCCAATGACGATACACGCTGGAGGGATGGTATCAAAAATCAAGATCTTTTGAATGCAGGAATCAATTACCAGATCCCGGTCATACCACCAATGGTTACCCCCTGCAGGTTCACCCCCGGTTCCACACCAGTCCGCAAAGTACCAGGTCCTTAGTACCTTGTAGCATGCCTCTTGTCCACCAGTGATTTTGAATACTTTGTCACTGTGAGCAATACCGACGAGCCGGCAGTCATCGTCAAATCTGTAGGTTGCATATCCGGTGTTCTCCGGCCCGGCGACCCCAATCAGATTTCCACTACCAGCCGGATCATAGTCAACGCCACAACTGTAAACGGTCACATCTGGTGGTACATCAAACATATACTTATTAAGTTCACACTCGTTGCCCACATAAATTCTTTGATGTCTCACCAACGTGTCTACCGGATGGCGCAAACTATCAGCGATATATACTGAATCCGGGCACCCATGCCAAATTTTAAATTCACGATAGATATATCCCTCTCCACAATGATCTATGTCGCACCAAACACGCTGCTCACAATGGACATTTTCACTACAATTTGCAGCAACGATTCCATTCCAGAAGATGGTCGTGTCTGCTTCATAATAACAATTGGTGATCAGCGAATCCACCCATATATACCCTAAATGATCATCATATATCCGGTATGGTACCACTTCAGTGGTACAATAGCATATGCTGTCATAAAACTCGATTTTAGTCTCTACAGGCTGACCATCGATATCGACGTAATTTCCGTAGGGATCCACCCAAGCTTTTTCATAACTTCCAAAGACTTCATCTAACAAATCCAGGGATGCAACATCACCCTTCTTTGCAAGATCTACGATGAACTCCAGACTCACCGGATGTGCTTCACCCGGATAGTCATATCTCTTATCACGAAAGGATTTGCAGGTGATTGTCTCATCCACCACTTCTTTCACTACCTGAGCCGGAACCTGATCTTCGACCCATACATTAGTCCATGCCTTTGCCCAATTACACCAATAATCCATAACCAGCACCTCTACAGTGACGTAGCTGCACGCATCTTCACAGGAAAAGACAACTTCTTCCGCCCAACCACCACCGATAGCTTCATAGGTGCTGATCAATGCTCGCTCGCTCTCAAGCAATGCATCAACCGAATTCAATCCGATCAAACCACCTTGTGTATTATTCAGCAAATGCTGTTCGCACCCGGGATTAAGATAGGGATCAATAAAGGCCCAACGATCAAAACAATATTCAACGGGCTCTTCCGGATTAATATCAAACATGGTAGTCCCATTCACATTATCATACAGATAGTCTTCATAGCATTTGAGAAAAATTTCCCGGAAATATTCATCACCGACGGGATAGGGATGATCCACGCAGTTTAGTGTTGCATATTTCATTAAGGCATACTGCCATGAATTGTAGATAAGATTACCACAAGCTACATTGTCATTTCGTAACCAATCCAGTGTTTTAGCGTAATGAGCCTCTACCGCATCGATATGTTTATCCTCCTCCAGAAACGCCATTCGGAGCGTATCATAATGATCAGTGGCACAACAAGCTCTGACACTGTCACAGAGCTCAATACAGGCTTCCGCCCAGTCTTTTCGCCGGGCCAGGATAAGGTTCACCCCACAGTTATCCCAACTACCTTCGTCAAAAGACTCTGTATCTACCCAGGCTTTCTTTTCTCCCAGACTGACCGTAACTCCTTTGTCCAGAACCGGGACAGGTTTCGTAAGGTCCTTCACATATAGGTAGCAATATTCAGTATCAATATTATGGCAGTTGTCATATATCTCATATAGAATCTGATACGGTTCATCGGACTTTGGTAGTCTAACCTGAGTATGTGATTCGTAACAGTACCCCTTTACCGGTATGGTATCATCAATATAAATAATGCAGGTATCGCCATTGGCTGTAAGTATCCATGATCCGAATCCAGGAATCGTCGCTTTGGCCTGCTTGACACCACTCCAGTCGTCATAAATACAAAGAGGCGGTATATAAGTATGACCAGCACATTCATGGGTATTGGTAGGAACTACGATGATTGGTGCACCTTGCGTTGTATCAAAGCAGTGAGTATTGGGAACATACCCGACAGCAGCATCGGTCACCGCAGACCAGAAAATCAAATCCGGATTTACTTTGTCAAATTTACAGGCCGATAAAGGAGGTACCGTGTCAAGATCCGTGAGCCAGAAAGTACATCTCCAATAGCCAGGTGCTATCTCTTCCGCGATATTGGGGTCAACTCCAGCGGGCGGTGAAACCAGGCAAGTAGATTGAGGAACGCCATAACAGCTCTGCTTGATATCCAAGCTTACTTTATAATTGATTTCACAATCACTATCGAATTTATGGTAATCTACGTGTACTGATAAACCACATTTCTCGTCAAAAACCTGTGGATAGAACTCCAGCATCCCATCATTGTCCTCATCTTTTATCAGAACAAGATAAACTGTATCACAGATCCCGGTGTTCAAACTGTCAAAGGTGATAAAAGGGCCAATTCCACCGTTGGGGTCACCGCAATAGACCGTATCCTTATCTCCGCAGTAGATATGATCTGCGGTAATTTGAGGAAATAAGAAGACATCAATCGTATCAAACGCACTGGCTCGATTTCCCTCTTTGTCAAAGAACTCCCATTCTCTAAGGATCTGTTTAGCTGTATCCTGAATGCCGTTATTACAGTCCTTTGGAAAGACCCAGTCTGCAACAAATTTCGGAGTAGCAAGTCCCTGACATGGGACAAAAGCAGTCGGAGGGACTCCATTAATTAGGGAATTTGGATCGCTGACAATAGGATTGTCACAATATAGTGTGATCCTTCTACCCACGATCGTTGGTACATCCTTCTTAAACGTGATATTACTCCAACAACTCCCCTGGTCATTGGTGATCCTTATTTTAACCCCATCGTTGAGAAAACGACAAACATCATCAATCAAAAAGTAGACCTCGTTACCAACGTCATCCGAGCTGCCACTGGCCATTTGAGTACCTGAATTGGTCAGAAGTGTATAGGTAACCGGCATGGCACAGTCAAAATTGGTCACAATGTCGGTCCAGTTGATCTTGGCGTGAAACTCAAGACCATTTGGACCAGTCATCACACTGGCATTCAAGTTGTTACAATTGGGAGAACACTGAGTAGTCTGGGAATAGCCCAAAGAGATGCTAAATAAGGCTAATACGAAGACAGTACAGGAGTACATCTTCCTCATAGTGCGTAAGTTTGGTTATTAAGTATTTTGATAATGTAAACAAATAGCTTGCCACAAAAACTTAATATGTACGCACTGCACCACATTTGAAATAAAGGGTAGTTTTGGTATTACTAAATACCATAATACGTTAGGTACCAAGTGGTTACACCTAAGATTTCAGTCACGTGTACAACCTGCTGATAATCATAAAAATAAGAAAGCCGTCCCCTTTGGAACGGCTCACACTAGAACTCATGTATAGTAACTAACTCAAGGATATACTATGTAATCTCATGGTCAGGACCTAAAGAAGTGGAAAGCCGATGTAACACGTCAATTTCTCGACTTTCCACCTGATCCCATTTCTAACCCATGTCTTAATCTATTACTACCATTTTTCTGGTAGCGGTAAATGCTTCACTATCAAGTTGATAGTATAGAATTCCTGTAGCGTTCAATTCAGATTTCTGAAGTGAAACTTCATTGTATCCTTTGATGTAAGATCCTTCAACTACCTTGAGTACTTTGCCAGTCACATCATAGACTGTGAGTGTGGCATCACTACTTTCTGGTAGTACAAATCCAATTGCAGTCGTTTCTTTGAATGGATTTGGCCGGTTTTGATACAAGGCGAAACCTTGCTCAACTGCACTGCCATTAAAGTTAACTGCAACACCAAGTAATTCATTCGATCCGGTATATGCTTCCGCACTGGTGATCTTGTTCGTCACCGCCAGGACATTGCTAATAGCAGTCTCGGTAACTCCCTCCACAACCAGTGTGAACAATACTTCATCTTCCTGCAGATTCTTAGCTTCTGCTGCATTCCAGCTGGTGGTAATGATACCTTCTGAGATTCGGTCCAGGCCAAAGTTCTCGTCAGTCAAGTCAAGAGCCTGTCCCATTTTGATATCTCTTACATTAATGCTGGCAGGATCAAAATTCAGGGTAAACTGATATCCCTCAATATTTCGGAAGTTAGAAGCAGTGACGTCTATCTCATAGGTAGCTGCTCTTTCTATCTTCTGATTAGCAATTTCGAGTACCAGATTCTTAGCGGTTCTTCCGGCAGATTGACTAGGATCATTGTCAATATTGACATCTCCCATCTTAATTCCGGTAAAGTCAACTCGCATATGCTCGTTCACACTCTGAATCGTATAATCCTCCTTACCATTGATGTTGTTCACGAATTTCCAGGAATCAACCGGCATCACATCGATCTTGCCCAGTATCAGCTTTCGCAGTACCAGAAGATCAAGAGCGGTTATTCTCTGATCGTTATTCACATCAGCAGCAATCTCACGATAAGTATTCTTCAATGACTGCTTTCCAATAATATGCTTCTGGATCGTAATCAGGTCAGCTGTGCTGATACCATTCATTGGATCCAACGTCTTCACTGGTGTCACGGTAACATCTAATCCAAGAGCTGAAGCAAAGCTATAAGCTCCTGCGGATGTGGTTAAGAAGTCTAATTCCTGACCACTGGATAAGGTTGCCTGAACATTAACTTGTTCGACATTCGTTTCCAGTTCAGTCATTATGCTTCCACTTACACCACTCTGAATGCGGCTAATATCACCACATGCCATCATGTTATTCTGTGGTACGATCATAACATCGCAGTAATCAACAGTTCCGCTTGGGAAACTCTTAACCCACATTCTTACCATAAAGGCATCAGGCAATACTTCGCAACCAATAGCAAGACTGTCTGCATCTTCTTCATCTAATGTCTCATCACCGTCATTATCCAAATACTCGATATAGAATGCAATTGAGTCATCATTACATGCCGGAGCACTGCTGCTGTTAAATTCCTCCGCCCAGACAACTGCCATTCCGGTATCGATGACACCATCATTGTCAATATCCATTGGCGTTAATTCAACAGTCAGGCTGGTAATGCAAACTACAGCAGGCTTTTTCTGAGTGGAGATCACAAAACTATATTCTGCCACTCCTTCATTCTGACATTGGTCAGTTGCAATCGCTCTCAAAGTGTAACTACCCGTGGACAAGCCAGGAACAGCCACTTCAAAATTATCGGCAATCGCCAGATCCAATGAACCTTCACCTTGTCCGGCAATACCACCGTCGGCGTCGAATAACATCCATCGGTATGCCAAGACACCGCAAGCATCAGCAACATCAACTGTCGTGGAGAAATCATATAAACATCCTCCTGCAGCAACCACATCATCAGTACCTACAGGTGCAATTACGATATCCGGAGGTGTCGTATCGATCAAAATGATCGTTTGCTCGTAGGTAATTATGTGATCGTCCAGCATAGGATCAATTACCCAATTGCTGTTAGCTGGTTTGTTTACTTCGCACCAATCTGCAAAGCACCAGGTTCTGATCACTTTGTAACAAGCTTCATCACCACCTACTACTTTGAAAACTTTGTCGTAGTATCCAATTCCAACGATTCTGCAATCATCGTCAAAAACGTATTCAGCAGATCCGATGTTTTCGGGAGAAGCATCTCCTGCTACATTACCACTACCTTCCGGATCGTATATCAGATCACATACATCCAGAGTGGTATCGCGTGGTACGGTAAACATACCAGGATCGAGTTTACACTGATTTCCAACCCAAATCCGTTGTACTCTGGTGATGGATTCAGTTGTGTGTAGTGAGTCGGTCTCGGGACAGCCTTGTGTAATCGTGAACTTACGGTAAATCACCCCTTGTCCACATTCGTCGAAGTCGAACCATATATCTCGTTCACACTGTGCGTTTTTCTCGCAATTAACTGCTACCACACCGTGTGTCAGATCAATTTCAGTAGCGTAATAACCACATTCACTGTGTTCCACTGTTTCATAAACCCAACCAAAGTGCTCATCATAATAAGGCTCTTGAGTTGTGTAAGAAGAACAGATGCAAGTGCTATCAGTGAATACGATATCACAATCAAGTTCTTCACCATCTATATCCACATATCTTCCATATGGATCTACCCATGCCTTCCGGTATCCTCCGAAAATCTCGTCAAGGGCGTCATATGCATCCTGATCACCACCATGGGCAGCTGCTACCAGGTCTGCTATACTTACAGGAAGTCCTCCCAGGGTATAGTTGGCATCTTTATATGTCTTACATGAAATATCTACTTCTTCGGTAACGTCTTTTGGTACAGATATCGGAGTCTGATCTTCTACCCATACTTCGGTCCAACAAGTGTTGTAGTTGCACCAGTAGTCCATTACCAACAGTTCCACTGTTACCGGTCCGCATGCGTCATCACAAGAGAACAACACATCTTCGGCCCATCCACCACCGATTTGCTTCACTTTGGCAAAATCGACATTAGGATCAAGATAAGCCTGAACTGCCTCGTCAAAATCGAAACCGTGATGGTCTCCTTCGGCACAGGTAAGGGTCGCATACTTCATGAGATCATATCTCCATGCATTATATAGGACATCAGCACATTCCTGACCATCCCACTGCAACCACTGTAGAACTTTGGCATAGTGCGCTTCAACTTCATCAAGTGCTTTATTTGATTCCAGATATGGACGATAAATCGTGCCATAGGCAGATGTACCAACCACTTCAATCGAATCACACAGATCAAGACAAGCTTCTCTCCAGTCAGCTCTTCTTGCCAACATGAAGTTAATCCCGCAATTGTCCCAACTTCCTTCATCGAAAGTTGTTGCACTAACCCAAGTTTTCTTACCAGTCAAAGATATGTTGACACCTTTATCACAAATAGCCACCGGAGCTACCAAATCCTTCACTCTGACGTAACAAGTATCATATCCTACGTTGTGACATTCATCGAATGCCTCGTAGATAATTTCCGTTACTTCATCCGTATATGGAAGTTTGATAGTTTGATTTGATACCCAATAACCTGCCTGAAGGGAAAGAGCAAAACTGCCATAACCTTCAATTCGGGCTTTCACTGCCACGACACTGTTGCAGGAGTCTGCAGCGGTGACCGGAGGCAGCAATAAATGAGCAGCACAGTCATGTCCACTGGTAGGAACCAGCAGCGTATCCTGACCACACTCTACAACCGGAGGTACGGTATCGATCTCCATTAGCCAGAACGTACAACGATAATATCCATCAGCCACTGTCTCAATAGCTGAACCCGGATCAACGGTGCAAGCACCTGAAGTGGAACCATAACAGGTCTGCTTCAGCTCAACCGTATATTTGGTCGTTGAGATACAATCCTGTCCGAAAGGCTCTTCCAGTACATTGACAGAAATTCCACACTTAGGATCTACAATAGCAGGAGAACCATCGGGATTTAAGAAATAAATGGTGTCACACATCATACTACCAGGTGCAGTCGGCACAACCATATATGGTCCGAAGTTGCCGGCTAAACCTTCTTCGCAGTAGACGGTGTCTCTGTCTACACACCAGGTATTATCGGTAGTGATTTGTGGCAGTCTGAACACCGTAATCGTGTCCTGTCCTGTTCCACGTACCCCGAATTTATCATATGCTTCGTACATACGATAAATTACCTTAGCGGTATCATTTCCTAATACACAATCATAAACATCAACCCAGTCCGCTACGTAGGTAGCCGCAATGGGGCCAGTACAAGCCAGAAATGCAGTTGGTGGAAGTCCATTTACATGGCCTCCATCCACTAACGAATCTGTACAGTATACTGTAGCTGACCTCCCGACGATAATCGGACCGTTAGATTGTTTGAATGTGATTCGGCTCCAGCAGGATCCATTGGCATTTTTTGCAACCAATTTCAATTCTCTGCTGACATAGGGGCAAGCTGCTATCCTGATTACAGTGGCAGCATTTGCACCAGCGACAAATTCGAGAACCCCTCCATAGGGATTTTCGATAGTGATATCGGGTAATGAAGCATCTGCGTTTGTCACAAAGTCTCCAACCACGATACTCGCCGAGTCATCTGGCCCGACGGGGATGTTCAAATCAGTACATACCGGACCCGGTTGGGCAAATGCCAACTGGGCAAGACTGACCAGAATCATCATAGAAAAAAAGCGTAAAAGATTCTTCATGGTGTCAAATTTTGGTAACCGGGACAAATATATATACAAATAACTTATATATGATAATGTCTTTAGTTTTTTTTTTCTCATTATGAGGTAGTTGTACATAGATACAACTTATATATGAGCAAGCCTCTATACATAAGTGATTGAGTATGATAATTACACTCAGACGTCCAAATATGACTCTAATTATTTATATTAAAAGATAATATATATTACAATATTCTATATGTGTATACAAATCAGTGGTTTACAACCATAGAAATTCACTATGTTTTATCCGCTGTAGATCTGTAGCTTATGCATAAAAAAAATCTTGAATGTCTTCAACCGGTATTGTTAGAAACGCGAGTATCAGCCTGACGGCTCATTTGAAGAGAGAATAACCATCCCAAAATCAACTACCGGGTAACCGCACCTGGTGAGAGGTTGACCTCGATTAAATCCGATGTCAAGATCGGTATATCATTCCATCAGGAATCGCAGCCAAATCCGGTTCGTATTGCACCTAATAATTATTGTAGTATCTTCAGGCGGCTTACAATTCACCTGTAATGAGAACACTACTCTACCTCCTCTTCGGAGCCTCCGTTTTGTCCTGTAATACCGTAAAAATGAAGGGGCAGATGTCGAATGCTGAAAAAGCCAGGAAATTAGCGCACCAGTATATCATCACCGATGGTCATGTTGATTTACCTTACCGGCTTAAGGTGAACAACTTTAGGCTGGAAAAAGAATATCTGGGAATTCCCATCTCCACCGATGAAGGTGATTTCGACTATAAGCGGGCAAAAGAAGGTGGTCTAGACGCTCCTTTCATGTCCATTTATATTCCATCTTCATATGAAGACAATGGTGCCAAATTACTGGCAGATTCATTGATAGAGATGGTGGAGGGAATTGCAATGGCTCATCCGGATAAGTTTGCCATAAGCAGCAGTCCCCGGGAGGTAAGGGAAAACTTCAGAAAAGGCATTATTTCTTTACCGATGGGCATGGAAAATGGCGCTCCGGTCGAAGGCAATCTGGAAAACCTGGCCTATTTCAGGAAAAAGGGGATCAGCTACATCACACTGACCCACGCCAAGGATAACCACATCTGTGATTCCAGCTATGATACCACCCGAACCTGGAATGGCCTATCCCCTTTTGGCAGGGAAGTCGTACAGGAAATGAACCGGATTGGGATCATGGTGGACATTTCCCATGTTTCTGACAGTAGTTTTTATCAAGTCATCCGCCTCACTTCCAAGCCTGTGATTGCCTCTCATAGTTCGTGCCGGGTCTTCACACCGGGTTTCGAGCGAAATATGAATGACGATATGATTAAGAAGCTGGCAGAAAATGGCGGGGTGATCCAAATCAATTTTGGTTCTTCATTTCTGGATGGTGAAGTGCAATCGCAAAATGATCAGAACAGAGAAGCTCTGAGCAAAATACTATTGGAAAAAGGACTGGATTGGCGCGATGACAAGGCCAAGCCGATTATTGAAAAATTCAGGAAAGATCATCCTACCCTCTATTCAGATGTAAAAAAAGTAGCAGACCATATCGATCATGTAGTGAAGGTTGCCGGTATTGATTTTGTGGGGCTGGGATCTGATTTTGACGGTGTGGGAGATTCATTACCGACCGGCTTAAAAGATGTTGGTGATTATCCAAATTTACTTGAAGAACTGCTTTCCCGTGGATATTCTGATCTTGAGCTGGAGAAGATCTGCTCCGGCAATGTCTTGCGCGTCTGGGAAGAAGTACAACGTGGAACAGGTAAAATGTAAGATCTTCCACTGTTGAATGGAGATATGTAAATTTGCAGTCTGAATCAGTCCTTGGTCTATGCGAAATAAAGAATGGGTCTTTGCCATCCTCTTACTCATAAGTTGCAAAAATATGGTAAAAAAGGAGTATCCCCCCATACCAGCACCGATCGATGCTCATACCTACGCCAATGTTGCCGAAGCTGTGATTCAACATCTTGAACTGGATCTCACGGTTGACTTCGAAAAGCACCTGATCAGTGGTAGTGCTGAGTATGCGTTAAGGACAGATTCATCAGCAAGAAATATCACACTGGATATAAATGGTTTGCAAATTGATAGTGTGACTCTGGAAAGTAATGGATCGTGGATACCGGGGGAATTTAATATTGGTCCTGAAGCACCTTTTCTGGGATCTCCTCTTTCGATTGAACTGCCGGAATCCGGGATTAACAAAATCAGGATCTTCTACCAAACTTCACCGGAAGCAGACGCTCTGCAATGGCTCAGCCCTCAGCAAACGCATGATAAGCAAGAACCCTTTCTGTTTACCCAGGGTCAGGCAGTCCTTACCCGGAGCTGGATTCCCATTCAGGATAGCCCCGGCATTCGATTTACGTACCACGCCAAGATCAAAGTTCCCAAACAATTGTTGGCAGTGATGAGTGCCGGCAATCCCCGGGAAAAAAACGATACAGGAGTATATGAGTTTGACATGAACCAACCGATTCCTGCATATCTGCTGGCTTTAGCCGTGGGTGATCTGTCCTTTAGTGCCATCCCCGATCGATGCGGCGTCTACGCCGAACCCGGCCTGATCGATGCCGCAGCATTCGAATTTGCTGATCTTGAAAAGATGGTAACAACCGCCGAGTCCTTGTTTGGTCCTTATCAATGGGAACGATATGATCTCATCGTACTTCCACCAAGCTTTCCCTTTGGTGGCATGGAGAATCCCCGCTTGACATTTGCCACACCTACAATCATTGCAGGAGACCGGTCATTAACAGCGCTCATCGCTCACGAACTGGCCCATTCCTGGTCCGGCAACTTGGTTACCAACGCCACCTGGGAAGATTTCTGGATCAATGAAGGACATACTGTATACCTGGAAAATCGTATCATGGAAAAACTGTATGGAAAAGAGTATGCCGATATGCTGGCTCTCCTGGGATTCCAGGACCTCATGCGTACAATTTCAGATCTGGGAGATTCAAGTGCCGATACGCACCTCAAGCTTCAATTGGCAGGAAGAGATCCAGATGATGGAATGAATGATATAGCGTATGAAAAGGGGGCACTACTGTTAAAAACCCTTGAAAAAGAGGTAGGCAGGCAAACCTTCGATGCTTTTCTCAAGCAATATTTCTCCGATTACAGTTTTAAGTCGATTTCTACCGAACAATGGGAACAATATGTGCAACAACACCTGCTGGATTCATTAAATATTGATTTTGATCTGAAAGCCTGGCTATACCACCCAGGGATTCCGGACCAACATGCCGAGATTATTTCAAATAAATTCGAGCAAGTTGACCGGCGGGTAAAGGAATTTGTAAGGATAGGTCGCTTAGACCGGTCCAGTACAAGGACCTGGACTACCCACGAATGGTTACACTTTATCAGACACTTACCGACAGAGCTTCACACCAGCTTTTACGAAAAAATAGACAACGTCTATAATTTTTCAGATTCAGGGAATGCAGAAATACTAGCTGCCTGGCTCGAGCTTTCAATAAAAAGTGGTTATGTGGAAAATCATAATCAAAAACAACTGGAAGTTTTTCTGACGGAAGTGGGAAGGAGGAAATTTCTACTTCCACTATTCAAGGCGCTGTTGGAAACGGGCCGGAGAGATTTGGCGGAGCAGATTTTTAATAAAGCAGAAAAAAATTATCACTCTATTTCAAGTAAGTCAATACGTGATCTGCTGACTGCACAACCGGCAATATGAATTTTTAAAAATGTAAATAATCCGAAATGCTTACAGCTATATCGCCTGTTGATGGGCGCTACGCAAATAAAACGAAAGAACTGTCTGAATTCTTCTCCGAATATGCTTTGATCAAATACCGTATTCACGTTGAAATCTACTATTTCATCCATTTATTATCGATCAAACTACCTGCCCTTACAGATTTTCCAAAAGAGAAAATCGATGATTTAAAAAAAATAGCTGAGAATTTCTCTTTGCATGAGGCAGAAAAAGTCAAAGAAATTGAAAGCATTACCAACCACGATGTTAAAGCAGTTGAATATTTTTTAAAAGAAAAATTTAACGAACTAAATATTGGTAAATATGCTGAATTCATCCACTTCGGACTGACCAGCCAGGATATAAATAATACAGCCATTCCTTTGTCCCTGCGGGAAGCAATGCACACTGTATATATTCCGGTGCTACACAGTTTAAAAGATACATTGTCATCCCTTGCCAAGATGTGGCAGGACGTTCCGATGTTGTCACGTACTCATGGCCAACCTGCCTCTCCTACCCTTCTTGGCAAAGAGATCTATGTTTTTATCGACCGGATTCAGATGCAGATGCATCAACTTTATTCAAAGCCTGTTTATGGCAAATTTGGCGGCGCTGTAGGTAACCTGAATGCTCACGTGGTCACTTACCCGGATATTGACTGGATTTCTTTTTCAGATCAATTTATTGAATCACTGGGTCTTAAAAGGTTGAAGTACACCACTCAGATAGATCACTACGACCAGATGGCTGTAATTTTTGACACGCTCTCGCGCATCAATACCATCTTGATTGACCTCTGCCGGGATATATGGATGTATATTTCCATTAATTATTTTTCACAAAAAGTAAATGAGAATGAAGTGGGTTCTTCCACCATGCCCCATAAGGTAAATCCCATTGATTTCGAAAATGCGGAAGGCAATTTGGGAGTTGCAAATGCAATCTTCAGACACCTTTCCGAAAAACTGCCGATCTCCCGTTGGCAACGCGATTTGACCGATAGTACCGTCTTGCGTAATGTTGGGGTACCAATGGCACATTCACTTATTTCGTTTAAGTCGATTATCAAAGGACTCAACAAATTAAATCTAAACCGGGAAATGATCAACCAGGATCTGGAAAACAATTGGGCAGTAGTCGCAGAAGCATATCAAACGGTATTGCGAAGAGAAGGTGTACCCCAGCCTTATGAGCTGTTAAAAAAACATACAAGAGGAAAAGGAGCTATGAATAAAATTCAACTTCTTGAATTTATCGACACCCTGCCGGTTCCGGAAACCGTGAAAGACGAACTGAAAAAGATCACACCCGAAAATTACACCGGGGTAGTAGCACGTTGGTGAGTTCTCTTCAATAAAATCTGATCCAGGATAAATAGAGAAAAAACACCCATTGAGATCAGGAAAAAGATCTGAATTAATGGATTCTGGAAAGCATCTGCTATCTGAGAAATCAGGGATGAATTGGTGGTAAGAAATTGTTGATAATTGAAATAGATTACTGAAGTTCCGACCGCCAGGAGCAAAATATTAAAAATGGCAAATGATCCAAGATTCTTCCAATTCAATTCTGTCCCTGAAATGGATACGGTATGTTTATAAATCGTTTTATTTAATATTTGGGTCTTGAGCTCATCACTCATTCGAAAAACCTTCGTTCTATGGAGATTATTATCCAGAATCTTTAATTCAGCCAGATGTTGTTTAATTTCAGGATTGGTCTGAATTCTCTGAAAAAGGTCAAGTTCTTCATCTCCCGTCAATTGTCCATCCAAATACTTCCATAAAAGTCTCTCATCTTCTCTTTCCATATACCTATTTATTTTTTTGACTCAAGATTTCCGCCAGTTGTTTTCTAGCTCTAAATAATCTGATCTTAACATTTGATTCGGTAAGTCCGGTAATCTCACAAACTTCCTTTATTTTTTTCTCTTCTAAATAATACAAATTGATCAAAGCTGCCTGATCTGCCGGTAATTTACGGATCGCCTGGGATACCCTCCTTGATTCTTCCTTTTCTTTCAACCGGGTCTGTCCGTCTTTCAAATCTGTTGGGGATACCCTTTCTGTCATTTCATCCATAGCCATGACCTTCCTCTTCCTTCTTCGGCGGTAGTCGATGGCAGTGTTGTAGGCAATTCGATAAATCCACGTTCGCAGACTCGAGTCTTCTCTGAACTTATCCAGGTTCTTATACGCTTTGATGAAAGTGTCCTGGGTGGCTTCTTCGGCCAAATGCTGATCAACCAATATCTTTCTGCATAACGTCATCACCAAATCGCCATACTGGTCCACAATATGCCGAATGTCACGCTGACTCTCCAAAAACGATACTTTATGTGGTTCAGGCAATACCGGTAAACTTTGGTCTTTGGACGCAAATTCTACCTTCTTCGTTACAAAATAGATAATTCAGGCAGCAGAATTTGCATTATTCCTTATAATTTAAAAGTGTAGAGACGACTGGCACGAGATTAATTTCAGGTCATGTAAGAAATTTTGTAACCGACGAATATCTTGAATCGTCCAAAGTCACAATCAGTTTATTCATAAAATTTCAAAATGCATTAAAAATGGGATTTGGAGAAACAATTATACCCGTGGTAGGAATCGTTGCAGTTTTTGGTTGTATCGGCTTCGTATCTTTCCTCTACTTCAGAACACGGCACCGGGAAAGAATGGCACTCATCGAGACGGGGCAGGATGCTTCGATATTCCGGAAATTACCTTCGATACACAACAATCTCAAATATGGATTTGTATCTATCGCCATTGGTCTGGCCCTCTTCATTGGACATTTTCTTGAAAGTGCCACTACGATGAACGACGGTGCCGGATATTTTTCCATGATTTTTATATTGGGTGGCCTCGCGCTGCTTATTTATTACCGACGGGCAAAAGACGATGGACTGGAACTTTAAATCGATGTAACCAGGTCAAATTAATTTTCTAGTACTCAAAGGTGCCAAATTCCGACCTGATCGTAACCCGGTTTGAAGATGACTCCTCTACGTGGCCGATTACCTGAGCCTCGATGTCAAAAGTTCTGGCAAATTGGATCAGATCATCAACTGCTCCAGCACTGGTGTACAGTTCAATCCGGTGGCCCATATTAAAGACTTGATACATTTCCTTCCAATCGGTGCCCGACGCGCTCTGGATCAACCGGAAGACCATCGGCACATCCATCAGGTTGTCCTTTATCACATGTTTATTTTCAATGAATTTGGACACCTTAGTCTGACCTCCACCAGTACAATGAATCACCCCATGCAGATCCTGGCGATGAGCCGCATAGATCTGGGTAAGGACCGGCAAATAGGTACGAGTTGGAGAGAGCAGCAACGTGCCAATATCAACATCCTCCATACCGGGAACCGGATCGGTGAGAAGATGTGGTCCGGTAAAAAGTACATCTTCCGGTGTATGATGATCGTAGCTATCGGGAAAATGCTGCACATAGTATTTTGATAATACATCATGCCTGGCAGCCGTCAATCCGTTACTCCCGATACCACTGTTATATGAATCCTCATATACCGACTGACCTGAAGATCCAAGTCCGACAATAACATCTCCCGCTTGAATGTTGTTGATAATCAATTCTGATCGCTTCATCCTGGCAAAAGTGGTAAAACCCACATCCAGCGTGCGAACGATATCTCCAACATCGGCCGTTTCACCACCCGCCAAATGCACCATCACCCCATATTCCGCCAATTTATCGACAAAAGCTGCAGTTCCCTGAATCAATGATTTGATTACCGAACCCGGAATTAAATTTTTGTTTCGGCCAATGGTTGACGACAGCACAATATCCGATGTACAACCTACGCAGGCCATATCGTCTAAATTCATTACAATGGCATCCTGGACGATGTTGCTCCAGATGGTGTCTTTGCCGGTCTGTTTCCAGTACAGATAGGCCAGACTGGTTTTTGTGCCGGCAGTATCGGCATGCATGATATTGCAGTAATTGTCATCTCCCCCAACGACATCAGGCATGATCTTACAAAAGGCTGAAGGATAAAGTCCCTTGTCAAGCCCTTTGATCGCTTCATGCACTTCGTCTTTGGTGGCGGAAACGCCTCTTTTTTCATATTTAGATGAAGGTGATCTCATGGTAGTGCTAAGGTAGAAAGTTGTATGCTTACTCAGGTCATTTTACTTGCTAATTATTGGAAGGTTAAAATATGATCGAAAACCACCGGCATCAAAGTTTTCGCAACAAAATACCCCCTCATATGAAGATTTTTTTCCGATTATGCAGCAACAAGAGAATGCATTGACAGATATCGTAGATTCAATCCCGAAAGGCCGTATCTGTATGCAGTACGGATTCGGGAAAATTTGAACAAAACTTTCTATTTTTGTTTTATTTATATTTAGTCTAATTAGCAAATGGGTGACAAAGTACGGGTAGTGGTAGCTGATGCACAGGTACTATGTCGTGTCGGCCTGGTGGAGGTGTTGAAAGAAGCAGAAGAAATTGAGGTAGTCGGAGAAGCCGGTGACGGCGAGTCGCTTCTGGAAGCAATTAGCATGGAACATCCCGATATTGTGATCATTGACTATAATCAACCGGGATATTTTGACTCCAAAATAGCCGGACAAATCAAAGGAATCGCGCCGGATACGGATATTCTGGTCATCAGCTCCGATGATCGCAAGGAGAGAATTTACCAGGTTCTGGAAGACGGAGTAAATTCTTTTTTGACCAAACAGTGTGACGAAGTGGAAATCCTGGAGGCAGTCCGTGCTACTGCCAAGGGTGATAAATTCTACTGCCATAAGATCCTTGACCTGATCATTGAACGCTCCTTTCCCTCCAAGTCAGAAAATTGTACGGCGACACCACTCAGCCCGCGGGAGAAGGAGATTCTCACCCTGGTCGCCAAAGGTAAAATTGCCAAGGAGATCGCAGCCGAGTTACACATTAGTCCGCACACGATCTACACACATCGTAAGAATATCCTCAAAAAATTAAAATTGACCTCTCCAACGGAAATGATCGTCTATGCACTGGAGCACGGTTTGATCGAACTGGATACTCCATAGAAGGATCAATAATGCTCTACCTGGAATGGAGTTGATGGACAGTACCTTTCTAACTTGTGACTTCCAGGAGGCTGGTATGAGTAAAACTGCGGAAATCAACCGGACTCACATTCGAAATCCCCTGTTCTTCCATGTAGACGCCATAAATCACGTTTACCGAAGCCATTGTTAGTTTATTGTGCGTCACAATTATAAATTGGCTCCGGGAACTGAAATTCCGAATGATCTTATTGAATTTCTCAATGTTCGTATCATCCAAAGGAGCATCCACCTCGTCAAAGATGCAGAATGGTGCCGGTTTCAACAGATAGAGCCCAAATAAGAGTGCAATAGCGGTGAGTGTCTTTTCGCCGCCTGAGAGCTGACTTAACGCTTTAGGTCTTTTTCCTTTCGGCTTCGCAATAATCTCGATGCCGGATGTGAGTGGAGACTCGGGCTCCAGAAGAATCATATCGCAGGTATCATCTTCCGTGAAGAGGCTGCGGAATACCTCGATGAAATTTTCGCGGACCTGAGTAAAAGCCTCCATAAACCGGGTGGTCGCCTTGTCCTCAATTTCTTTGATCGTCTCCATCAGTGAATCCCTGGCATCTACGATATCATCCCGTTGACTGGTGATGGTTTCATATCGCTCATGCATCTCATCATATGCCTCTACGGCCATCGGATTGATTTCTCCGTAGTTCTGAATGCGGTTTCGCAGTCTTTCTACCTTTTCGTCCAGCTCGGTAAGGTTGATTTCTTCATCTACTTCTTCCTGCTGTAGAACCTGATTTAACTCAATATCAAATTCAATCTTTAGTCGCTCTCCGACGTTGCTCATCTTGAATTTAACCTCGGTAAAGCTGTCCTTCAGATCATTGATCAACTGCTGCTGGTCATTTTGCTTCTTATGGGTTAATCGTATCTGATCTTCCAGTCCGGAGATCTCTCCCCTGGCTTCGTAATAAGACTGCTCCAATCCGGACAGGTCCGACTCACGGCTCTTCCTTACTTCATAGAAATCTTTCAAACTACTATCCAGGTCATGCCATTTCTGAACAAGCTCTTCCTGTTCACCCTCTATTTCTTCCAGGAGTACCGTATCGCTCTCCAACTGCTGAGTTAGTTCCTGTATTTGATGATTGCTGAAGCTTTGCTCCCTTTCGATCGTTTGGAGGTTTCCCTGAATCTTGACTAATTCAATGTTTTTGGCATTGACGAGCGCATTTTGATGGGCTAATTGACTGGCGATCTCCGTGTAGGTATTGTCTACCGATACCATTTCTTCATGTTCCGCATCAACCTCGCTTCGTAGCTTGTCGATCTGCTTTTTCAGCTCCTCTTCTTCTGATGCCAGTGTGGTTAAATTTTCCCTGAGATCTCCGATAGTACGATCCGATCCCGTTTGCAGATCCTGAAAGTGTTCCTGACGGCTTCGAAGGTACACTTCTTCTCTTTTCAGCTCTTCCAGCCTCTTCCTTTCGAGATCTAATTCCTGAGCATCTTCGGCTTCCTGGAGATCCGCCAACTTGTCATTTATTTCATCTAGTTTATTTTCTTTTACCTCTGCTTTACCCTGCAGTTCCCGCAGTGTCTCCTCTAACTTCTTCAGATGTTTCTTTCTACCCAATTTCTTGCCCTCAAACAGACCGACCGAACCTCCGGACAAACTGTGTTTTCTTTTTACATAGAGGCCATCTGCAGAAAGAATAGTGATGTTGCTGTCGAGTAAATCACGGTCCAAATCATTGGAGTCCTCAACGATGAAGACATTGTGCAGCAAATAGTTGACTACCGGACGGTATTTCTCTTCCACTTCGACTACACCCACTGCCTGGTGTGCATTCTCAATGCTTACTGCGGGGCTCAGTGATTCGCCAAAGGCTTCCAGGACAAAGAAATTAGCTCTTCCTTTCTGAGCGTTTGACAAGAGTTTGATTGCTGCCGCAGCATCATCGAGAGAATCAACTACATAGTGATTGAGATAAGGTTCAAGGTAATTCTCAATGATCACCCGGTAATGTTCAGGACAATAGATAAGATCAGATAGCAAGGGAACGTTCTTGCCCCATTTTTCAGACTTATTGAGAAATTTTATACTATCCGGGAAACCTTCCAGCTTATCCACCAGACTCTTGATCAAATCAAACTCATGCTGCTTGGCATCCATTTGCCGGTTAACATCGTTCAGGGACTTCGAAACTCTGTCTTCCTCCTCTTCCAGGGATGCAATTTCCGACTGTCTCTCCAATTCCTTTTGCTCCAATGCCTCGATCAGTTCAGTTTGCCCGATAAGTTTCTTACTCAGAGCGTCAAGTGCATTTTCAATCTGCTGATACTCCTCACTCCTACTGCTAATTTGCTCCTTGATTTTCTCAATCTCCCGTTGGGTGCTTTGGCTGTTGGTATCATTGACCACCAAACGCTTTTCCATGGCTACGAGTGCGGTCTGTTTAGCCTGGTGTCCCTTCATTATTTGATCGAGAGTCTCCTTCGTGCTGCCGTGACCGGACCGGATTTTATCCAGTTCTGAGATAGCTTCTTCCAATTCCCGCTGCAATTCGGACTCCGCCAGCTTTATTTCTTCTATTTCAACCTTGTACTTTCCCAGTGAAGCCTGAATCGTGTCGATACGATCCCGATTCAGTCGAAGCCGGTTTTCCGTATTGTTCCGGTTTTGTTTGAGAAAATCCTGTTTCTGCTCGACAATTTTCTTTTCGTTTTCGCCGGTTCTGATGCTTGAGATCAGCTCATTCATACTCCGTTGAAAATCGCTGAGTGACTTTTCTTTATCCAGGTGTTTCTGCTTCAGACTTTCCAGGTCAGACTCAAGCTGGTGCAACCGCGAATCCATGGCCCGATAGGTATCCTGCTCCTTACCTATAGTTTCCGAAAGAGAATTGTAGTTCTCTTTCAGATCCTTAATTTTTATCACGGCAAGCTGAATGCTCAACTCCCGGTATTGCTCCTTAAGCTCGAAGAATTTCTTTGTGCGCTTTGCCTGCTTCTCCAGGGTTTTCATGTTCCCCTCGATCTCAAAGAGAAGATCCTCCACCCGGTCCAGGTCTGCCTGGGTGGCATTCAATTTATTGATCGTCTCCGCTTTCCTGGTTTTGTACTTTGAGATCCCGGCCGCTTGTTCAAACATCTTTCGGCGGGCATTGTCCTTGTCACTCAGGATATCTTCCACCATACCCAGCGCAATAATGGCATAAGAGTTGGAACCGATCCCGGTATCAAGAAACAAAGACCGGATATCTTTAAGTCGGCAGACCACATTATTGAGACGGTACTCACTTTCCCCGGATCGATAGAGATACCGGGCAATAGTCACCGTTTGATATTCGGTGGGAAGCAGATTTTTAGTGTTCTCAAAGGTAAGTGCTACATAAGCCACTCCTCCTGCCTTTCGCTTCTTGGTTCCATTGAAAATAACATCCTGCATCTTCTCCAGACGGAGATCCTTACTTTTCTGTTCTCCCAAAACCCAGCGAATGGCATCCACCAGATTTGACTTTCCAGCACCATTTGGGCCAACTACTCCGATGACATCCTCATTGAAGTGTATAACAGTTTCATTAGCGAAACTCTTAAACCCCTTTATTTCTAATTTCTGTAGTCTCACGCGGGCAAATATAGCCTATTTAAGATCCGATCAAATGATAACATATCCACATGTGTGTATAACTATACCTGAAGAAGTTTCCATTTTTCTCCTGTCATATACATATGAACCAGGTAGATCAAAGGAAGCCAATAGAATACCTCGATACTCCATGCTGTGGTCAAACTCACTTTAAAATAATTGACCAGAATGTATATCAGTATAACGTAAAACACAACACAAATTGCCTGAATCCTCAAACCAGCCAGGGTGGCCCCCGTACCCGCCATACCGTTGAAATAAATACCGCCAACCGAAAACAAAGTCAGGATCACAAACAGGATGTAAAAGATAGGCTGGGCATCGACAAACAGGGACATGTCTTCGGATCCCAGGAAGGGGTACAGTAGATACTGAGGAAATAATAACACGGGGATCGCCAGTAAAAGCGTACTGCCCACACAAATAATCATGGTCTTTTTGATTGCCTGCCACACATTTTCCATTTGGTTCTGACCAATAAAATTACTGACCAGGGTATTGACGCCCACAGAATATCCCCAACAAGGGATGCTTAAGACCAGATAGACTACCCGGGCCAGATTACTGATTGCTAACTCCCGTTGTCCCATGTTTTCGATGATAGCGAAGAAGAAAAACCAACTTCCCAAACCCACCACCGCCTGAGCAACAATGGGACTGGCGATCCGAAAATTACTCCGAATCAGAGATGAATCCAGGCGCTGTATCTTCAGCAATCTGAAAGGTCTTAAGGCCCGATCGAAAAACATATAAATGCTGAAGACCACTAAAGCAGCCAATTCTGCCAAAGTACTGGCCAGTCCGGCACCGGAAATTCCCATCTCAGGTAAACCCCAGTGTCCAAATATTAACCCATAGTTCAGCACGATATTCACGATGATGAGTACAATTGTGTCGTACAAGATGATCTTGGTCCGTGCGATTCCCGTGTAGAATGCGATTAGTGATACCCCAATGAAAGCAGGAAAGACTCCGAATGCGCGGTATTTCAGGTACTCCAGACTCTTTTGATAGATGATTTCAGTATCGACAAATAGCCTGAAAAAATAAGGGCAGCCAAATACGATAAACAGGAAAAAGAATAGCGCAAGGATAATTTCGAAGTAGAGCATTGAATAGAAAGTGGATCCAGCCCTCTTGTATTCACCCTCACCACACCGGCGGGCTACAAGAATCTGTCCTCCCCGGCTGAATCCATAGCCAATGGCCATAATAATCAGATAAAAAACACCCACAAATCCAATGGCGGCAAAGTCCGACTCCCCTACATGGTACAGAAAAACACTGTCACTAAGGGTGATTACATTTTGCGCAGCACTACCAATCATGATTGGTGCGGAAATGGCTAGAATTTGACGGTATGTGAGGTTTAGTTTCAATCCCGAATGATTACATTTGCCAAACTAGTAAAAACCCGCCATCTGTAATATTGACCTTATCATCGTGTAACCTCATTTCACAGATGGATATTTCTTTTGACAAAGCGACATATAGCTATGAAAAAGATTAGTATTTATCTCTTGCCCCTTCTTATGATGTCGCTCTTTGCTTGCAAAGAAGAACAAAAAATGACTGAATCTCTTTATACAAAGATGGAAATAATACCACCTAAGGTTGATAAAAAACCTAAAAATTTAACGATGCACGGGGATACCCGGGTTGACCCGTATTACTGGCTGAATCAACGGGAAAACGACGATGTGGTCGCCTATCTGGAAGCTGAAAATGATTATACAGATGCGATGATGGCGCACACCGAAAAGCTTCAGGACGAACTTTTCGAGGAAATAATCGGCCGCATTAAACAAACCGATATGTCTGTACCTTTTCTGGATAATGGTTACTATTATCTCACCCGCTATGAGGAAGGAAAAGAACATCCAATCTATGCCAGAAAAAAGGGGAGTTTGGAGGCAACGGAAGAAATTATGCTGGATGCCAACGAACTGGCTAAGCCCTTTGATTTCTATCTGATTGGCGGTCGGTCCGTAAGCGAGGATAATAAAATTTTAGCTTATGGGGAGGATACCCTTAGCCGGCGTATCTATACCTTGCGTTTTAAAAATCTGGAAACCGGAGAAATGCTCCCGGATGTCATCGAAAACACCACCGGTCAGGCAGTTTGGGCCAATGATAATAACACGGTTTTCTATACCCGGAAAGATGCCTCCCTGCGTCCCTTCAAAATCTTCCGTCATGTGCTGGGTACCGCCCCCGCAAGTGATATTGAGGTCTTTCATGAACAGGATGAGACTTTCAATACCTATATCTATAAGACGACTTCGAGAAAATTCCTGATCATCGGCAGCTATGCCACACTTTCCAATGAATACAGAATACTGAATGCAGACGATCCCCTTGGAAAATTCAGGATATTTCTACCAAGAGAAGAAAAGCATGAACACTTTATTACACACGGAGGAGATCGATTTTACATCCGGACTAATTGGTCAGATGCTCCCAACTTCCGATTAATGGTGACTGATGAACGAAATACCGGTAAGGAAAACTGGAAGGAAATCATTGCGCATCGCAGTGATGTGCTGCTCGATGATGTGGATGTTTTTAAGGATTTCCTTGTCTTGAGCGAGCGCGTTGACGGTCTTACCAAATTGAACATTCGAGATCTGTCCGGAGCTGAGCACTTCATAGATTTCCAGCAGGAAACTTACACCTGCTATACCAGTATCAATAGGAATTTCGATACAGATGTAGTCCGGATCGGATTCACCAGTCTAACCACTCCCAATACGACCTATGACTATAATATGCGAACCCGTAAGCTGGAGTTGCTTAAACAGGAAGAAGTAGTCGGTGATTTCAACCCGGAAGACTATACTTCGGAGCGCATTTATGCCACTGCCAGAGATGGAGTCCGGGTACCGATATCCCTGGTATACCGGAAGGGATTTAGCCGAGACGGCAGCCATCCATTGCTGCTCTATGGTTATGGCAGCTACGGCTTCAGTATTGATCCCACATTTAACTCTGCCAGGCTGAGTCTGATTGATCGGGGCTTTGTTTTCGCAATTGCTCACATACGAGGAGGACAAGAAATGGGCCGGCAATGGTATGAGGCGGGAAAATTCTTTAATAAGAAAAACACGTTTACCGACTTTATTGATTGCGCCAGACATCTGGTCTCTCAAAAATATACCAGTGAAGAGAATCTGTTTGGCATTGGAGGGAGTGCTGGTGGACTTCTAATTGGTGCCGTAATCAATATGGCCCCGGAACTCTTCAAAGGTGTGATTGCTGCGGTCCCATTTGTTGATGTAGTTACCACGATGTTGGATGAGAGTATACCCCTCACCACGGGAGAATATGACGAGTGGGGTAATCCCAACCAGCTTGATTACTACACCTACATGAAATCGTACTCACCCTATGACAATGTAGAGTCTAAGGCCTATCCTGCGATCCTGGTAACGACCGGTTTACATGACTCCCAGGTGCAGTATTGGGAACCCGCCAAATGGGTCGCTAAACTCCGGGATCTCAAGACCGATCGAAATCCCCTTCTCCTTCACACCAACATGGAAACCGGACACAGTGGTGCTGCAGGCCGTTTTCAGAGACATAAGGAAACTGCAATGGAATACGCCTTTTTACTGGATTTGGCGGGTAAGGGTGGCCTTAAGAACTAAAAATGATTGTTTTTAAGTAGTCCGGGCAACGGCAATAAATATGACGGTATCAAGGTTTTTAACTGTGAGCCGGTTAGAATTGACGCCAGGCATATGCGGGACGCACTGGGAAACTTCAAACGTAATTCTATAGAATAAGGAATCCACACATGACAAAGTCTGCGGTATCGATCTTCTTCACTTTAACCATCATTGCCTCTCTGATCGGACAAAATGATTTCAACCTGACTCTATTGTCCAATCCCGATGATCCCTGTCAAACCGGATTTAATGATGTATGGGGCTTTCAACATAGTAATGGCATTGAATACGCAGTACTTGGATCGAGGTGTGGTATCTCAATTTATGATCTATCCGATCCATCACAGCCAGTGCTGATCCATGAAGTTCCGGGGGCATCTGGAGTTTGGAGAGATATGAAAAGCCGGGGAGACCGGATATACATAGTCGCTGATCAGGGCAACTTCGGCATCCAGGTGGTTAATATGATTTCTGCTGACTCGATTGTGGACTGGACCTATCATCCTGTCTTCAATGGCAGTCAGACACTCCAGAAAGCACATAATCTTTATATAGATGATCTTGGGTTTCTCTATATAGCCGGTGGAAATATAAATAATGGAGGAGTAGTCATCTTCGATTTGAATCAAAGTGATTCCCTTCCACCAATTGTCGGTAATGGTCCATCACTTTATGCACATGATGTTTACGTCAATGAAGCACGTAGCATGATGGTAACCTCTGATATATATAACGGCGTTTTCACTTTGCACAGTTTAGACCGGAGCTCGATCCCAATCGATGTCGAGGTTCTTTCAAATCAGGAGACCGGCACGTTTTTCACCCATAACACCTGGACAAGCAGCGATGGAAATACGGTGTTTACCACCGATGAGCGCAATCGTGCCCGGGTAGAAAGCTACGACATCTCCGATCCGGATGAAATCAGATTCCTGGGAGAATATGCTCCGGCTACCAACCTGAGCCACAACATTATCCCCCACAATGTCCATGTAAAGGGAGATCATCTGATCATTTCTTATTACAGTGAGGGGATCAAAGTAGTGGACGTCTCTCAACCAGATATCCCGGTGGAAATCGGAAGTCACGATACCCATGCTGCCTCTTCCGGATTTAGTGGTGCCTGGGGTGCCTTTCCATTCTTCAGCAGTGATCTCATTTTAGGTTCTGATATGACCCACGGATTGTTTGTATTTCAGCCGGATTATTCGGCTCAGGTGGGTTACCTGCGGGGGCAGATCATGGATCAGGAGAAGAATACTATTGACAGTGCTTTGGTCCGGATATACGCCATAGACAGTAGCTATCAATTCTCGCGAAACGGAGGTCAATTTGGCATCGGCCTGGTTGACCAGACTACCGTATCTGCGAATAATCAAAGATCTGCCGGCAATCTGGTATTGGTAAGGATTAGCCGCACCGGGTACGAGACAAAGGATACCATCATTAATTTTATCCCGGGCAGTACTTTAAATCATAATTTCATCCTTAATGCCTCTTTCCTCCCCGTTGAGCTGATCGATTTCTCCGTGAATAATATAAACTGCGAAAATAAAATCACCTGGACCGTAGGTGCTGAAATTAATCACAGTCATTTTGAATTGCAGACTAGCCGGAATGGAATGGACTTTTTCACGCTGGCTAATATTGATCCGGAAGAAAATCATGCAAATGTCTATTCTTTTATTGATGAAAATATTTCAGAACTTAACTACTACCGTTTAAAACAGGTAGACCTGGATGGATCCTATGAATTTTCGCGAGTAATTACCCAATCAAGTCATTGCAAAAAAGAGCTCGAAATATCGGTCTATCCAAATCCGGTGATCGATTTTTTAAAAATAGAATCACCCCAAAGAATTAAGTCGATCAGCATCCTCAATAATACCGGGAAAATAGTGCTACGGAATATTCAGGACCCAACCTCAGTAAATGTCGAAAATCTTATTCCGGGGATCTACTTTCTTAATCTAGAAACAGAAGAAAATACCGAAATTATCCGATTCTTTAAGACATCCTGATCGTAGATCAAGAAGAGGTTCACCCATTTATTTGTCATATTCCAATCTGAAAGATTTACAGAAGAGATGCAGCTTTCTTCTTCCGAATTGACGTTGCCATTATTTTACTATTTTGTATTTCAATTATCTGATTGACTATGTTCTGGCTCAGTTTCATACTTTTGTTCCTCACCTCACGACAGGAAGTCCAATTAAAACCTGAACTCGTAAGTGACTGGTGGCAAATTGCTAACAACCCGGATCTGGGTGAGCTTACTTCAGAAGATCAACAACCGGTGGACTTTGGTATATGGCAGGCAAATGATGGCACCTGGCAGGTTTGGTCCTGCATCAGAAAAACAAAAGAGCCTGGAAAGACCCGTCTATTCCATGGATGGGAAGGAAATAATCTAATAGATAAAAATTGGACCGCAAAAGGCATTATGATGCGAGGTGATACGACACTGGGCGAAGAAGCCGGCGGAATGCAGGCACCATACGTAATCAAAATGGATGGTAAATACAAAATGTTTTATGGAGACTGGAACCGGATTTGCCTGGCAGAAAGTATCGACGGCAAAAAATTTAACCGGAAAATTGTTAATGGATCTCCAGCCTTATTTGGAGACCGTAAGGAGACAAATACCCGTGATGCCATGGTGATCCATACCGGTGAATTTTGGATCTGTTATTATGTCGCCCATCCCGATAACGATGGAGCCATTTATGCCAGGACATCCAAAGACTTAAAGAGCTGGAGCGAATCGAAAATCGTATCCTACGGAGGTCATGTCGGCAAAGGCAAATTGTGGCAGGCTGAATGTCCGTTTGTGGTAAAGATGGAAAATCAATATTATCTATTCCGGACGGAGCGATATGGGCAGGACAATAAAACAAATATATATCGCTCACCTAATCCTCTTGATTTTGGATATGACGATGACCGGTATTTTGTTGGATCAATACCGGTGGCAGCTCCGGAAATATTTCAGTACGAGAATCAATGGTATATAGCCTGCCTCCTTCCTTCTTTGGATGGTATCCGTTTGGGTCGACTAAATTGGGTTGAGGATAATTGATTGGTTGCGGAGAGAGGTTTTAGAAAAGACTTAATCAGGTAACAATCCAGATCCTCTGTTTTCGTTTTGTATTTATTGATCGTTTTACCCGGCACACTCCGGACTAATTATTGCATTCATTTATAATCATTAATAGTTCGGTATGCAAAGGTTATTTTACCCATTCTTCCTTTCTCTATCGTTACTTTTCACCCTCAACGCTCAGTTGCCCCTGTTTGATGTAACCGACATGCAATATCTGGGCGCCTTTCGACTGCCCGCCGCAACATTTGGTACGTCCAGTCTGAACTACTCCGAAGGCCCTATGGAATACAACCCACTAAATCACAGTCTTTTCATAGTCGGTCATGATCATCAGCAGGCTATAGCGGAATTTAGCGTTCCGGAACTGGTAGATGGCGATATCGACGCCCTGGAAATGGGTACAAATTTACAGCCTTTTGTCAGTCATTTAAATGCAGCCATATGCGGAAATAATCAAAACATTAACCAGATAGCCGGTCTCAAACTCATAGACAACAGATTATTTGTAAATGCATATGAATATTATGATGCCGATGGCAATGTCACCAATACTACCCTGATCATCGAAACACCGCAAGACCTGTCAAATTCAACTGTCAGGGGATACTTCTCATTGCAGGGTGGCGCTGGTCACACTGCCGGTTGGATCTCGGAGGTCCCTCCGCCATGGAGAAACCAGTTGGGTGGCACTCATATTACCGGAAATTCCAGCGGTATTCCGATCATTTCCCGTTGTTCTGTAGGTCCTTCGGCTTTCGCCTTTACTCCCGATACGGTAGAAGGAACCTGCAATTCAATAGCTACCATTAAACTGTTAGATTTTAGTCTGGATCATCCACTCCACGATGATCTGAGTAACACTTCTGGCGAAAATGCCCTCTGGACTCATCTTTCACGGGCTACCTATGGTTTTATCGTGCCAGGTACAAGGACTTACATGACAGTCGGCTATTCTGGAGGCCATCAGAGCGGAGTCTGTTACAAATGTACCCAGGACAATGGAAATACCTGTGGTGGATATTGTCCGCCAGAAGCGGAAGATTATGATCAATACTATTGGCTTTGGGATGTTGAAGACCTCATAGCGGTAAAAAATGGAACGCTAGCGGCATACGCTGTTAACCCCTATGACTACGGAGTCTTATCTACACCTTTTGAAAATACTACTAAAGAGATAGGAGGGGCAGCATTTGATGCCGCTACAGGCACACTCTACCTTAGCATCCAGAAAGCAGATGATGCACAGGGCACCTATTCCAATCCTCCCGTGATCGTCGCCTATCAGGTCTCTGACCCTCAGTGCGTAGGTTGTTGTCAATCGGAAGTAACCATTGGCACCGGTGATCTTTTTAGTGGTATGACGATCTTTTCAGAAGATTTTGTCCGGTCGGATGCGGTGATTGAAGACTATTTTAATATCCGCTGGGCAGCAAACGATTTTATTGAGTTGCTACCAAATTTCGAGATCCAATTGGGATCAGATCTGATGATTCAGATTCAACAATGTCCGGAGTAGTAGATAGGATTATGAAGTTATTACCGGTTGGTCTTCACGTAGGCCAGATCAATCCTGGATATTTTAATGCAAACCAGGATAATGCATGACAGAAGAAACATAATTACCATTCCCTTGACGTAAAGCGGGTCGGTATAATAAGAGGATTGAGCCAAAACCACTTCTGCATCCGGATTAGTATCCGCATGCTGTGTATTAAGTTCAGAAACAACACCAAAAACTACAGGAAGCTTGTAGATAAGTGATTCAAGGACTTGGATAAAAAGACTCATGGCTCAGTTTCTTGAAGAGAAAATGCACTATTTTCTCCAGGTTTCAATTTACATACAAATTTTCAATATTGGTAGTATTCTAAGAGTCAATTCATTAGTAGTTAGAGACTGGTTCAAATACTTTTACCAATACTAAATTGGTAACAAACCTGATGCCAATTTCAGCATCACTATGTGTCGAGAGCCATTTAATCAAAGCACGACGATGATCTAATTTCATCATCCCAACCGGAAATTTATTAAAATTTTACCCCACTGTCAACCTTTTTGATCTTTATTATTCACGAGAGTAGGAATAGATGCGGGTTATCCCCTGCAGGTTTCTTTCAGTGGAGAAAATCTCCCAGGGGAATGTTTCCTCAAACACGACTCCTGCCGCCCAAGAAAAACTGCCACCGGTGTTCTTCATTTGGTATCGGGCCAGCTTACGTAAATGAAAAATATGCTCATGCCAGGATCCGATCTGAAACAAATCCATCGTATTCTTACCCTGGCTAATACCCAATCCACAAAGGAAAAGAGTGGAATCACTAATGAATAAATTAATATTTTGATAAGGTAACCATTGCTCGTCGCTCCAATCTTTGCGACCAATATCATTCACCACAATCGTCTTTTCAAGGGTAAAACCATTGGCAATCTCTAAATCCACACTTATATAGAAGTCCAAATGCCTGGTATTCCAGTCTCCCACCACCAACAACCATTTATTATTTAATCTTGCCAGCGCTACACAACCGGCGGTGGCTCTTTCAAAGGTTCCAGATCGCTCTATCGTATAAACCGGAATTGTCGAAAAATCAGGCACACCGGAAATATCATAGATGCAGACCTTTGACCGGTTTCGCTCAACATTATCTTCCACTCCTATTGCAAGATAATTCTGACAGATCTGAAATCCACCGGCGTGTCTGAGAGGTGCATCGAACAACTTCTCGATCCTTAATACCTCATTTACTTCCTTAGCAATAAGCCCCAAATAACTATAATTAGCGCTACTCCCACTTACAAAATAATAGTCCTTCTTCCCGTGACGGTATTGCTGGATACCTTGCAAGTGACCTCCAGACGTATCTACCTCAAGCAAATTGGAGAAAGACCATTCACGAGGAGAAGATGTAAAACTGATTTCCGAGTGGAAATGATTTGTATTAGTTACTTTTTGCCCCGAGGTCAGATAGCTGCAAATGAACACAAAACTACAACCGAGAAAGAGTCTCATGCGATATTTGTTTGATATAATTTACAGTATTACCTGGTGCTGTCAGGGCATGGCTTCTATCCACCCGTTTTTGCCTTCTGCAGTCCTCACAAACCAGTGTTCCATATCTTTAGCCAATACCGATACCTTATCCTCTTCATCCAGCTGCTTTATCGTTGCTACCAGATCGCCCGGTACGGCCAAGAGCACCGGTTTTTCGGGCATTTTCCCGGTACGGATCGGTTTTTCGATCGTCTCCACATCACTCATCTTTAATACTCCGATTTCCCCATTAGGAAGCCTCACCCGATAGCTAGATGCCATGGCTGCCTTTACTTCCATCAATTGATATTGAGGCAATTCCAGTCCAACATCATTTGGCCCCGGATTCTCGATCCTCATCTGAACATTCCGTCTGGTCCTGATCTTGGTGCCTACCCACGAAATTTCAGAGCGGATTCTCTTGGGAGAAGTTCCCAGATCAGCAACGAAATAATAGGGATCTACCGGCCCATCTTTGTAGATACCGAAGTGCAGGTGGGGTGGCGTAGTTCGGGCATTCCCGGTATTTCCCACTGTTCCCAGAGTATCTCCTGTTTTTACCCAGGTATCATCTTTTGCATTAATAGTCTGCAGGTGGGCAAAATATAACGTCATATCCCGCACATGATCTCTCATCCAGACCACCTGGCCTCCAAGCCCTCTTTCACCCACAAACCGAATATATCCATCCGTAGGTGCGACTATTGGTGTATGACGCTTCGCGAAAATATCGATTCCATGATGTTTCCGTCGACCTCCATCGCGCGGATCGCCAAAAAAACTCCCAATTGCTCTTCTGTCCCTGTCCATGACGGGAAACTCCAGCGCCGGGCCGGATATAATTTCAAGTGCAAAGCTCCCACCTCTCAACAATTCCGGTTGTATCCGCAAAATATAATTACCGTCACTTCTGGGTTCAAATCCGAGAAGAAGCTCAGATTTTTCTGCGGATGCAACCTGTTCATATTCTCCGGGGAGTCTCAAACTATCATAGCGAAATAAGTCAATGAAGATGAGAAACGAATCTGCATTAATCGGGTCAATATCGATCTTTATTTTTTGACCTCTCCTGGTCGAAAACATGTATCCGAGGGCTTCCGGATTATCCGGATCCAGGTAAAAAGCCTCGCGGTAAGGGGCCTCAACCTTGTTCGGTTGTCGCAGGCTTTGCTCAGCTGCTTTTACCCATTCTGTAGCCAGTGCGGTCTCCTTCAATCCGGCATTTTCCAGACCGTGGAAATAGGCCTCATGTTCGTTCCATGGTTCAAATATTTCAGGAACAATTTCTTCCTCACAGGAAAAGAAGACAACGGTCACACTGACTAATACGACTAAAATGCAGGATTCTCCGGAGAAGCTCATATCGAGTTTTGAGTCGTGTTGAAAATAACAAAAATTATCTGGGGCAGATGGACTCTTATAACCCTAAGAACCATAATTTATTGTCATAAACGACTGCTCCTTAACCGGGAAATCTCCCGATGGGTATTCGAAATATGAGAGAAATTGTGATATATTAACTAGTATTGCATCAAGAGTTACCTTTGTATGCCAAACTTCAATGCCGGTAAATTTGGTACTGCTCCCGTATTTTTCACGGCAATTTCTACCATTCTCGGAGCTATTCTCTTTCTGCGATTCGGTTTTGCCGTCGGTCAGCTGGGATTTCTAAGCACTTTGGCAATCATCCTGATCGGACATGCAGTGACCATACCCACCGCCATGGCCATTGCAGAAATCGCTACCAATCAAAAAGTTGAGGGCGGCGGCGAATACTTCATCATTTCCCGTTCTTTTGGACTGGTTATTGGTTCCACCATCGGCATAGCTCTTTACCTTTCTCAGGCAATAAGTGTAGCTTTTTATGTCATGGCTTTTGCCGAGGCTTTTACCCCCCTGATCAATTGGATCTCAGATAAATATGATCTTCACCCCGCCCTCGCGGCCATTATTGAGCTTAAACAGACGATCTCGATTCCGGCACTCTTACTCCTGACTTATATCATGCTGACAAAAGGAGCCAATCTCGGAGTAAAAATGCTGTATGTTGTCGTGGCAATCCTGGCAATTTCCCTGATTGCTTTTTTTATCGGTCAAACAGAATATGCCGATATCAATGCTTTTGATCCGGTCAGGTCTCTCGCTACCACATCCGACTATACATCACTAAGCTTTTTTGCGGTGTTTGCCATTATTTTTCCAGCTTTTACCGGAATGACAGCTGGGGTAGGATTGTCGGGTGACCTTAAGGATCCAGGCAAATCCATTCCTTTGGGCACCATGACAGCAACCGTTTGCGGAATGATCATTTATGGGCTGATTGCTTACAAGTTTGCCATTTCCGCTGCTCCTCTGGAACTGGCAGATACCTCTAAACTGATTATGCAGGATATTGCTCTTTACGGTTGGATCCTGATCCCGCTGGGGCTGGCAGCAGCGACGATATCTTCTGCTTTGGGATCGATCATGGTAGCTCCAAGGACGCTGCAGGCCATAGCCAAAGACCGTATTTTCCCTTCCCTGTTTATCAATCACTGGCTGTCAAGAGGTAAGGGACCAAACCTCGAGCCAATTAATGCCTCGATCATTACGGTAATGCTCGCAGCAGTCTTCATACTAATGGGTGCTATTGACAGTGTTGCAAAGATCATTTCCATGTTCTTTATGGTGACCTATGGTTCTCTATGCTTAATCTCCTTTTTAAATCATTTTGCGGCGGATCCCTCCTATCGTCCCCGGTTTAAGTCTCGTTGGTATATCTCGCTCTTTGGTGCACTTGCCTGTCTTGGTCTGATGTTCTTTATGAGTCCGACTTCCGCTTTGGTTGCCTTGGTCGCCATCATCGGTTTATACACTTTCAATAGCTATTACAACCGTGACAAGCAATCCCTGGCGGTCATTTTCCAGGGAGTGATCTTCCAGTTCAGCCGAACTTTGCAGGTCTTCCTGCAAAAAGCCAAAAAGGAAACAATCAGCACCTGGAGACCTTCGGCAGTGGCCATCTCCGAACATTCCTTTTTACGGCTAAGTGCGTTCGATTTGCTTGCCTGGATTTCACGGAAATATGGTTTTGGCACCTACATACATGTACTCAAAGGATATCTTTCGAAAGAAACCAATGTTCAGGCGCAACAATGTAAAAACAGGCTTATTCAAATGTCTGAAGATAAAGGGAGCAATATATTTATTGATACTGTAGTCAGTCCTTCCTACACTTCAACCATTGCCCAGGTGGTGCAGTTGCCCGGTATCGCAGGGACAGAGAACAATTTATTCATATTCGAATTTTCTTTTCAGAACCCCACGAATCTTTCAGACATTGTAGATAATCTAAAGTTGATTAAATCAGTCAATTTTGATGTGGTCGTTTTACGCACCTCAATCCGGGGTTTTGGATTGAATAAACATATCCATGTCTGGATAAGTTCTCAAGATTATGATAATGCAAATCTGATGATTCTCCTCGCTTATATCATCATTGGTCATCCTGATTGGAAACACGCTGAGATCAAAATATTCACGATTTTTCCGGAACAAAAAATCGATGAAGAAAAAGAGCGCTTAACCCAGTTAATTGAAGCCGGACAACTGCCAATCTCTACCAAAAACATTACTACTATTCCCCAGCAACTGGAGGTCAGTATTGATACCATTATTGAAAAGAATTCCCAGGATGCAGATCTTTGCATCATCGGGTTCCGGGAGGAGACGGTAAAACACGACGGTGCTGAATTCTTTCAGAGAATTGGTGATATCGGAAATATTATGTTTGTAAATGCAGCCGCACAAAAAAATATAGTTAAATAATCGCGAGAGAAATCAGTTTGCTGCACAGAAACGAGTATTTCACTACACGGAAAATAAGAAGGGCGGAATGACTGGTAAAAGAAAGCACCCATATCAGATGGGTACCTTCAGCTATTCCGGCAATAGACCACTACGACTTCACATCAGCAGTAGAACTATCAATCTTATTGTGAATGAGGATTATCTTAGTTATGGGAAATTCACCCTTTTCAGCATGATCCCTGAGTAATTCCTCATTCTTTGCCCAGTATCGGCAGTAGATTTTATCGTCGGTAACATAACTTTCGATCCATTTGATCTCTTTCGGATCCATCTCATCCAGTACATCACAAGACGTCTGAGAAATACTCTGCAATTCCTCTGAAGAAAACTGACCTGCATTAGGAATATCACGTTCGATGAGATACATTTTCAGTTCACGCTTTTTCTTAGGCAATTTATCCTGAGCATGAGCTACAGAAAATGAAACTAGAAATGTACCAAGAAATAAAAAAATTGAGGTTTTCATGACAATTGATTTTTTATTAACTAAATCTACTGTCAAATGTATGGTCAGTAATTCATGAAAAGTTATCAAAAATGGATCAGAATATTCTACTTCTGATTCAACTTTTCCAGGTAGAATTTCTGATACTGAGAGGGCTGAAGTCCATAATGATCCGTAAAGGTTTTGGAAAAATAGGAAGTGCTGGCAAAGCCTGATGCAAACGCGGCCTCACCTACATTGTAACCGGCCCTTAATAATGCGATCGATCTATTTAATCGATAGTCTTTAAGCAGGTCGCCGGGAGGCTTATTAAACAAATGAATGCAGGTGCGATAGAGTCCGGATTTACTGGTTGCCAATTGCCTGGATAAATCAGCAACTCCAAAATTACTATCAGAAAAAGATCCGCGTAAAGTCTTACTCAATAAATTCAATGATTCCTGATCTGACTGACTCAGGAATCGCAATTGATTCTCGCCAAATAAAAATGGTGGATCATCTTTATAAATCTTCCGCAGTACGGGGCCGCAGATGATTTGATTGCTTTCTCCCACATGTAGCATATTAAGGGCATTACCGATGGTGACACCAAATAGATCTTTATGCTTTTCTACCGGCAAGCCGGCATCAACTGCAATTTTCAATTCAATTAGCTCAGCAGCGACATGCATTTGTTCACTTAATTGATGAGTAAACCTTAGGGCCTGAAAGGCGGATACAAAAGAGATAATAAATTCATCAGTACGGTGTTCAATCTGTCTACCTTCATATTTTTCCAGGTTGTCTCTAATAAGTCTAAAATAGAGTGAAAATAATTTGTCGGCCTTGGCAGGTCCATATTCCTGGTCTGAGAGCACCCTATCCTTACACCGGCATACCACAATTACGCGAAAAGTGGGATCACAGAAAGAGCGGGCAGATTCCGGGCTTTCATAGTCAATCTCAGGATCTGTAATTCTACCTAAAAAGGCTTCAACAACATTGCTATTAACCTGAATAATTTCATGCGGGATAAGTCCGTGAGCATCATTATGCATGTCGATTACGCTTTGTTCGTCCGGGGCATCAATCAGGCAAAAAGCACAACCTCGCTCTTCATCAACCCAGTAGGTGAGACACCGGCATCCGAATTTTTCCTGAATCTGAAGGTCAGCTCTATGTGCTTCTGCAGCATGCTTTGCTTCGATTCCCGGCACTTTATGTAAATCCATATAAATTGGCATAGGAACAATTTTACTCTGCCTCTTAAAAATCACTAAAACTTCTGCCAGAAATTATCACTTCTGGATCAAAAAGATGTAATAATCATTCAAAATATCTAAGAGAAGGACGTGTTAGTTAAATAAAATCGTCATCAATAGAATTCACAAATTCAATATACTTTTTCACTAGTGTCCGGTTAAGTGAATAATTGAAAGGGGGGATGAATCCCCCCTAAATCAGTATATTGTTAGTCATCACAAATAAACAAATACTGATGATCAAAGGTGCAAAATTAACCGGACAGCCGGT
>JAGQWZ010000602.1 GCA_020436835.1 Saprospiraceae bacterium | reverse complement strand
CTCACATATTTTTCCTCCTTCTGCATCACAACAATATTAGAGATGTAAAGGTCCGGATGCTGATCGGCATTAAGATCTCCGATACCCACATTCATGGTATAGGAAGGTTTGTCCGTTTTCCACACTTTACTCATTTCGATAAATCCCCGGTCGGGTGTATTTAAGTAATACCGGTTTACCCCAAAGTCATTCCCGACAATCAGATCCTGTCGACCATCCTGATTGATATCCGTATGTCCTGCCGCTTGCGTCCAGCCATTGTCTGTCAGGGAATCGAGTGTGAAAGTCACCTCCTCAAATTTGAAATCTCCCAGATTCCGGTAAAGGCGGTTTGGCATTCCATTTTGATTGTTGCGACTGAGGGTCGGTAACTGACCCTGGATATAATTTCCAAAGTATCCGATAAAAAGATCGAGAAGACCATCGTTATCATAATCCAGTACGGTGGCCGGACCGGCGACCGCTTCTTTTCCATCTAAATTCACCTGATCGGTGATGTCTGCAAAATGGGTCCCATCCAGGTTTTTATATACCCGGTGTAAATCATCGACATAGATGATGATGATATCCTGAAATCCGTCATTGTTCAGATCAGCAATAATCGGTTGGCGCACTTCACCCAGGGACTTCTTTTCTGAATCAAAATGGTCGAAAGGCAGGCCTTCAGAAACCTCATTAAAGTGACCTTTCTGGTCATTGATGTAGAGTTTATTTCCGATTCCTCCCAGCAGTAAAATATCCACGAACCCATCGTTATTGATATCTTCTGCTGCCACTCCCGAACCACCAAAAGCAGGGGGAATGGCAAGTTTAGCCGTATTATTATCTGGAGAAAACACGTAGCTTCTTATCAGTCTGCTCAACCAATCGGATGACCGGTGTTCAAAGGAAATTCCTACTTCATCAGTCACATCCTGAAAGACCAATTCCATGGCAGATCCACTTTGGGACTGTATCTTATTTTCTCGCTCAGAAACTTCAGGCAATGAAGCATAATTGCTGATAATTTCCTGAGTTTGTTGAAAGGCTGCTTCAAGATCATGCAGTGTCAACACCTCCGATTTTGCCTCATGTGAAATGATCCCAGCTTGACGCAAAATCAATACCCCTAACTGAGCTACCCCCTCCACAATCAGCTCGGCAGCAGTGGGATCGATTACTTTCTTGAAAACATCCGGATCGTCAAGGGCATATCCAAGTATCCTCCAATGAATACCTCCATCTCGAAACGCATCCAGATCATAGGCCTCTATCGTAATCCGGTTTTCCTGATCTTTTGGGAAGAATATGACATCTTCAAAATCATTGACCTCGAAAGGAAGAAACAATTGTAATGCATGCTGTACATCGGTAATACGGATGATTGCTTCATTTCTGTTACTGGAAAACTGCTCCGAATATTTGATAACCTCCCTGGTGAAAACTACCAGTGATTCTATCAGGTAGCTGCGCATGGCATCTGACTTCTCTTGTTCCACCGGCCACTTTTGTCTGGCAAAAAAGACCTGGATATTACGAAGAAAAACACTGTTACTCAATTGGTTATACTGATCATAGGACTCAATCTTTTGCTGCACGACTTTATTCAGGACACGATTGTCTCCGTTTAGATCCTTCACCTGCGGATATTTAAAATTCAATAGTTCCTGATTTTTGGGCTTCTGAAAAATTCGCAGCCAACTGTCTCGCATCATGCTTCCGGAAATAAGGTGGGCGTTTTCTTCCCGGGCGCTCATATCTGCCACGTTCAGAGCGGCTAAGGTGGAAAGATTCAGAAAAAAATATAATACATCGACCGCTTCATCCTCCATCGGTAACTGGCTTATCTCATCCAGGAAGATCAGATCCTGTTCCACCGCTAACATGGAGCGGTATCCATAGGCAACCGATGAATATTGGTCTAAGTCAATCTTGCGAATTTTAAGTAGTATAGTATCAAGGCGGAAGAAATAATCTCCATCCTTCAAAGTGCCAACAGTTGCAATCGAATCGGTCACCATCACGATATCCTGCCTTGCAATAGTGGTCGCACCTCTCTTCCTGGCTATTTCTGAGGCCTTATTCCGGATAAACAAACTCACTTCTTTCTGAACTTCGATCCTCAGATTCCTTGCATCATCACTCAACGGAGTACCATACATGAAATCCTCCAGCCGGTTTGCTGTTGCATAACATTTTGGATCCCTCGCACTTTCCAATTGGGATATTTTAGCAATGATCTGACTCACAGAATTACCCGACTGCGCTCCAAGACGCATAGCAAAAGCAAAGGCCAACAAGGAAAGGAAAACCGTTCTAGGGCTCATAGATCACCACATTATTCATCCCTGCGAAGTTAAATCAGAACCTTCAATTTAACTATGGGGGTTATGTTGCGAAAGGTACAAAAGTTCAAGAATTCATGATAGGATTAATCCCATCACCCACGGAATTGATCTCCTTATTAACAATACTTACACTAAAAATCCCCCCTGATTTACAGGAGGGATTATTCCTAAAACTACTATAAACAAATTCTTTGTGAAGGAGCTCTCTAAGGAGTTATAATCATTCTACGGGTTGATGTATGGGTACCCGTCTCCAGACGGTAATAAAGAACTCCCGTCACCCCGAGTTGGGATGCATTGATCTCCACTTCATTGTACCCCTTTAAATAATTGCCCTCTACTACAGTCAGCATCCGGCCTTGCATATCATAGATCGATAATCTCGCCGACTCTGAAGCGGGTAGATAGAAACCAATCATTGTTGAGGACCTGAAAGGGTTTGGCCGGTTCTGGTACAATTCAAAGCCATCCGATTGACCAGGTAGTCTTCCGATAAAATCGGAACCACCTACTTCAAGGTCTCCCGCTATCTTCCCCTCTGGTGCTAGCTCTTGTACCTTATCCTTAACGGCACTATGCATCACACCTGCTTGCCGGCTGATATCACAACTGACATAGAAAGTATCCGCACATACACCAACATTTTCGCAGAGATCCGTGGTCACCACGGTAAAGATGTAATCTCCCGCAACGATGTCGGGGATGTCTACATCCATCGTATCCCGAACATCACCTACCAGATTAGTAAATCCGCCAGCTACGGTGTCTGGTGTTCCCCCTCCTATGTTGATCAGATAATATTGATAGCCGAAAGAGCCACAGGTGTCGAAGGTGTAAAATGTCACCGGTAAACCGGCATCACAATCGGCTAAGCTAACCGTATCACTGGTCTGGGCGATGTCGATAATACAGGTGGGAGCAATGGTATCAACCAGGACAATCACCTGAGTAAAGGAATCCGCAATTAAGTTCTGATTCATCCACCAGTCAGGATTTTGAGTGCCTATCTCACACCAATCAGCAAAATACCAGGTGCGTAGAATAGAGTAACATTCACCTGTCTGCAATAGGAGTGTATTGACCAGGTCCTCGTGTGCCAAAGCTACCATGCGGCAAGCGCCATCGAAGTTAAACTCTGGTCGACCGGTGATATCCGGGTCCCCGAATCCAATTACATTTCCATTGGAATCAAATTGCGGAGCGCATCCATTTACAACCGTATCTCCCGGTAGATCAAACATGAACTTATTCAATTCACAATGATTGACCAGGGTAATGACTTGTTCGCGTTCGAGCGTATCCGGAATGCCCACTCCACATGATTTCCAGATCTTAAACCGGCGGGTGATCGTACCAAGACCACATTCGTCGAGATCGAAAACCAAATCTTGCACACAATGTGTATTATCATTGCAGTTTACAGCTACAATGCCGCGGGTAAGCGGAATCTCAGCTTCTGTAGTTCCGCAAACCTGGATTGTACTGTCCTTTATCATGTAACTCTGTGTAGCCAGGTCATAATATCGCACGGGCTGGATCACATCTATACATTCGCAAATACCACTGTCAATAAGCGTAAGCGAAGGATCTATCACATTGCCATCCAGGTCAACGTATTGATTCATTCCATCAATCCAGGCCTTCTGATATCCTCCAAGGATGGAATCAAGAATTGCGAACGCCTCCAGATTGCCTGTATCTGCTGCAGCAAACACCTCTGATAGAGATACCGGAGCTGAAGCCCCTGTAAGCAAGAATGTACTGTCCCGGTTATATTCTATACAACTCATCTCTACATTATTCGTCAATTCTGACACCACCAGGGCAGGAGTTTTGTCTTCTACAAAGATCTTGGTCCAGGTCTTATTCCAGTTACACCAGAAATCCATGACCAGTAATTCCACCGTCACACTATCACAAACATCACTACAGGTCACAGGAACCCGGTCTGCCCAACCTCCTCCTATTTGAGAAACGCTCTCAATATCTGTATCAGGAAACAATAATCCGTATTGTATTCTGAAGTCATCCTCAGCTAGTGCATTCTGGCAATCAACTGTCGCATGTCGACATAAGTCATAGTACCAGGATTGATACATCAGCAGATTACAAGGTCCTCCATCGGTAGCGAACGTCTGCAGCGCTTCCGCATAGATCGCCTCCAACTCACCATTTACCGTCTTCGGGATCCGACACCAAATCGTTGTATCAATATCGGGACTGATCAGGGATTCGAACTCTGCGGTGTCGCAGAAATTCAACCAATGTTCATACCAGTCACTTCTTCTGGCCAGGACCAGATTGACTCCGCAGTTGTCAGTACTATTGTTGTCGATCTGGCTGGCTTCTACGTAGCCTACTTTCGTTGAAAGGTCCACGTTCAGGCTATTGTGGGCCACCGCAATTGGATTAGTCACATCAACGACTATCACTTCACAGGTATCTCTTCCAACCCGGTAACATTCATCCAGCGCTTCGAGAACGATCTGATATGGTTCGTCCCGCATGGGTAAACTCACCGACTGGTCAGAGGACCAATACCCACTTGTGCTGTCATAGTCCAGGATTATAAAACCCACTGTGTCGATCATTGCCTTTATAAGTCGAACTTCATGACACATGTCGATGGCAATCACGTTGTCTAAAGTGAGGGATCCCTGACAATCAGGACCTGCCTCTAGGATGATGGTAGGAACTGCATCTTCATTACAATATCCGGGACCAATCAAGCCCTTATTATAATTACCGAGTATCTGAGCCAATTGGATAAACTGACTTCTGGCCGGACTGCTTAAATCCAATGACGCGATTTGGCCTGGTGTGTAGGCTGTAAATAGATCCGTAGCCAGGTCTAGTGTATTTTGTACTGCCGTAGTATCGGTGCCATTCAGAATATTCAACCTGGACGAAATGTATTGGTAAGCAAGTACATAGTAGGCATTGCCTAAAGGCACCTGTTGCATAACTTCATAGTAGGTCTTTCCACTTAAAAAGAAGATCGTGTTCTCAGCATTGGGTAAAAGTGACCAGGCTGAATCTCTGCTCTCCGGACCGAAGGCAGAGTGATTTCGCCAGTAGCCATATCCAAGGGTATATCCCAATTCGCAACTATCTTCCTCAACCCCCACTGCCAGATCACAAGATACATAGGGTGGCACGGTATCCAGGTCGGTTAGCCAGAATTCACAAGTGACATAGATTGGCATTCCTGCCCCCCCTTCGATTTCCACCTGACTCAAGCCCATAGGTAGTTCACAGACGGTAGAAGGAGTGGTTCCATAGCAGTTTTGATGGATTTGCACGGTGTACCGTTTCAGCCCGATACATCCGGTATTTTCGTATTCGATTGAATCGATTTTCACATTCAGTCCACAATAGGACTCCAATGAATGGCTATTGAGGTCAGGATCCATAAAGTAAATCGTATCACAATCGGTCATTGACATCGGATTAGGAACGAGCATATATGGACCAATGGGGTCATCGGAAATTCCACAAATCAAGGTATCCTTTTCAGGACAGAAGAAATTTTCAGTACTGATCGGTGGCAGCCTCAATACATAGATCGTGTCCATGGCAACTGTTCTGATGCCATCCTTAGAAATGGCCCACCACTGGCGTAATATTGTCTTTGCAGTATCCTGACTACCCAGTACACAATCATGTATGGTCACCCAATCGCCCCCAAAATAGGGTCCGTCAATCAGACCGCCACAGGTCTGTACGGCATTAGGTCTAAAAGGATAATTCGCGTCGGATGGGTCCAGGTCCAGGAAAGGATCCGAACAATAGACGGTATGGGCAGGATTGGGAAATATCGTGACTTCTAATTCACTTTTAACCGTGATCGTAGACATACAGGCAATGCCCTGTGGACAGGGACCAGGTCCTATGTAGGATACCATCGCATTTATCTGCTTACCAACATGTTGAGCTCGAAGCGTATTGTCTGATATTACCAGACCATTCCCGATCGTTAGCAACAGGTCATAGTATTCCGGATGAGCAATCGCCGTATCCGGATTCTTAAGTAGAAGATCCGGAGTAATTACTCGTTCACAATTCAGATCAAGACTAAGATTAATGTTCATATAACACTCATCGCAATCCACCATAGCGAGACGCTGGTTTTCAGCTTGATAAGTCTTTTCAAAGGATGGGGAAAAATTCTCCAGAAGCATCGATGCCTCAAGTGATACCTTGCCGCCTTCAGAAATTTTGCCACCATACCAAAGGCTGAATAAGCCCAGAAATATAACGGCATGGAAGTGCGAAGGCTTTATCTCCTGGCGAATGGAGCTGAAACACCAAAACCCTACAAATGGAGATAGATGGTGCTGAACCTTATTCAGCATTTGGTCATAGTAGTTTTTCATATTCTGAGCTTCTTCTGGTAGAAAAAGCGTGCTGCACACGAGAGATCGAAACGACCACCGTATCTAACTGCATTTGGGGGCAGCAGCCGACCTTAGTCTAACCAGGTGTAGTTTACAATTTCTTATTTCAGGATATGTAATTGATACACATCACTACAAATATATATATAAAGTAGTCATATCTCCAACAGTTTGCAGTCCATCACACTATGAATCAATCCATTTTATATATAAATAAAATTACATATATACCGTGCCAGTTATCATATGATGACATTATAAATATGTCGGAAAAATTTGTTAAAATTATTTTTGAGGGTAAGAATCGGTGTTATTTGAGCCATTGAGGATTTTTTCAATCGATGATAGATACCAACATATTGAAGAACATCCGAAAATGACTAGTAAATAAACCCACAAATTTCGGTGGATAATTATGGGTTTATCTACTGGGGCAAATTGAAAAGTGAGTCAACTTTGTAGATCAGTATTTGATTAGAAATATTTCAATTGTGAAAGAACCTTTGTTGACTTGCTTTGTTTAACTTTTTCAGTAAAACATTAAACAAAACCACTTGAGCAGGAAAGTATCAATCATCGGCGGAGGTTTTTCCGGTCTGTCTTCTGCCTGTTATCTGGCCCATTCAGGAATGAAGGTCTCGCTGTTTGAAAAAAATGCGGGACTGGGAGGAAGAGCCCGACAATGCATTATTGATGGCTTTACCTTTGATATGGGTCCCAGTTGGTACTGGATGCCTGACGTTTTTGAGCGTTTTTTTGCTGACTTTGGCAAATCTGTCTCTGATTACTATGACCTGGAACTGCTGGACCCAGGCTTCAGGGTGTTTTTTAGTGATGCTCAGTTGGATGTTCCCTTTGGCCGGGAAAAACTGGAGCAGCTATTTGAAAAAATTGAGAAAGGTTCGTCCCAATCACTGAGAAAGTTTCTGGATAGTGCCCGATAT
>JAGQWZ010000601.1 GCA_020436835.1 Saprospiraceae bacterium | reverse complement strand
TGGTGGCCAGAGATAAGACTGCAAAAGGTTTTTCTCCGCTTTCAATCACTTCCGGATCCACTCCTAAATTCCCTGTCAACAAAACCGTATTGTTATACGCCATGGCATTCGCTCCTTTCTTTGCTGTTTGAGTTGAGTCTCCAAAGATTAAGAAGTCAAAGGCCTCTTTGCAAGGAAAAAATGGCCTGCTAACTAAAAGAGAAACAAATCCTGGGTGATTTATCGCTCCAATTCGGGTGCGCTCACCGCTATCGGCCAGCTTCGGTGACCGGCTTGCAGCGCATCATTCAAATCATTGTAGGATCCGTATTCCGACCCATGATCGAATACCTTGTCCCCAAATCCTCCAAAAGAATTGGGTGCGTCTTTGCGCTCATCACCGTGAATAAATCGACCAGAGCATTTCCGTCCCGATCCATCATTGTCCAGGAAGAGATGGATTTGCTCATATTGATGCTCAGCAATGTATTTCACAGCTCGTTTGAATGAGCTCAATGAGTGCAAAATGATCGTATCGTTGGTCAGTTGGGTCGTATTCAGTAGTTCGCACATGGTCAGATAGTCCATAAACCCTTCAAAAACGTTCACAGAGGAGCTTGGGGAAGATTCCGCAGTCTCCCCTACCCTTTTTGCCGAAAACCCCTGTAGGACGCTTATATCCCGGTTAAAACTCGTTTTAAAGCGGCTGGGACCATCACTGCAGGAACGAAGTTCATAGCCATTTTTAGACCGGTTTGGAAATCCCATCGCCCAATAATCCCGCTGATTCTCTAAATTTCGGTAATGGACTTCCACCACATGGGCATCAATAAGATCTTTCGAGGAAATCCCGCGACCGGATAGGTATTCATAAATCAATTTGTTCCGGATCGGAATCGCTTTCAGGAATTGGAGATTAGTGATTTCACCCTGATCATAAAGCTGCTGTTGCCGAAAAGAAAACGATGTTTGATTCGGATGGGGAGGAATGGACTTGGCCGGGAGAAAACTCATTTGGTTTGATTGCGTACGCAGCCAGGATAAGGCATCAGTGACGGTTGATCGCTGTCCCCTACTCCGGAGATAATGAACGGCAAAGTCTAAAGTATTCCCACCGGTGGATTCACCAAAATCAAACCAGGAGTTCTTGCGGATGTTCACATTGAAACTTCCTTCTTTCTCCCGGCGAAATGGACTTAAATAGCGAAACTCACTGCCCCCTCTTTCTGAACGTATCGGTTCATATCCCAGTCGCCCGATAAGTTCGATTAAAGAGATTTTTTTGGCCTGAGCTGCATTCATTGGTCAACATATACCTTATACTGTAAATACAGTATATACAGTAAACACTATAATTATATTTGATCCTGGTCAATCAACCACTCTATGTACTTGATAATGGTCATGCGTCGACTAGCCGACTTCAGCTTGGCATCCCAGTGATGTTGTTCATCCACATACAGCATCTTATATCCCCCCTGCCCTTTTTCCTTAGCCAGTTTAGCTTTGGGTTTCTTGGCCGGCTTCGTTGGTTTTTTTCTAGTCGGTGTAACCGGAGGATCAACGATCGTTTTATTTTGAACTTCAGAGGCAGCTGCCTTGATTTCGTCCTGGGTTGTTTCGGTGTCAAAGATGCTTCTTGTTTTAGCCATGATCAAGTTCATATTTAGTCAGGAATTCTTTAAAAAATGGAGCAAATCTCACCCTACCCTCTTTTGATTCCATTACACTTTCGTAGGTGTAAGGTTTAGAAAGCACCTTAACATCTGAGAGTGATGATTGGAACATAGGGACACCAAGTTTCTTCATAAACTTAACAGCCGTCGCATTTTCCTTGCGCTGATTCTTCTTATTGAGGAACCCATAGTAAATGAATGAAAAGTCCTTTTCCTTCTTGTATTTCTCGATGCCCTGGATGAGTTTGACAAATTCAATGGAGCTCAAGCCTTCAAGTTCTCCGGCTACGATGGGTATAAGAACGCCATCACAATATGTAAGAGCCGTTGAAAGCTGGCTATCATCCTTATCCTCTGTCAACCTAGGCACATCAATAAAGATTACATCGTATTTTTCCCTGAGGTACCGAATTTCATCGAACAAATGCTTGGGTAACACCCGCTCGACGACATAAGGCGGTTCCTGTCCATTATAGTTCCGTGATTCAAATTCACGGTATTTGAAAGCACTTTGCTGAGAATCTGTATCCAAGACAGCCACCTTATATCCTTTTTTTGTGGCAAGAGCTGTTGCCAGATGTAATGTGATAGAGGTCTTCCCTATTCCACCTTTTCTATGAGCTACTGAAATTATCATTGCAGGCATACCAATCAATATTTAATGCAAATATAGCATATATTATATATACTGTATATATGTTATTTAATGTTTTTACTGCATTCATAGCATTTACATGAATTTCATTATTTATCTTAT
>JAGQWZ010000600.1 GCA_020436835.1 Saprospiraceae bacterium | reverse complement strand
TGGCGCGGAGGAACGAAGGGTACCCTAAGTCCCAGGAAGTCGCCCTGCGCTCCTCCGGTTCACCAAAAAACAAAACTCTGCGTTCTCTGCGAGAGGATAAAATGTCCGGTGAGTGTGGTAAAGTACTAGATGTACCAAGGGTACCATAAGTACCAGGAAATCTAACAGATCTCCTCCGATTCACCAAAAAACAAAACTCTGCGATCTCTGCGAGAGGATAATTGCCGATGTCCGTGGGAATGTACCAGATGTGCCAAGGGTACCACAGGTACCAGGAAATCTACCAGATCTCCTCCGATTCACCAAAAACAAAACTCTGCGTTCTCTGCGATCTTTGCGGGAGGATAATTGCCGATGTCCGTGGGAATGTACCAGATGTACCAAGGGTACCATAAGTACCAGGAAATCTACCAGATCTCCTCCGATTCACCAAAAACAAAACTCTGCGTTCTCTGCGATCTTTGCGAGAGGATACAATGTTCGGTGTCCGTGGTAGGTGCCCTTCTCCTCAGCCTCCTCATTCTCCTCAGCCTTCTCGATACCTCTAAAAACAATTTTACTATCTTCCCTACGATGAAGAATTCTGTTTTTCTTTCGGCAACTAGCTCATTTTTCATACCTGCAATGCTACTAATTGCACTGCATTATCCCGCCAGCGCCCAGTCGGTCCCATATTCGATTTCTTTCGGATTTGATCAACCCAACGACATCCGAAGATATCTCTGCGAAACGGCAGTTAAAATATCGGCAGAATCACTTTTTGATATTCGAAATATTGAAGATTGGGAGCTGGTGCGTGATCAACGACGCGAACAACTGGCTGAAATGCTGGGCTTGCAGGATCATTTAAATTCCGGTGATCGGCAGCCGCCCAAAATCGTAAGGACAGGAACACTCCAGGATGAAGGATTCCGGATTGAGAAATTATATTATGAGTCCCTGCCTGATTTATATGTCCCCGCCAATCTATACATACCGCAGGGAGTCCAAGAACCCATGCCGGCGGTACTGTACGTTTGTGGCCATTCTCACACCCAAAAAGATCACTATCAGGCCCATGCCCGCTCATTGGCGATGAATGGCTTCGTATGTTTAATTATTGAAACCATCCAGCGAGGGGAAGTGAAAGGTGAGCATCTGGGAGCTGAATCTCTGGGCTGGTTCCATTGGTATAGCCGGGGGTATAATCCCGGAGGGGTGGAAGTCTGGAATGGGATCAGGGGAATCGACCTGCTTTGTGAACAACCGGAAGTGGACAAAACCCGGATCGGGGTAACCGGAATTTCAGGAGGAGGCTCCCAAAGCTGGTATCTTCCGGCAATCGACACCAGGATCAAAGCCGCCGCAGCCGTAGCCGGAGCAGCGTCACTGGAGGGCCAAATATGTCAGCGCACGATCGATGATCATTGTGATTGCATGATGCCCATCAATACGTATGGAATTGATTTTTCCGATGTCGGAGCCCTGATTGCTCCCCGTTCCTTTTTGGTGGCACAAACCACTGGAGATGGTTACTATTCTATCGAAGCGGTTCGAGCCCTGTTCGAAAAAGTCATGACGATCTATAGCTACTACGAAAAGCCGGAAAATTTGTCGATGATCGAGGCACCGGGAGGACATAGTTACGGAGCGAATGATGAATTTCGCCGGCAAATTTTAGTGTTTTTCCTGCAAACATTAAAGGGTGAAACGTATGCACTATCAGATTCGGTAGCACTCGATCTGACCCAAAAATGGTCTGAAGAAGATCTCAAGGTTTATATAGATGGTCCACCTGCAGATGACCTGACCACAGTAATCCAGGATTCTTTCGTGGAGCTGGCAAATGCACCGGAAATTGGAACGGTTCAGGAATTAAATGTATATCGCGAAACTGTAAAAGATTTTCTATCTGAAAAAACTTTCAATGCCTTCCCTGATCTTTTAACCGATCCGGATTTGAGAATTGAGTTCAGGGCCACTGATTTTGGTCGCTACGGTACAGAGATTTATAGTTTTGTTTCCGAACCGGGTTGGCGATTAAAAATTACGCTCCGAAGAAATTTGCCTCCCGGTCAGGCAGCACCACTACTACTGGTACTGCGAAATCCGGATGAAGAAAGATGGGATGCCAATTCACTGGCTGCCGGTACTCGCGATAAATTCAACGTTGCCTATTTTGACGCTCGTGGTATTGGAGAAACCGGTTGGGACCCGCCGCTGCAATGGCACGTCAGAAGAGCAGCAGCATGGACGGGACAAACCCTGGCTTCGATGCGGGTGTACGATGTCATCCGCTGTTTGGAAGTGGTCAGAACCTTAACCGGGGTGGATTCAGATCAAATATATTTGGCCGCTCAGGGAGAAATGGCGGCCATTGCTCCTTATGCTGCTTTGCTCGATGGAAATATCCGAGGGTTGGTATTGAAAAATCCACCGGCCACGCAGGATGCCGCCAGCGAACCGAGTGGAAAAGGTGAAGCGATTGAAATGCTCAATTGCCTGCGCATAACGGATTTACCTCAGGTCACCGGACTTATTTTTCCGAAACCGATCATCATGCTGGGAGAAATTCCCAATACCTATTCCTGGACAAAAGCAATGTATCAAAGTTTAAATAAGGCAGATGTCTATCAGGAGTTGGAGGACTTAAATAATTTTTATCCGGAATAACAAAAGACATAGTAAATAATCGAATAACCAATAAATAAAATTGCCTGATTTATGCATTACCGATCACTGCTGGTATTCTTATTTTTCCTCTTTTCTTCCTTGACGATAGCTCAAGTCGATAGGAACCCACCGGTGACCATTATTGATGCACAACATTACAGTCATGTTTTTGGAGAAATGAGAAATTACCGGATTTTTCTCCCAAATGATTACTATGAACTTCATGAGGAGTATCCGGTGATTTATTTCATGCATGGTTGGTCACAGCGTTATTTTGGGAGTGGTCCTGATGCATATTCGGAATATGATCAGAAGGATGATAACGGGGGAGATAATATTGAGAAATTTGTGTCAAATCATCGGGTGATTGTCGTTAAATCCGATGGATATAATCGCAGTAAAGATGAAGAGTATTATTTGCGACCCTACAATGTGGGCCCGGTAGAAACTCATCGCCAATTTCCAATTTATTTTGAGGAATTAATTCATCACATTGATCGCGAATATCGCACCCTCACGGATAGGGGCCACCGGGCTATTTCCGGATTGTCCATGGGAGGATTTATGTCTTTTTTCATTGGAGGAAAATATCCGCATCTTTTTTCGGCGGTGGGAAGTTTCTGTGGTTCTCCGGAATTTGTCATCGGACCCAAAGATATGCCCGTCGAATATCGTCATATGGATCTATTCCGGAACTATGATGGAGTGAATGTACGCCTGCATTATGGGGATCAGGATTTTATTCGAGGTTATCATGAGGATCTGAACCGGGTATGGCTATATACGATGGATCATTATTCCTTTAAAATATTTCCCGGGGATGAACATACGACCAGCGGGTTGGGGGAAATGTTTGAATTTTTATATAGTACTTTTCAGGATCCTCCGGAAAAACCGGCAAATTGGACACATACCGATATTTATCCTGAATTTGAGGTGTGGAATTATCAGGTCATTTCAGACCGGAATCAACCGGGATTTACAACGCTTGAAAATGTGAATCCTCTGGGTTTTACCAGCACAGTTCAGGAATTTTTACCAGATGGACCCATGCTGTCTAATGTTAATCTTTCGGTTCTTACCGATGCTATTTATAAAAAACACACTCCGTATATAATTACCGGGTATAATGCGCAAAATAATTCCTGGTCACAGGAGTCTATACTCAGCGATCAATATGGAAGGTTAAAGATCCAATTGAATGGAGCCAGGAATCACATCGGAATTAACTATGGAACCGATGTGCCCAATATCGTTCTCTTGAAACCGGTGGTGGAAAATAATCCCTGGGCCCAGGCCGGAAAAGAGGTACGGCTTTCCCTGCGGTTACTAAATAAAGGATTGGCAGAAAGTGGAGATCTGCAAATCCGGCTGACGGCAGAAAGTGAAGCAATCAATTTTATTCAAAATGAGACCACCTGTTCTTCCATTGATGCCAGGAGCGACCGGAAATCTTCTTCACCCATTATTTTTCAGGTGAGAGAACCGGATGCAGAAATGATCCGGTTAACTCTACATATCTCGAATGGAGACCATAATTGGACAGAGGATTTTGAAATTCCATTAAAACCGGAGGCTTCCAACCTGGACGACTATCAAATTGCAGATGGTGCAACCTTTGTCGTAGCTAAGGGTGGAAATGAGGTAGACACGTTATTGATTGGCAGGGGTAATGGTGATGGTGTACCTAATCCCGGAGAATCCATCGAAGTTCTGGTAAAGGATCAGGATGTCTTCCGGCGCACATTGGTGACGGCAAATAGTGCATGTATCAATCCTGATGGTATAAATATTCGAGAATCGGACTATTGGGGTCGCTATGATCATGTGGGTGGATCAGCGAAATATTCCGTATTAACCATCGGATCTCAATGTAATGCTAGCGAACCGATACCATTATTTTTGCAATATTGGCTTCCTGACCGGCCTTTACACATTATTAAGCGGGGAACAATTTCCATTTCAGTGGTGGGTAGGGATGAGACACCTCCGGAAATCAGATGGACAGATATGACGGGGAAAAATTTATTGCAAGTCAAAGTACATGACAGTGCACCGGTTAAATCGGTGACGGGTACTTTTTTGGCCAAAAATAAATCATCATTCATGGTTACATTAAATGATGAAGGTCAGGCGGGCGACCGGGTGAAGTCAGATGGCGTTTTTAGCGTAGTCTGTCCTCCCCAGTCATTCGATTTTTATCAATTAACCCTGGAGCTGGAGGATATTTATGGAAATAAAAGCAGAAGAGAAATTAAGGAGCCCTTTGTTTTGCATCATTAAAATAGCAACCCCTTCCTGCTATGCATACAATGTAATAAGCAAAGGGGATTAAATAGATAATGAATGAATTTGCCATCATACGTAAAACTCGGGAAAGTCTTTATCCTCTTGTTTTTAGTTTTACTGTCTCATGGCATAGGTAGTGCTCAGGAGAAAGGGGCACGGGTTCAGAATCTTCTGCTTAAAGTCTCCTTTGGTCATCGTGGTCTCAAGAAAACCAAAAGAATTGTAGAATTTAAAAGCGCTGTGCCTGGAATGACCATTGCCAATTTGAGTGGTAATGGGCTTGAATCGGACGATCAGCTGGTTGGTGAAATAATCTTGAATTCCGGTGGAGGTGACATCGATGCGTTAATTGCCAAAATTTCCTGGGAAAAACCGGATGCAGAATTACTGAAAATGGGCCGGATGAATATGTGGCCTTATTTGCTGACGCACGGATCTCCTGGACAGATAGAGCGTTTGCGCAACGACCCCTGGAATATTCCTGATGCTCCAATTTTAACGGTTCAATTGGATACGTCTGGAATAGAAGGCTTCTCTTTTTCCCTGGAACAGTTGCGGTACCATGGGGCTATGTGGTTGCCGGAACAGGATGTGTACCTGACCATAGCAGATCAACCCACCGATTTTGACGAACATCTTGCTTCACTGTCGGGAATTCGGACTACCGAACGAGTCAGAAAAGAACCGGATGCCTCCTATGAATTATTTAAAAGTCTATGGAAGGATTTTGGAAATCCTAATGAGTATAATGTTCCGTGGCAGACCTCTTATATGGGTACCCAAGGTCATTTGACGGTAGTAACGGGAACATCTGGATCCATTTATAAATATGCGATAGATCGATGGGGAAATGTCAGGCCAGACTTTGCTTCGCCACATCGGTTTAGCCTGGATCTTAATTGGGAAGGGAGTCAATGGTTGAGCCAGGAGATCGAAAATGGGCTGCCAATTCTGCTAACTAAATTGGAAAATGATGGCCAAATACTGGAGATGGAGCAGTTTGCCAGTCCATTAGGGGATATAGATGAATCCCTTCATGGCGACAGTCCCAGTGTTT
>JAGQWZ010000064.1 GCA_020436835.1 Saprospiraceae bacterium | reverse complement strand
TTGCCGGCAATGAATCGACTGAAGTCAAAATTAAAATCGAAGACGGGGATTGGATTTTAATGGAAAAGGTTTTGGAACCCGATCCATTCTATGTAAGTCAAATTATTGCCATGGAGCAGCGGAAAAATCCGGCTGAAAAAATGCCCTATTATCGGGATAAGTTTCCGGTGAGTCAGCATTTATGGAAAGCCAGGGTTCCGTCTGACATTGGGACCGGGGTTTACAAAATCATTGTCCGGGCCAGCGATGATACCGGATTGAATGCGGAGTCACAAGCATTATTATTTATTAAATAGCAATGCGATATATTAGTTGGAGAGTTTAAATAAAAAGATGTCCGGGTAATACAAATAGAAGAGAATGTTTGGTATTGATTTCAAAAGAAAATCCATTTTGAGTAATGTGGAATTATCTTTTTTAAGGAATTTTTTCATAATTGTTTATTTCATTTCTACGGTATCCGGATTTATTCAGGCACAAAACCGGGCGGATACTTTGAGCTCAGATGGAGCCTGGTGTTGGTTTAGTGATCCCCGGGCTATTTATTATAAAGATGAAAAAGAGCAGATCTATTTTGGGTACATCAATAGTGTCGGTGATGTATTGATAGGCGTTAAAGACATTGAGACGGGTGCAGTTCATGAATTTGTGTTGCACGATACGCTGGAGGTAGATGACCATAATGTGACTTCGATCCTAATCCTGCCCGATGGTCGATTAATGGTTTTCTATAATGAGCATAATGGAAATGTATACATGCGCAAGTCAGCATTTCCTGAAAGCATCGATCGCTGGGAAGACGAAAGAATTGTATGCCGGGAGTCTGAGGAATTTCGATACTGCTATTCTAATCCGGTCATGCTGAAGGGAGAAAATGACCGGATTTATTTAATAGGGAGGAAGGTGGGCCCAACTTCATCCTTCGAGCATTGGTGGCACTATCTGAAATATTCGGACGACGAGGGTATGACCTGGAGTGAAGAAATGATTCTACTGGATAATGAAGGCAGGAAAAATCCGCCGTATTTAAAGGTTGCTACAGACCATCAGTCGAGGATCGACTTTTTGTTTACCGATGGCCATCCCAAAATTGGTCCGGACGTCTCGACTTACCACATGTACTTTGAACATGATTCTTTTTTTCAGACTAACGGAAAATTTATTTGCGCGTTAGAAAACCTTCCGATTCCGATCAAATCAGTAGATAAAATTTATAATGCAGTGCCAACGCAAATTCGTTCATGGATTTGGGACATTGCCCTGAAGGATGGAATTCCCTATGTCACCTATGCCCGCTATCCCACTGAGCATAATCATATATACCATTATGCTTACTGGCAGCAAGATCATTGGCAGGATCATGAAATAGTCAATAGCGGAAGTTGGATGCCGTCTCTACGGCAGGGAGATATGGTGCGGGAAGCCCATTATTCCGGAGGTATTGTCCTGGATCCTCTGCATCCGCAACATGTTTATCTCTCAAGAGATGTTTCCGGAAAGTTTGAAATTGAACATTGTGAGTTGCAGTCAGGCATTTATTGGAAGTCTGAACTCCTGACCAACAATTCAGGTAAGAATAATGTACGACCATATATGGTATATGGAGCACCCACAGACCGGAGATTTTTAATGTGGATGCAGGGAGAATACCGCCACTATACCGAATTTGATACGCAACTCATTTTAGTATCCCTCGAAGAAAAATGAGATTTTGTTTTTTTGAAATTAATCTTCAAAAGAATTATATGATACGCTTTATATTCTTTGGTCTTGTCAGCATGCTCCTGGGGATGGGAAAGAACATCACTTTCGCTCAGACCTTTGCCCGCAATGGCATGGTAGTTTCCAGCAGCGAAATTGCTTCTGAAGTAGGAGTGAAAATCCTGAAGGAAGGTGGAAATGCGATAGATGCCTCTGTGGCGACCGCCTTTGCCCTGGCGGTGACGCATCCCACGGCGGGAAACATTGGAGGAGGTGGATTTATTGTTTATATGGATTCAGCGGGATTAACCACTACCATTGATTTTCGGGAGAAAGCGCCATTGAAGGCTTCTGCCGATTTGTTTCTTGATGAAAGTGGAGGGCTTCCAAAGGGAATAAACCTCTATGGCAGAGAATCAACGATCAATCACATTGGACTGAAATCCGTGGGGGTGCCGGGAACAGTAGCCGGTCTTTATCTCGCTCATCAAAAATATGGATCGCGACCCTGGGCTGAATTGGTTCAACCCGCCATAGATCTGGCAGAAAATGGTTTCGCACTTACCTGGAGCCTTGCCAATGCGGCCCGATCATTTAATGCCAACTCGGAAATTCAATTCTTAAAAGACTACTTCAAAAATGAGCGGGGTGAGATAACAAAATTTGGGGAGATTTGGAGACAGCCACAATTGGCAAAAACGTTAACAGAAATCCGGGACCATGGTCATGATGGTTTCTATGGCGGAGTGGTGGCAAAAGAGATTGCCCGTTTTATGAAGGAGAATGGGGGTATGATCACCAGGAAAGATCTCAGGGAGTATGCTGCCGTGGAAAGGAAGCCGATAAAGGGAACTTACAAGGACTTTGACATATATTCCATGCCACCGCCCAGTTCAGGAGGGGTAGCGCTGGTGGAAATGATGAATATGATGGAATTGGCAAATCTGGATTCCATTGAATTCAACTCAACTGAATTTTTCCATTTAATGGCGGAGATAATGCGAAGGGCTTTTGCAGACCGGGCCGAGTATTTGGGAGATCCCGATTTCAACCTGAACATCCCGGTCAACAAATTAATCTCTAAGACATTTGCTAAGATACGATTCGAAAATGTGGACATGGCGGCGGCATCTCCCAGTGACTCTTCCAGGTTTGGACAAATTTACGATGGAGATCATACTACCCATTTTTCCGTCGTTGACAGGCATGGAAATGCAGTGTCTCTGACTTATACCCTGGAACATTCCTATGGTTCCGGAATGGGTTCCCCCAATCTTGGCTTTATATTTAATAATGAGATGGGTGATTTTAATCCCAGGCCAGGTTTTACCACCGGTTCGGGCCTCATAGGTACCAACCCGAACCTTATTCAGCCGGGCAAAAGAATGCTGTCCAGTATGACACCCACGATTGTGGCAAAAAATGGCAAACCACACCTGGTGATCGGAAGCCCCGGAGGAAGGACAATTATTAACACGGTATTTCAAACCGTGTTAAACGTATTGGAATATGATATGCCGGTTGACAAGGCAATCGAAGCCGTAAAGATTCATCACCAATGGTTACCGGACCGGATTCTCTATGAGAAAGACC
>JAGQWZ010000599.1 GCA_020436835.1 Saprospiraceae bacterium | reverse complement strand
GTTTTTTTGGGTTCGTAATACTCATCTTGAATCGATAATGTGATTATCCGGACAAATAGCAGATTTGGATCAGAAAGCAACTGCAGTTTAGCAAAATTGTAAGGAATCCCAACCAGATGAAGGTAAAAATCTGGTCATGTTGACAAAAAAAGCAGGGATCAAGCCTTACTTCAAGCTAGTATGTCTTTGATTACCGTCCCATGGATATCGGTAAGACGAAAATCCCGTCCCTGATAGGGAAAGATCAATTTCTCATGATCAAATCCCAGCAGATGTAGTATGGTAGCCTGAATATCATAGGGAGTAACCAGCCCATGGGTGACACTATAACCGATTTCATCCGTCTCTCCATAGGAAAAGCCTTTACGAAGTCCTCCTCCCGCCATCCACATGGTAAAGGCTTCGGCATGGTGATCTCTTCCGAGATAAGGATTTGTCTTTCCTTCCCTGTTTTCCTGCATGGGAGTTCGTCCGAATTCTCCGCCCCAGATCACCAGTGTCTCATCCAACAATCCTCTTTGTTTCAGATCAATGATCAAGGCCGTCACAGACTGATCGGTCTGTTCACATTTATTCCAAAGACCGATATCGATTGATCCATCCGGTGAAGTACCATGCGTGTCCCACCCCCAATCGAAAAGCTGCACGAAACGTACCCCATTCTCCACTAGTTTCCGGGCGAGCAGCACGTTGTTAGCAAATATCGACCGATCGGGATCGCTGCCATACAGCTTATGGATATATTCCGGTTCGCTGGAAATATCCATAACTTCAGGAACGGTGATCTGCATTTTATAAGCAAGTTCATATTGGGCAATCCGCGTATTAATCTCCGGATCCTGATATTCCTGAAAGGTCAAACGGTTTATTTCATTAATGGCATCAATAGAGGCCCTCCTCTCCGGACGGTCGATATGTTCGGGGTTCTCGATAAAAAGTACCGGATTCCCATCCGAACGGCATTGTACCCCCTGGTATAGCGAGGGCAAAAATCCACTTCCCCATACACTCTTCCCTGCATCCGGGTTATTCCCGCCTGAAGTCAGAACAACAAATCCCGGCAAATTTTCATTTTCCGTTCCCAATCCATAAGTCACCCACGATCCCATACTGGGGCGACCCAGGCGGGCACTTCCGGTATGCATCAGCAGTTGGGCGGGAGCATGATTAAACTGATCGGTCGTCACTCCTTTCAAAAAAGTGAGCTCATCGGCAACGGTTGACAGATGCGGCAGGTAATTGGATATCCAGGCACCGCTGTCACCCCATTGTTTAAAGACCCCCTGTGGCCCCAACATTTTGGGAACACCACGGATGAAGGCAAATCGCTTTCCCTCCAATAATGAAGGTGGACATTCTTTGCCATTCAATTTCTCCAATTCAGGCTTATAATCAAATAACTCCAGATGAGAGGGGGCACCGGCAAGATGTATATAGATAATGTTTTTTACCGAAGGTTTGTAATGAGGACCCCGGACGAGATCACCCGGTCCAGACCCATAAAGATCATTCCCCAGTATAGACGACAAAGCCAGTCCACCGAATCCCAAAAAACAATCCCGGATAAAATGACGCCTGGTTTGCTCCTGGACTACCGGAATTTTATCTTTTTGTTTCATTTTAAAAAGGTTCTTTTGAAAGACGGTGAATTAAATTTCCTTTTACTGATAAATGATTCTCTCAAGTTTATTAAATGTCTGTAACCAGACTTCATTACTTTTATTCACAGCTATTAACCATAGATTCATCTAATTTTCGCTAATAAACTCATCCAGATTAAACATGGTATTGGCAACGATTTTCATTTTTCGAAAGTGCTCTTCGGAGTTTACTTCATCATGGTCCCAATGCTGCTTTACCCCGTCTTTTTTTATATTTCGGTAAAGACTTAATAATACATCCAATTTTTCACTGGTGATATCTTTAAATAACATTTGACGATAACCATATTTTATCTGATCCTCCAGACTGTTTCCTCCTTTTTCGATCATACAATGTGCAAATGCCGAGGCGGCTTCCACATAAACACTGTCATTTAAGGTCACCAAAGCCTGTAGGGGAGTATTTGTATTTATTCTGCGGGGAGTACAGACTTCCCGGGCCATCATATCAAAAATAAGCATGGATGGATACGGACTGGTACGTTTCCAGTAAGTATACAAAGCTCTTCGATATTGCTGTCCATCTGTACTTTCGATCCACTTGCGGCCATTGTAGGGTGAATTCCAAATGCGGTCCGGTTGAAAAGGCATTACACTGGGGCCGTACATTTCCCGATTAAGCAATCCGCTTACTGCCAATGCCTGATCGCGAATTTGCTCTGCCGATAAACGAATCCGGGGTGAACGGGTCAAATACCGGTTTTCAGGGTCTTTGCGGAGATGTTCCGGAGTGCCCGTAGCCGACTGCTGATACGTAGCCGAGGACACTATGTAATTCAAGAGTGATTTTACACTCCATTCAAATTCATGCATGAATTTCCAGGCTAAATGATCCAGTAAAGCCTGGTTGGTGGGCGGTGTTCCCTGTGAACCAAAATCTTCCAGGGTTTCAACCAACCCAACTCCAAATAATTGCTCCCAAATCCGGTTGACAAAAACTCTTGCCGTCAGAGGGTTATCCTCGCTCACCAACCAATGAGCCATTCCCAGCCGGTCAGCAGAATATCCTTCCGGAATAGAATTCATAAAGTCCGGGACACCAGGAGTCACCGTATCCGTAGGAGTTAACCAATTACCACGATCAAATACTTGAGTAGTACGGGACCATGCTGCAGGGTTCTCCTGCATGATGGGAGTCTGCCCGGCATCCGCAGTAATTAGTTTCCAATAGTCTTCCCTGGCTTTTTCATAATTTTCCTTTTCCGAACCCGGAAATTCTTCCGTAAAATAAAACCAGTCAAACATTAATCCATTCTGCAAGGAGTCTTTGAGTTGCGAATTTTCATAATTAAAATAAATATCGTACAGACCCTGTACTGGTGATATCTCAACTTCTTTAAATGACCATTTTCCATCCGTATTTTCAACATTAATCCTGGTCAAAATATTTCCGTCTATTTGGTTCAAATGCAAGGATAAATTACCGCCGGATAAAAAGCTCTTGTATCGAAATATTAAACGATTTTCTCCCTGCAGTGATACATTTTTCAAACGGCTCGAACCGTGGTTTCGAAACACCAACCACTTGGTGTCAGCCAATTCACTATTGATGAATTGGTCACTGATCAAAGAATTGATACTTGGCTGCCAGGTCTTTATAAAATGGACAATTTTCTCTTTTCTCACTGCATCGACATTACCTTCTAACCAACTTTTCAAATCTTCTAATTTCTGTTGGTCCAGGCTATCAAAAGACCGGAGTACGGGATAATCCGCATAGGTATCCTCATCCCGGCTATTGTTAAAGAAAGCCATAAAACGGTAATAATCCTCGTGTCTGATTGGATCATAAGGATGGGAATGACACTGTACACACGAGAATGAGGTACCCAGCACTGTCTCCCAGGTGGTATTTACGCGGTCTATTAGAGCTGCGATTCGAAACTCTTCATTGTCGGTTCCCCCTTCATCATTGGTCATGGTATTACGGTGAAATGCGGTCGCCAGTAACTGATCGTCCGTGGGATGTGGCAGCAGGTCTCCCGCTATTTGTTCCAGCAGAAACTGATCATAGGGCATATCTTTATTGAAGGCCTTAATCAGCCAATCGCGATACCTCCAGATAGTCCGGGCATCGTCTCTCTCATAACCTTTGGTATCGGAATAGCGAGCCATGTCCATCCACATAGCCGCCCAACGTTCACCAAATTGGGGCGAACCGAGCAAGCTGTCAATGAAGCTTGTCCAATCACTTGGCGCAGGGTCATCTCCCAGGCTCTCAACCATCTGCAGGGTTGGAGGCAAGCCGGTCAGATCCAGGGCCAATCGACGCGCCAGGTCGGGGGTATTTGCTCTTGGAGAATGATTCAATCCGACCTCTTTCATCTTTTCCACCACAAAAAGATCCATTTCATTCTCCTTCCTTTCGGAGTTGAATCCTGCGACCAGCGACGTCAATTCGGGAGCTTCCACTTTGGTATATGCCCAATGCGTATCCCATTGCGCCCCCTGCTTAATCCAACTCTTAAACAGTTCAACCTGCTCATCGGAGAGTGGAGCTTTTTCCAGAGGCATTCTCAATTCCGGATCAGTTGTGGTGAGCCGATGAATCAATGCACTCCGGGCAGGATGCCCTGGCACAATCGCCCTTTCTCCGGATTCCACCACTCCCTTAGCTTCTTCTTCGAAAAGGAAACTCAATCCACCCTGATTCTTCACTCCACCATGGCAGGACATACATTGTTCATTCAGAACCGGCTTGATCTGGGTATTGAAATCTACCTCCGTTCCCGGCCTGAGCCATAGAAAAGTGAGCAATGCCAAAATGCCGACCGCTACAATACCAAGAAAATATCTAGACATAACTTAACTCCATCAACATCACTGTCAAAGTTAAAGATCTGAAATGTGGATATCAAGGAATATTATCACCGCACAGGATCCGGAGAATTGAAAGACTGCCAAGGTCATCCCAAGAGGTACAGCTAGTGTGCGGTCTCCTTTCTGACATAATCCAGCCAATTGTCCGGAATTTGCAGAATCTGATTGGTCTGATGCAGCACTAGTCCCAGGTCTGTGTAGTCCAGATCCTGGACATCGATTTTTTGATCTGAAATCAGTGCAGCCGCAGCTCCGGCACTATGGCCCAAAATCATAAAGGTCGGCAGGATCCTGATTGCTCCATAAGCCACATAACTCGTTGAGAGGCAAGTGGGTGTGATCAGGTTTATACATTCCTCCTTTTTCGGTATCAACGCCTGCCACGAAACAAGGAATGGACGCCAATCATCGCCCCCAAAAACGAAACCTTCATTGTAGGCATAACCATCTCTGACAAGGCGCCGGGCATGATGTGTATCGGGAGGCCACCAGGCCACAGCTACCGGATCAAGGACCGTTTCGGGGGAAAGACGGCTTGTCTGTTGTTGAGTAATCACATATTCCGATACCATTCTTCTGGCACTGCGAATATACAGTCTCCTTGGCCATCCACCATTATCCACAAACTCATCCCGGCAAAGACCCCAACCCTGCCAATTCTTACGGGTTTGCTCATCCACTGCCTGATCATTCTGTAGAAACCAAATCAATCCCTGAGTAAATTGCTTATGATACTTTATGATGCTGTCCTGAGTCTGATAATCTCCTGCAGGATATTCCCAATTTTCGCCATATAGATTTGCCGACAAATCATGCCAGCTTCCCAAATCGGTTTTTCCCTTTTCCCGATTAACCGAAGGGAAAAATAGGGCCCCACCGGCTGCCAGATAACGTCGATAGATCTCATAATCATCCGGATCATAGTTTTCCGGTTTCTCCACCGGCAGCATATTTTCCTCTGCACGGGTCAGGCAAAGACGAAAACAATAGCCCATAATGTGTTTGTCCGGTTCTCCGTACACGCCCAGCTCCCCGGGCTGGATGGTGGCGATTAGTCCGCTTTCCGGTTTGCCGGGTGTTTTATAAGGATCTACTTTCACTTCAAATTGTCGATAATAATTGTCTACCTGAATGCCATTTTTTGATTCTCCATATTTATTTTTTCCTTCTCTGATGGTTTCTGTATTTACTCCAGCCAGATGCAGTAGATGTCCTTCGACCGAAGCATCAATAAAAACCTCAGCGGTTATTTCCCGGTTATTCTCCAGGATTATTTTCTCGATTCTTGATCCCTTCTTAATTACACCACCGACCTCCTTAATCCGGCTTTTCCGGATAATTTCAATATTATCTTCCCGGCTCAGAAAATGCTCGATAATCCTCTCCGCCACAGAAGGTTCATAGGGTGAATACCAACCGAATTCATCAAACTTTGGCGTACGTCCGTAGTGTCTTTCTATCTCCGTATAGATTTCACGAGCGATACCTCCAATTACAACCGAGCTGCCAAAACGAATGTCTTTGACGATTCCTTCTACCATCATACCTCCCGGATGACCGGTAGGCTCAATGAGAATCACTTTTTTATTCATCCGGGCGGCCTGGATTGCCGCCGGGAAAGCCGCTTCACTTCCACCCAGAACACAAATATCTGCCTGGGAATAAATCTGGAGAAAGCTGACAGTTAAAAAAAGAGTCAGCTGGATAAGACGAGTTAACATAGAAATATTCATCTACTTATTTTCTGCCTACTAAAACTAAAATTTTCTGCATTCAAGTATTTCAATATTTCCTGGTAGGTTTTAATTAATAAGAGAAGCTCACTAAGCGAAATGCTTAAATGTACAGGAAGTTTCAAATGAATTAAAATCTCTGTTTCTGTTTATTTCTTATCCAGGTTTTCATAAAGTACGATATTATTTGTCGCACTTCCGGCAGCTGCAATATCCATACGGCCATCCTGATTAAAATCCAAAATGCACAGACCTGCAGTAGACATCCCTCCCTGATCAATATTGTGGCGTATCCACTGCAGATCGCGTTGATCAAATTGATAATAATAAAGATGATAGTCCTTTCCGCGATGACCGGCTATGATCTCGTCTACACCGTCACTATCAAGATCCGAACAGATCAAGGCATGTCCGTCATTAAAAGAAGTATCGATGACTTGCCTCTTCCATAATCTCCCCGCTCCACCCGGCCGATAGGTCACAACCTCATTTCCGTGCCAGGGCTCAATGGTAGCGATAAACTTCTCATTGGCAGGTAACTGGCCCAGCCCCACTTCACTGGAACCCTGCCCTGGTCGCATTCCCTTATGTCCGGCACCTAAATGCGTCCTCGTCCAATCATTTCCAACGCCGGTTTCCGGCGGTGTAAAAAGAGATACTCCCTCAAAACTGGCGGTGAGTAATGTCCACCGGGAGCCCTCGCCCTGAACGAGTTGAATACCATGAGCCATGTGTAGGGAGGTATCAATAATGTGTTTGCTCCAGGGGGAAACCGTTGGAGTCTCCGGTATTTTGTAGTAGGTAAATTCAACCCCCTGATCATAATCAGGTCTTTCAGCCCCCCTACCAATAATCGGCAGGTTAATCAGTTCATCTTTTTCGTCCCCATCGATATCCGCCCACCTTAATCGATGGCTGGTTGGAATAGAGTCAATAAAATGTTCCTTCCAAAAAACAGCTCCACGGGTATTTTCCAGCCAATGGATATAGCCACCTTGGGTTGAATTTCCCAAATTGAACCGGGAGGCCAGTGCCAGATCAATATCCCCATCTCCATCGACATCAATTGGGGCGATATCAATATTATTCCGGGTCTTATCATAAAGAAGATGCTTCTCCCAGGATGGATTCTGGTACCAGTAAATTTCCGGCATACGGGTTGAGACCGCAACCAGATCAGTGAATCCATCACCATTAAGGTCAGCCGATTTAATCTGATAACCCTGTGAGAAATTCGTATCGATTAAAATTCGCTCAAATTGAATACTTTTTGCTTTTCCAGTCTCAATCCCACGGTAATAGATGGTGCCGATATTTTGCAAAATTAAAAAGAGGAAAAAATAGAGATGCATACGAGGATCTTGACCCGATGAATATGAAGAAAATATTAATTTAATCCGTAACCTAATCTACGACAAATTTCCAACTGCCGTCCGGCTGCATTTTCCAGATTGTGCAAAAATTACCGGTTAAAGTATCCCGATGATCGAGGCTGTCTTGAATAATGTAGGTAAAATCTCCAAAAGAATAAGCAAGTTCACCAGATCGGGCTACTTCAATTTTACGCGGAGACCAGGTCAGTATTTGTCCCGTATCCGAACTCTTAGAATAATGGGAAGCAATGGCTGCTTTTCCTTCAATCGCCTGGCTATTCCTTATCAGAATTGCGTCATCGGCTGCAAAATCCAAGAACCCCTGGTGTATACCCTTTTCCGCCACCGCTGCATTAAATGCAGACTCCACCATTCTGATCTCTTCCCTTACTTCAGAGGCTTCCGGTGCCTCTCTGACACAGGCTCCCGAAAGGATAACCGTTAAGGCAAAGAATAAAATTTTCCAGACCATATCAAATATTTCGAATTAAGAGAAGTACAGACTAAACTTTGCTACCAGTAACTGGCATCATATCGAATATCCATTTCCTGCAGTAATTCCACTATTTTCGAAAAAGCCTCATTTCGACTATAGTTCTGCTTAAACCATTGAAGTAAATCTCCATCCGATTTAATCTCAGGATATTTAGCCACTAATCTTTTTTTAAGCAAATCCTTTTGCCCGGACTCAATATGAAGTCCGTATTCATAATCGCTATTACCGCGCAACTCCAGGACTAGTTTTCCCAGATCCTGACCTTGCAACTCAAGTGATCCGTTAGGATTTATCCTCATCAGAATGGAGATCCTTATTTCCGGTCTTTCTTCCTCATAGAGAATAATTGATGTCAAAATACTACGGTTAGATTATTTGTTTGCAATGACATAGTTATCCAGGGTCTGGAAAAGATCGGAAATAATTGCACGCCGATCAAAATTCTCCCAAATGATGATTTGACGTTCATTTTCCGGTTGTTCTTTCCAGGCACCTTCTCTAAACACAGGACATGGATGTAGTCTGGATGCCGCCCAATCCGGATTCTTTACAATGGCCACAGCCGCCAAATCAAACAGTGCCCTCTCCCTTGCCTCATTGTAATAATCGATGTGTTCAAATAGGTTGACCGAATAGTCTCCAAAGGAAGTATAGGTTCCACCATGTCTGCCGGTGATCGCTTCATCAATGTGCGGACCTTTTCCCGGCATGCGTTCATTGATTTCATCTTGGGTGATTTTTATTGCATCCGTTCCGGAAGGGTCCCCATAACGCACCGTCACCATTTCGAATGGTGCATAGGAACTGAGAACATAGTTCATCGCTGGTATGTCGGAATCCTGATTGTATTCACCGGGTTCGGGATAGTTCGAGCCAAGCCATACAATCCGTATATGGTCTACTATTTGAGGTTCTTTTTTTAAAGCCAGCGCAATGTTGGTAAGCTTACCCACCGGTATCAAAATCAATTTTTGTTTGGTATGCCTCAGGGCCTCTTCAATAATAAAGTTGACCGCCTCATCTCCATCAAATTGGGGTTGATCCAATGAATTTTCAATATCTGTAAAGTTTGCGTCGGCTCCACTATAGAGCGGAACCGTGCTGTTGGCTTTGCAGAGTTTCATTATGCGCAGTGCTTCATCATAATGATTTTGAATGGCACCGCCACTGGGAGTAGCGTTTACCGTGATACCTCTTACATCAAAAGTCTGCCCGTTCAGGAGCAGATATGCCAGCGCATGCTGATCATCCAATTCATTGTTGGCATCGGTATCGAAAATCACCGGAACCTTCATGTCAGCCTTTGCTGTCTCCACTGGTATTTCCTCTGCTCCGGATTGTTCTTTTGAGGATGAAGAATTTTGGCAGGCCGT
>JAGQWZ010000598.1 GCA_020436835.1 Saprospiraceae bacterium | reverse complement strand
AGCAACTCGCCCTCTCGAATGATTGTGCAAGCTGCCATACCACCCAACCCGGGTGGACGCCAGCTACTTTCGATGTGCATAATCAATACTATGTAATCACCGGGGCCCATTCCGCTTTTGCTTCGGACTGTGCCGCCTGCCATACCGATGCCAATTATGCCAATACCCCAAATACCTGTGCCGGGTGTCATATCGATGATTACAATGCAACAAATGACCCCCCACATCAAAATTCTGGATTCTCGACTGATTGCGAATCATGTCATAGTCAGAATGGATGGACACCTGCCACATTTGACCACGATGATCAATATTTTCCCATTTACAGTGGAAAGCACAAAGGCGAGTGGGACCAGTGTACTGATTGCCACACGAATCCGGGTAATTACATGATCTTCAGTTGTATTGATTGTCATGAACATAGTAACAAATCAGAAGTCGATCGCGATCATGATGATGTCAATAACTACCAGTACAACAGTAATGCTTGCTATGATTGTCATCCAAGAGGAGATGATTGATAAGAAATAGGGTTTTAGATGAGGTTTATCATTATTACATTTTTACTCATAAGTTACTTTCGTCCTCTGGCGCAAAATAGTAATCAAGAGTTGAAAGGTAAGATCACATACAAGAATACCCAAAGTGTCTACGTGAGATTTGACCGGACCAAGGGTATTTCCCAGGGAGATACTCTCTACCTTTTAACCGGTGATTCACTGGCTCCTGCCCTGGTTGTCAACCATCTATCGTCGATCTCCTGTGTGACTACCCCCCTTGAAGGAGTTTTGGTAGAAGTGGGTCAGGAGATTTTCTATCAAGTGGTAAGTAAAGAGCCAGTTTCTCAGGTAATAGAGGCCCCGGAACCGGATCACAGCATCACAGTTGCTGAACCGGATAATGATCTAGATCGTGAACGATTAAGGGAACGTTCCTCTGAACTTCGGGGCAAGGTAGCTGTTGGTTCATATACCAATTTTACCAGTGATCATTTGACCAGCACTCAACGTATGAGATATACTTTCTCACTGGATGCAAATCATCTTGCCAATTCGGACTTCTCATTCGAAAGTTATGCAATATTCCGCCATAGTGCGAATGAATGGAGCGAGGTTAAACAAAACCTGGCCAGTGCATTGAAAATCTACAGCCTGGCCCTCACTTACGAACCCAATGATAAGACTGAGATGAGTCTCGGCCGCAAAATAAATCGCAACATGTCTAATGTTGGAGCGATTGATGGACTCCAGATAAGCCGAAAAATTCAAAATTTCACATTTGGTGGAATCCTTGGGAGCCGTCCGGATAGCTATGATTACGGTCTGAATATGCACCAACTGCAATATGGCGGATTTATATCATATGATAAAAAGTATGATAACCGGGGGTACCTGCAAACATCGGTAGCGGCAATCGAACAGAAATACCACTCGAAAACTGACCGCCGATTTATCTACCTGCAACATTCCAATTCACTGGTTCCTAACCTGAATCTCTTTAGTTCGATCGAACTGGACCTTTTAAAATTAAAGGGAGATCAATTGACAAATGCATTAAGTCCAACGAGTATCTTCATATCACTGCACTACCGGGCATCCAGAAAGTTGTCCATTTCCAGTTCCTATGATGCCCGACGAAATGTAATCTACTACGAAAGTTTCAGGAGTACAATCGATCGGCTTATCGAACAAGAAACCAGACAAGGTGCACGTTTAAGAGTTAATTATCGACCTTTTAAGTACATTACGATTGGCACCAGTGGCGGATATCGATTTCAGAGAGATCAACAAAACACTTCGAAAAACCTCTATGGTTTTCTGTCAATATCGCGAATTCCCTGGATTGGTGCTTCTGCAACGCTGTCTTCCACCTATCTCGAGTCTAATTATTTGAAGGGAACTATCTATGGCATAATGTTTTCTAAAGATCTGATTGGTGGGAATATGCAAACTGAATTGAACTACCGCAAGGTAAAATATAGTTATGGTCAATTCAGTTCACAACTGAACCAGGATATTTTTACCATGAGCCTATCCGGAAGAATAACCAAAAAGCTAAGCATTTCAACCAATTGCGAGGCTACATTGGAGAAAGGAAGAACACTGTATCGAATATACTCAAACCTTATTCAAAGATTTTAAAATCTTAATATTACTATTTGATTAGGTAAACTAACATTATTCAAAATGAAAACGTTGATCAGAATTCTGTCCATTGGCTTAATTATTCTTGCTTCATGCCAGAATAAACCAAAAGTCATAACGCCAGTTGAGTCAACCCCCGCAAACATGGAGACTGCGTCT
>JAGQWZ010000597.1 GCA_020436835.1 Saprospiraceae bacterium | reverse complement strand
CTAGAAAAATGAATTTTGGATTTTGCCAATTTTTTCTAATATAATTTGAGAAATTCTTGGTGCTTAGAGGATGTTTGTAGACGCCATAGGCAAATTGATTGACTAGTTGATTGATTTCGATAATCTGGGTTTTATAATTGCCACCATCCTTCGAACTGCGGTAATCAGCATATTGCTCTACCACATTTTCACCTAGCATAAGTTTCTTGTGGGAAATAAGAATAAATTCTGCGGATGAATTTGATAGATTTTCGAATGTTATACCGAAGAGATTTGCATTAGAAATTGATTGAACGCTTATAATCACGAAACTACGACTTTCTGAACCAGGAGGAATTTTGACCCGAGTCTCATCACCTTCAACTTCACCAATTATTACTTTGCCATCAGTTAAATCAAACACAAATGGTGACTGTCCTTGATTGTCGAATCCTAAGAATTCAAAATAAGCACCATCAGCAATGTTGTTAAGATTGATATGAACAGATCTTTCTTGACTAAATGCAAAGTTTCTTGGATAGGTCAACTCCAACAACCCGTAAATAACTTCGTCCGTTGAACCGGAAGTGGTAGATTTGAAAATGTTTTCCGGTTTAAGTTTGCTCAGATCCAAACTGAAAAATGTATCAACTAGAACAGACCCACCACTTTGGTTTGCACCCGCAAATTCGAGAGTTCCCAAATCATTACCATTCCAATCAATAGTAACCTCATGAGGTCTGATACTACCGGTGACTCTAAGGTGAAGTTTAGCTGCAGATCCCGCTAAATTGTAATCCTTAGCATTAAAAACAAAACTGTGCTCACTGTGAAGTGAGCTACCAAATCCTTCTCCCTCTCCATAGGTAGAGTATCTCACTCCTTCAGAATTAATTGCCCCCTTAAACGCTGCCTCCGAAAACACCAGCTTTTCATGATGGATATACCAGGGCAGTGGCGACCCCGGATTGCTAAGGTCATTTTCAACCCGGTGAAATCGCACGTTCGAGGGAACTCCCGGTGTCCAGGTGAGAAAATAGGCGGACGTATCGGTGGTGAGTCCATATTCGGGATTTAACATCTGGCGATCGGGGTCGCTGAATAGAAACCGGTCAACCTCCGAACGGTTTTTCCGTCCGTAAAACAGCAAATCGTCTCCCCCCTGTAGAGGTCCGGATTCCCTGCTGGTCAGCAATCGCTGTTCTTTTCCAATCCAGTACAACCGATATTCCGCCACATCGATGTCTGATACCGGTACGCCGGCTTCAATCAGCTGTTCCTGGCTAATGCGGTAAATCCCATCCTCGCCTACTTTGATTTTAAGATAACTTTGATCATAATTGATCCACTCGTTTCCATACCGGGTGTCACCATTTTCGACGATCTGACCCCAAAGTCGGGGAGTGGATAAAATGATGGCGGTAAAAATGGCAAGGGTATATAGTATGAACTTCATACTTTCTTATTTGTCATTTCCAAAAGTAACGTATTGATCGCAAAAATGCGTTATCTGATAAAACGCTAATTTTATACCGATATTGACCCTCAGTTCCCATTATTCATCACGTAATGGATTGAGTGCCAAGGCAAATAAAATGCAAATGGATCTATCAAATATTCAATTTAAAGTCAACCAGTACCACAAGATCCTCGAAAATACGGAGCAGTACCGCGAAGACTGGCATGCGTCTCTCAAAGAGATGATCATAAACCAATTAGAGTTTATCGTGAAAGAAACCGGACTCAAGGCAAAGGTGGAAAAGACGACCGAGTTATTGCATATGGAAGCAATAGCACTTTCGCTGGGCCACGTAGAAAGTGGGATATCCGAAAAAATCGGGGATGCGAAACGCGAATTGATCAAATCAAATGGCATGTTGGTCTATCAACAGCTCTTTAATGGAAAAATCCTGATTTCGATTGTCTATCCCTTTATCGAAGGTCTGGGAAAACCGAGGCAACCGAAGAATGTCGAGATTGTCCGCCCGGCCGAACTAAAACCGCCCTTTATTTTAAGGCATGTGGAAGAGTTTCTCAAAGAAGTCATTGGCTGGGAAGACTATGATGATGACGTTCCCCAACCTATCGGGTTCCATATGGGACTGCCCAAAGACAATGATCTCCAGAATAACAGTCAGTAGTCAGCATACAAAACTAAAGCAGAAGCAGCTACTTGGTTGCATCGAAATTTGTCCGGTAGACTATCTTTGCAGGCATAATCAATCCTGAATATGCAGAATTCCTTTTTATCCCTGATCATCGTTGTGGTTTTTCTTCTTTTCGCTTGTGGGCAAAACACCACCCAGGAGCGCAATGAAGGCCTCTTTGATATTTCCGTCACCAACCCAAGCGCCGATAGCCTAAAACAATATGGGATTGACGTAGACCTGGTCCGGGTGGAGGGCGATTTCCACCTGATGCAGGGAGACAAAGAGATTCCGGTGCAGATCGAAGATCGAAATTCGAATGGCAATCCCGATAAAATGTATGCCCTGATCGACCTGGCTCCCGGCACCACGACCAATCTGGTTGCCCTGCCTGGTAAAGGGGCAGCGCTGCCGCTCGGTGTCCGGTTGCATGCAAATCTGAGTGATGGTACCGAAGTGCAGGGAAACCATCTGGTAAATTTTGAAGAGAAATGGGCTGGCAACGGGATCGTGATTGAGAACGCATGGATTGGGTACCGAGCACTGATGGCTCCACCCTATGCTTTTGATGTGATTGGAAAAAGAAAACCGGAAATGTTGGATTCTCCGATTCAGACCGACCTGGAAAAAGTGTCTGACTGGGGAGGTGATGCCCTGGATGAAGCGCTAAGTCTGGGAATAGGTAGCCCTGCTATCTTCGACCTCGAAAGCATTGTGCCTCTGTCTAAGTATGATAGTAAAGAGATAAATATCCTTGAATCTGGCCCCTTGCGTGCCGAAGTAGATATCACGATCAAAGGAGTGCCAGTGCGTAGCGAAAAAATAGATGTGCTCATCAAGTGGCAAATGCAGGCAGATAAACATTGGGCTCAGATTGATTTCTCCATATTGTCCAAAACCGACCTTACGCTTCAGTTTGCTTTTGGTCTGCCAAAGCATGAAGAATCGACCGATTTTACCCAGGGTCTTATCGATGATGTACACTTTGCCTATACGTATGGTCTTCAGTCATCGGAAGGTGAACAGCTTGGAATGGCTATTCTGGTACCGGGCCGGTTCGAAGTTGATACATACCGGGATGATCCGCACAATTACTTTTACCTGGTGGAGCCAATAGATCGGGCCGTTCAGTATCGTATAATGAGTGCCTGGGGTAAAGGCCGGTTGTTGATCTTTGATGAAATTGAATTTCTAAACCTGATCCGCAAATACACCGCTGAATATGGCGCCAAAGTCACAGTAGAACCCCACTTCCGGCTCACGGACTAACACACATTATAAATATTTCTAATATTAATAGGATTGAGTATCTTTGGGATACAAATTAATCCTATTGTTATGTATTTTAAAAAACGTAAGACCGAAGAGCCAGGTATCGAACTGCGAACACAAGATGGTCAAAGGATACCCCTGAAAGTGACCTTCCTGAACGGAGAAATTCTGATCAATGAAAAGGATATGGAGAAAGGAGCATACGAATTGGTCATGAACCGGGGAGACCGGATCGAATCAAAGGCATTTGTCGTAGCCTAAAACCGGACGTAGAAATTTACCTTTATTCCAATACCGCCGGTAATCAGTATACCAGCCGTACCAGTTTGAGTCGCTTACCCCGTACGCTGGGAACAACTAACTGATTTGCACTGATTTGAATGGCGTTCTTGATCT
>JAGQWZ010000596.1 GCA_020436835.1 Saprospiraceae bacterium | reverse complement strand
CGGTTACCGGGCAAAAATGGGGTGGTACTGATTGCAGCCAAGCTTGATGATTGGGTTATCCATCCAGCCCAGTACGCAGGGTGTACTAAGGGGCCTTCCTCGTTAGCAAGATACTGCAGTTTTGCATCCCGTAAGGCTTTACCAGGGCTAAAAGCTCTATCCAGCGAACTATAAAGTAATTGCATGATCTGACTTGCTGCAAAATCTTGCGCAGGCCAGAGATTGGAAATTACCTGATGCGTGCCCGCAATGCTGAAACCCCGGGAAATATTCATGACTCCGGCACCTGTTGCCTGTGAGCCATCACCGGTCTGACAGGCAGAAAGTACAGCCAGCTCCGAATGAATATCCATACCATACAATTCAAAGAGTTGTAGTTTACCATCTTCTTTTTTCCCGGAAGGATAAAATAGAATATTGGATTGTAAGGGATGTTCATTATTAATGATCGCATGTGAAGCGATATGGACGATCTGGTAACTGCTATGCAGATCTTTAAAGTTTTCCTCCGTCGCTTCATTGCCCTTATAGGTTTGCATGTCAAAAATCCTGCCTATCACGGTAAGTTCCTCATCGGTATATTTTAAGGCAGGGAATGCAGGACTGTATTTTTCAATAGACCGGATAAAAGGAGCGAATGCTACCGTTTCAACCGGCCTATTTTCATTTGGCCCGATATCAAGGTTTAAGCCAGCCAGATAAACAATTTCATATTTCCTGATTAAAAAAGGAAATTTTGAAATGTCCAGGTTTTTTTCCGGTAATTCGGGCAGTAAGATATCAAATGGAATAATCTGAAGCCCATTGTCGGGTAAAATAACCAGCTTTTCGATCCTTTTGCCGGGAGAAAAAGGAATCAGTTTTTGATAAAACTTAAATGCACTTTTTGTAAACATGGAATTATCACGGCCATCGGGAAGTTTGCGTAAAAATTGTATGAATTCAGACAACGCATGGCGATCTTCCTGATTAAATAGGTAACTATCAAAATGAGTGAAATTTTGTCCTAAAGCCAGGATAAATAGTTCGTCCTCATCCAGAAAATAGTCGACTAAAAGCGTCTTTGAATCTAGCTGATTACGTATCTCTTTCAGATCAATACTTTCATGATTTGTCAGTTCATTCAGTTTCTTGGATTGCATTAAAATATTTCTCCGGAGGTCAAAATAATTCCTCTCTAATTCCAACTTTCTTTCCTTAATATTTACTGTGGGATGTATTCTGTATTCTTGTTCAAGATCATTTATTTCAAGGTATAATTCCCGCTCTTTTCGCACGAGGGAATCCGGCAGGTGTAAAAGACTTTTGAGGTTTCGCTCGAACAGTTGAGTTTGTAGCAGTATATTTTTACTTTCCTCCATGGCCCGCAGGGCATGTTCCAGGTGTTGTTCCTTTTTGCTCCTTTGAAATAACGCCAAACTGGCGCGGAGACGTAAGAGGCTGATCTCCCGTATGATTGGTGCGCTTTCAATAATTGACTTGGAAGCCAGAAACTGATTAAATATTTCGTTTTTTATTAAATCAAATTGTGGTTCCAGGTCTAATATCTGCTCCAGATATCTGGTATTCTCTTCAGAGGAATAGAGTGCATAGAGATTTTGGGAATGCAGATGGAATGCCTTCAGTACGGCGTATTTGTCGTTGGCAAACGCAAATATCGAACGGTTTAGATGAGTCAATACGGAGTCTCCTACAAGGTGCAACATCGCCAGATGTACATATTTTTCCCTTTGCTTTAAGGGACCGGTTCCAGCCAGTAAAAGGTTGGCTTCGCTGTGCACACGGTCGCCCGGTGGATAAAAATCATTGGCGATTTTCCAAACTTTTTTATAATAAGCAAGGGCAGAATCCTGATTGTTGGCATTTTGATAAAACCGCCCAATTTCCAATAGATTTAGTGCGTATTTGGAAGCATCACCAACCTCATATTGGTTTACAAATTTCTTGACAATTTCTTTATACCGATCAATAGAGGCGCTGGGTTCACCCAATTCAATACCAGTCTTGATCAGTTGAGATAGACTACTTAAAGTTAGACGATGATCCGGCCCATATCTCTGTTTGCGAATATGATAGGCTTTTTCAAAACTTTCAAAAGCCGCTGCATATTCCTTAAGACCACTCTGGGCAAGCCCTAACTCCTGATAACCAAAAGACGCTGAACGTCCCTCAGGTCCTGATTGATCGATGAAGATACTTAGTGATAACTCCGCATATTTTTTAGCTACAATAAAATCTTTCCGCCTGATGCAAATGAGCGATAAGAGATGATAGGTGTCTGCCAGTTGATCCGGATCGATCATGCCTGCGATCTGGATGATTGAATCAAGAAATAAATAGGCATTTTCATAATTCCCCACCCGTTCAGCATAATTTGCTATAGTATAAATTCCGCGCAGATACGAGGGGTCATTTTCATCCATGGCGATTCTCTTTAAGGACATCGACCGTTCTGCATAGTCGAGGGCGAGATAGTTTGCTCCTAAATCCCCATAGTAGGCAGTGTAATTATTGTAGATTTTGGCCAGAAAGATCGTATCTCCCGACTGTTCGGCCAGGGTGAGGGCATGGTCAATCGGCGACTTTGATTCCTTTGATTTGCCGAGGTCCCGGTAAATAATGTGCTGACTCAGCAACAAACCGATAAACGTGCTGGTATCCCGGCAACTGACATGTTGCTGATACGTGTTGACCAGCGAGTCTATATGGTGAATCGCCGCTTCACCCATGTCTTGATCTAAAAAGTTGTAAGCAATCTGATTTTGGAGCGAATAGAGTTTGCACGGCTCATCCAGTGTCTCGTATCCGGCGATCACTTTTTTAAATAGTCTTGTGGACGCTTCAAAACGGTATTCCCTCTGAGCGTTCTTCGCCTCCGCTTCCCAAACTTGAAGCTGATTGGTATCAATTGCAACCTGAAATACCGGCGCGTTGGACAGCCCAATACTCCATGTGACAAGTGACAGGCAGAATGTTATGATTCTCAAGTTGACCGCTGGTTGACATTGTAATTTAGTAATAATGATTGATCGAAGTCATCTGTCGGTCATAATTACTGTGATACCGGTACCGGCTATTTTTTACACTGGTATTATGAGTAACTTAGTTATTCATGTCACTTTTTGATCTAAAAGGATACTTATAAATGAAGGATAACCCCAAAAATACAAAGGCTCTTCTTGAGGCTCTGCGTGTTGGAAAAAGGGAAGCTATCCAAAAATTATATGAGGATTTCTTTCCGGGGCTGCTCATTTTTGTGAGAAATAATCAAGGCAATGATGAAGATGCTAAAGATCTGTTTCAGGAATGTCTCTTCTTTTTGTATCGACACTTACGGAAATCAGACGGGAAAGAGATCGAAAATTTACCGGCATACTTCCGGGCAATGTATCGCAACAGGTGGTACCATCATCTTAATCGAAAGGTAAAGGAAGATGAGTTACTCCGTGATTATGAGATAGTTGTTTCCGGCGAAGATTACTATTACTATCTCTATCTGATTGCCTTTGAAAAATTAGGTGATGATTGTAAACAGGTACTCAAATACTATATAGAGGGAAAAAATACCCAGGAATTAGCCAGGCTTTTAGATACTTCTGTCGATTATGCTAAAAGAAAGAAGTATCTGTGTAAGGAGAATCTAAAGAAAATTGTGTCTGGACTCTTACAAAAGGATTTAAATAATGAATGAAAATGACCGGGTCTTAATTGAAGCCTACCTTAATGGGCAGTTGACGACCAAACAAAAACTGGATTTTGAAAAAAGGTGCGTAGAAGATCAGACGTTCAGGAATTCCTTTGAAGAAGAGGAGCAGATCTATCACGCCCTTAGCGACCGGGAAGCATACGACTTTATCGTTAAGACGCGTGAGGTTTTGGTACGCAATGAGGTAAACAGGTCAATCTTATCGGGGACAAAAAGAATTTCGCTGTTCCTGGCGGTCTGTACGGTTTTGGTTATAGGTGTCTATCTATTTTATAATAGCCCGGATTCATCCGCACCACAGGAACTTTACCGGCAGTTCTTTGAGCCCTACCCCATGTTACTTAGTGAACGTGGTCCTGGTGAAGATAGATTCAGTGTACTTATCGGAGCTTATGACCGGGAAGCATGGACAGAAGTTCAGTCCGAACTTGAACATATGTCTGGGGATGACCTTCCCGGGGCACTTAAGGATCTGTATCTTTCCATTGCCCTCCTGGCGCAGGGCGATGGGGTTACGGCCGAAGAAACATTAACCAAATATCTGGATTCTCCAGCCGATTCAATCTATCAGTACACTATAGAGTGGTATCTGGCCCTGGCACTACTGAAGAATGGAAAGACCGGGAAAGCAAAAACGCTGCTAGAGGATTTGGAAGAGAAGGTGACTTCAACCAAATCCAGAGCACGGATCAAAGCCCTCTTAAATGCAATATGATCCTGGGAGATTGTTGTCATTCGAAACTTTTGCTTTTCGATAGTGAAGGCCTTCTCCACGTTTAATAATTCTTTGATTCTCCGTCAGTTACCGTCTATTGTCTTCCTCTGTCCCGCCTTTCTTAAGGCGACGATTTACGGTTTCAGCAACACCCTGCCTGTTTAACCAGTCTTCTGAATCCACTCAGAGATTCAATGAGCGATGTTTTTTCCTGCCCTTAACAGAAGATGCTCCCAGCTGGCTTCATT